>DATMVT010000265.1:0-19033 GCA_035562895.1 Patescibacteria group bacterium | reverse complement strand
ATGCCGCCGCCGCGTATCGTTGTGGCGCCCGGCGCGTGTCCATCGGTGTGGGTTGGTACGTCGCCTTCCCGGTTGCCTACGCCGACCTGTCGGAATCCTGGGCCTGGTCACGGCGTCAACGCATGCTCGTCGATCTGGCCGGCGTCTGGCTGCAAGGACTGGTCGCAACCCTGTACGTCGTGCTCCATCGCGCAAGCGGCGACGGTGTCTTTCTCGCTGCGGCCACCGCGGTGAGCGCGTCGCTGGCGTGGAACCTGAATCCGCTCCTGCGCATGGATGGCTATTGGCTGCTGGCCGACGGGTTGGGTGTGCCGAACTTGCGGCGCGAAGCGGCATCGGCGCTGTCGTCGCTGTGGCGCAGTCGGGCGTGGCCGCGCTCGCGACCGACCTGGCAGTGGTGGATGCTGACGTTGTACGCCGGCGCTGCCTCGCTCTTCATGGGCGTGATGATGTTCTGGGCGGTGCGCCATCTCTGGCGCGTGCTCCCGGCGTTGCCGGAGTTCTGGGCGGATCGTCTGTCCCGCCTCGGGCATGCGATGGGCCCGGCCGACACGGTCGTTGCCGTCTGTGGCCTGCTGGTCCAGGCCTTGTTGCTGTTTGCCGCGCTGCGATTGCTGTATCTGCCGGCGCGGCGGTTCCTGAAGCGGCGCTCCGTGCCGACGGATTGACCCGGTTTCGGCCGATATCCGGGTTGCAGGCCGGGAAATCGACGGGCTACGCTGCGCCAATGCACTGTCCCTTCTGCCACAAGTCCGACACCCGCGTCGTCGATTCGCGTCTGACCGACGACGGCGCGCAGGTGCGTCGGCGCCGGCAGTGCGAGGGCTGCGGTGAGCGCTTCACGACCTTCGAGTCGGTCGAATTCAAGTTGCCGATGATCGTGAAGACCGATGGACGGCGCGAAGCCTTCGATGCCGGCAAGCTGCGCGCCAGTCTGGAACAGTGCCTGCACAAACGGCCCGCGGGCGCCGCCAGCATCGATGCGGCGATCGCCGCGATCACGCGGCGGCTGCGCGCGGTGGTCGATCGTGAAGTGCCATCGCGGCGGATCGGCGACTGGGTGATGAGCGAACTGCGCCGCATCGACCAGGTGGGCTATGTGCGTTTCGCGTCGGTGTACCGCAAGTTCGAGGACGTGCAGGCGTTCCGCGAGGAAGTCGAGCAACTCGAACGCGACTTGCCCTCGCTGTCCGAGAAACAGTTGTCCCTGCTCGACGACCCGCCGCCGGAAGGCCGCAAGCCGTGAGCCTTCGCTTCGCGCCGTTGCGCGATGTGTCGAAGCATGCGCGCGTGCTGGCGGAATGGCATGTCGCGGAATGGTCGCCACTGATTCCCGGATTCAATGTGCCGGACCTGCTGGCCGAATTCGCGACGCATGATGGCGACGTGCAGATTCCGACGACGCTGGTCGCACTGGACGACGATGACGTGATCGGCTCGGTCAGCCTGCTCGAGAACGACCACGACGACATCCGCGACTATTCGCCGTGGCTGGCCAGCCTGTATGTGCGCCCAGACCAGCGGGGGCGCGGGCTCGGCATCGGTCTGGTGCGTCGTTGCGAAGACATGGCGCAGCGCCTCGGCGTCGCGCGGTTGTACCTGTACACCTCGGGCCAGGAGCCGTTCTACCGCAAGCTCGGCTGGCACGATGTCGCCACCGTCTCGCTGCGTGGGGTCGGCGTGACGGTGATGGGTATCGCACCACGCGCATTGGCCGCTTGAACGTGTTCGGCGCGATCGATCACGCGCACATGGCCGAGGCATTGCGCCTCGCCGCACGCGGCATGTACACGACGGCGCCGAATCCCCGCGTCGGCTGCGTGATCGCCGACGGCGAGCGCGTGCTCGGTCGCGGCTTCCACGAACGTGCGGGCGGCCCGCATGCGGAAGTGTTTGCGCTGCGCGAGGCCGGGGAGTCGGCACGCGGGGCCACCGCCTACGTCACCCTCGAGCCCTGCGCGCATCACGGGCGCACGCCGCCCTGCGCCGACGCGCTGGCACATGCCGGCGTCGCGCGCGTGGTTGCAGCGATCGGCGATCCGTTCGATCGTGTCGCAGGCGCAGGTTTCGCGCGGCTGCGCGACGCGGGCATCGTCGTCGAGGTCGGTCTGATGGAAGTCGCGGCGCGTGAACTCAACATCGGATTCCTGTCGCGCATCGAACGCGGTCGACCCTTCGTGCGCGTGAAACTGGCCGCGACGCTGGATGGCCGCACGGCACCGGCCGACGGGTCGAGTCTGTCGATCACGAGTGATGCCGCAAGGCGCGATGGCCATCGTTGGCGCGCGCGTGCTTCGGCGATCCTGAGCGGCGTCGGCACCGTGCGCGCCGATGATCCGCTGCTCACGGTACGGCTCGATGTGCCGCACGCGGCGCCACGGCGCATCATTGCCGATACATGGTTGCGCACGCCGACGACGTCGCGCCTGTTGCACGACCGTGGACCGCGCGTGTTGATCGTCTGTGGCGAGCGCGCCGACGGCGAACGGCGGCGCGCGCTGGAGGCGACGGGCGCGGAGGTCGTTGCGTTGCCCGTTTGTGCGGCCCGGATCGACCTGCATGCGCTGATGTCGCTGCTGGCCGAGCAGCAGGTCAACGAACTCCATGTCGAGGCCGGGGCGTCGCTGGCCGGAGGATTGCTGCGTGCCGGACTCGTCGATGAATGCGTGTTGTACCAGTCGCACGCGCTGCTGGGTGACGACGCGCGACCACTGTTTGTCGACGTGTTTCCCGCGATGATGCACGCGTCTCTCGTCGACGAACGCCGCATCGGGCCGGACCGTCGACTCGTGCTGCGCCCGAAGCGAAAGGACTGATCATGTTCACCGGACTCGTCGAAGCCACTGGCCGCGTGGCCGCCATCGAGGCGAAGGGAGGCGATGTGCGCCTGCGCATCGCCTCCGACACGCTCGGGTTCGCCGACGTGCACCTCGGCGACAGCATCGCCGTGAACGGCGTCTGCCTGACCGTGGTCGCGTTCGATGCACACGGCTTCGATGCCGACGTCTCGACGGAAACGCTGGCGCGCACGACGCTCGGTGACTGGTCCGTCGGGCGGCTGGTGAATCTGGAGAAGTCGCTGCGCTTCGGCGATCGGGTCGGTGGGCATCTGGTCAGCGGGCATGTCGATGGCGTCGGTCACGTCGTCTCGATCGAAGCCGACGCCCGCGCCACGCGTTGGCGTTTCGCGCTGCCGCGGACGTTGTCGCGCTTCGTCGCGGAAAAAGGATCAATCGCGGTCGATGGCGTCAGTCTCACCGTCAACGCGGTCGGCGACGAGCACTTCGAGGTCGCGCTGATCCCGCACACGCAAACCGTCACCGCCTTCGCCGAATCCGCCGTCGGCAGCGCCGTGAACCTCGAAGTCGACTTGCTCGCGCGTTACCTCGATCGCCTTCAGGCCGGGCCGCGCTAACCTTCGGTCGCATCCGCGGTGGTGCCGCGACGGTCGTCCTGATGGATCGAGACGCCTTTGACTTCGTTGCGGAGTTCGGCGAATTCGCGCATCAGGGTTTCGATGTTCACTTCGTTCTTGAGGTTGACTTTGTAATCGGTCTCGGCGCGGGCGCGATCCTTCAGCGACTGGCGGTTCTGGCTCATCACGATCAGCGGGCCCTGCAGGCCGACGAGGATCGCGAGCGCGAGGTTGAAGAACTGGAACGGGTAGGGGTCGAGCGGTTTCGGCAGCACGTTGAGCACGTTGATGCTGCACCACACAGCGGTGAGCAGCAGCAGGAACAGGATGAAGGCCCAGGAGCCGTTGAGCTCGGCGACCTTGTCGGCCATCCGCTCGCTCCACGACAGGTTCTTGTCGAATTCCGCATCGACGTTCTTCGCGGCGCGCGCCGACAGCAGTTCATTGGTTTCGCGCAGACGTTCGCTCATCGTGCGCAGGATCGCCATCGCGGCCGCCGGGCGTCGCTCGAGGTAGCTCGTCAGCGTGTCGTGCTTGAGTTCGATCAGCACCGTGTCGCTGGTCGCGACGGCGCTGGCGCTGCGCGGCTTCTCGTCGAACAGCGCGAGCTCGCCGAAGTATTCGCCGCGGCTCACATCTTTCAGGGAAATGCGTTGCGAGTTCTGTCCGGGCAGGTGGATGTTCACGTCGCCGCGCTCGACGATGTACATCGCGTTGCCGGCATCGCCGAGTGCGAAGATCATCTTTCCGGCCTTGAATTCGCGCTGCGCGACGCTTGCGGACAGCGCCGCCAGGTCCTCGTCGCTGAGGCCGGCGAACATCGGGATCGAGCGCAGCAGGTGGGTGGCGTTCATGGCGTCTCCGTCAGGCAGGTGTCGTATCGTTCTTGCGGCGGAATTTCTCGAAGTCCGGCAGGCCCCACGGGCGCACACCCAGCACCAAGCTCAGGCCCACGCGCTCCGCGACCGGCAGCACGCTGTCGCGGGCCATCAACGCGTCGAATTCGCGCGCGAGTTCCTGCAGACGCTGCTTGAGCAATTGTCCGGTCGGGCGCGACACCATGCCGGCCAGCAGCAGGATCTGTTCGTTCTCGCCCGCGAACGGGCGCGCGAAGAATTCGGGGATCAGCTTTTTCGCGAACAGGCGCATCACCGGGCCGTTTTCGCGCCAGCGGAAGTTGCGCGCGGTGCGCAACTTGGCGCGGTTGTCCGGCTGCAACTCGATGATGCCCATGCGGTCGAGCCGCACCAGCAGGCCGATCCATTCCGGTTTGGTGAAGCTGTAGCGACGCAGCACGTCCTCCTCGCGCCAGCGGTTCAGCGCGAGATAGAGCGTCAGGAAAAGGCGCGGATCCGAGACCAGCTCCTCTTCCTGCTCCTCGCTCAAGGCCGAGAGCGGCTCGTGCTCCGGACGCGCATGCTCGACCAGTTCGGTGAGGCCGATGCCGAGCGCCTCGCAGATCTCGTCCAGACGTGCCAGCGTCATCGTCTGCTGCGAAAACATGCGCTTGACCGACGCTTCGCTGAGGTCGATCTTGGTCGCAAGCTGCGCATAGGTCATGCCGCGGCCCTTGAGCAGCCGCTTCAGTGCATCGATCAGTTCATAGCGCAGGGCCATCCGCGTTCCTCGCGACCTTCGGTATCGGAAGCCGCGCCATCGTAACGGTTTGCGTGCGTCCGCCGCAGCCCCGCGCAAGCTGTGGATCGGCCGGATGGCGGCTGTCGAGGAGCGGGACGATGCGAAGTATCCGGTGGATCGGCGCGATGGCCATGCTTTGCGTGCTGCCGACCTTGCAGGCGGCTGATCCCAGTGCGGCGTCCCGTGCGAGTGCGCAGGCGTCGGCGCAGGTGATCGACGGCAGCGCCGCCCTGGTCGGCGCCGGCAGCGAATTGACGCTGGCCGCGGTCGAGATCGTCGCTGATTCGGCGCACCTGGTGCTGACGGGCGCGCAGGGTTCGGTGACGGTGTCGCTGAAGGTGACGGCTCGCACGGCACGGGTGCTCGCCGCGTCGGTCGGTGCCGTGATCGAGACGGTGGCGACCCGCGCCGGGCATTTGCTGATCGTTGGCGGCGAAGCCGTGGCCTTCCTGCTGAGCCCGGATGCATCGGCCCATCGCCATCGTCGGGTCTGGCCGTGAAGCGCGTGCTTCTGCTCATCGCGTTGCTGGCTTCGGCGGTCGAGATTCAGGCCGGACAGGACTGCCGCGGCGAGGTGATCGCGCCGGACCGTCAGGCCGAGGCCGCGGTGCAGGCGCTGGCGGTGGCCGATCGTCTCGATGCGATGGATGCGCCCGTCGCCTTGCTCGCGCGTGTCGGCACCGACTTGTCGGAACACGGCCTCCGCTACAGCCACGTCGGCTTCGTGCTGCGCGACGCGCCGGACGGGCGCTGGACCGTCGTCCACCTGCTCAATGCGTGTGGCACCGACCGCAGCGCGCTGTACGCCGAAGGCCTGGTCGACTATTACGCCGATGCGCGCGTGTCGCTGGACACCGCCATCCTATGGCCCGACGATGAACTCATTGCCGGTCTGATGCGCGTGCTGACGAACCGTGATGCAGCGCGCCTGCATGATGCGGACTACAACGTCATCGCGCATCCGCTCAGTGCGCGATTCCAGAACAGCACGGCCTGGGTGATGGAAACGCTGGCATTGGCGATGCAGCACGACGCGCGCCCCGGTCGCGCGGCCGCGCAGGACCGGGCCGAAGCCAGTGGCCACCGCCCGACGCGCTTGCACATCGCGTACACGAAGCGCATCGCCGGCGGCCTGTTCTCGGCGAATGCCCACTTCACCGATCACCCGCTCTCGGCCCGGCTATCCGGCGAGTACGAGGTGGTGACGGTCGATTCGATCTTCGCCTGGCTCGAACGTGGCGGGCATGTGCGCCATCGTGAAGATCTGCGCCGCCCGGGTCCGGCCACGCGGTGAACACGGGCACAGCCGGTATGCTGCGCGCCCCGGATCCAGCGTGTCGTCGCCATGAGTTTCAGCCCGATTCCCGAACTGATCGACGAGATCCGCGCCGGCCGCATGATCGTCATGCTCGACGATGAGGACCGCGAGAACGAAGGCGATCTGGTGATGGCCGCGGAGCTGGTGCGGCCCGAGGACATCAATTTCATGGCGCGCGAGGCGCGTGGCCTGATCTGCCTGTCGCTGACCGCGGAACGCTGCAAGCAACTGCGCCTGCCGCCGATGGTGCAGGACAACGCGTCCAAGCACCGTACCGCGTTCACGGTCTCGATCGAGGCGGCGGAAGGCGTCAGCACCGGCATCTCGGCCTATGACCGCGCGCACACCATCCGTACCGCGGTGCGACCCAATGCCAAGCCCGAGGACCTGCATCAGCCCGGTCATGTCTTTCCGCTGCAGGCGCAGCCCGGCGGCGTGTTGTTGCGCGCCGGCCACACCGAAGCGGCGGTCGATCTCGCGCTGCTCGCCGGACTTGAACCCGCCGGCGTGATCGTCGAGATCATGAGCGCCGACGGCACCATGGCGCGGCGTCCGGAGTTGGAAGAATACGCCGCGAAGCACGGCCTCAAGATCGGCACCATCGCCGACCTGATCCGTTACCGCATGCAGACCGAAGGCACGGTCACGCGCGTGTTCGAGCGCGAGGTCGAAACCCGGCATGGCCCGTTCCGCCTGGTCGCCTACCGTGACCGCTTCGGGCCCGGCCTGCATTACGCGCTGGTGCGCGGCGCGATCGAGTCGGAAGCGGTGACGCCGGTGCGCGTGCACGTGAAGAATCTGCTGGTCGACGTGCTGATGCTCGACCGCGACGATCTCGGCGTGTCGGCCGAGAAGGCGCTGGCGACGATCGCGCAGGAAGGCCGCGGCGTGTTCGTCCTGCTCGGCGACGCGCGCGATGCCGAGGCCGAATTCGGACGCCTGGCCGAGAAGTCCCTTCCGGCGCCGGCCGCGGCCAGCGATTGGCGCCAGAGCGGCCTCGGCGCGCAGATCCTCGCCGATCTCGGCGTGCGTCGACTGCGCGTGATCGGCACGCAGCGTCGATTCCTTGGCCTCTCGGGCTTCGGACTCGAAGTGGTAGACTATGCGCCCTCCGAATCCTGATCGGCCCGCCAGCGCCTGACGCGGTGCGGCCCGAGGTTCCTGCATGCCTTCCCATCCCGTTCCCCGAGCCCAGCCCGTCGACCTGGCCCGCTTCAAGCTCGCGCGCGTCGAGCCCGCCGAAGGCGCCGTGCGCGTCGGCGTCATCGCGGCGCGCTTCAATGCCGACGTCGTCGATGCACTGCTCGAAGGCGCGCTGCGCACGCTGGCCGAGCACGATGTGCGTGGCGACGACGTGGTCCTGGCGCGTGTCGCCGGTGCCTGGGAATTGCCCCAGGTCGCGCAGGCGATGGCGGATACCGGCGAGATCGACGCGATCGTCGCGCTCGGTTGCGTCATCCGCGGCGAAACGTCGCATTACGACGTCATCGTCAACGAGTCGGCGCGCGCATTGATGAACGTGTCGATGAAGGCCGGCATCGCGGTCGCGAATGGCGTGCTCGCGGTCGAGAACATCGAACAGGCGATCGCGCGTTGCGGCGGCGAGCTTGGCAACAAGGGTTCGGAGGCGGCGCTCGCCGCGATCGAAACGGCGGGCCTGATCCGCAGCCTGCTGCCGGAACACTTCGACCTCGGCGACGAGCTCGACGGACTGCTGGGCGACATCCCGAACAACGATCTGCCGCGCGGAGCCAGCCGATGAACGACCATCGACACGGCAAGCCCGACGGCGTCGATCTCGCCGCGCGCAGTCGCGCCCGTCGTCGCGCCTTGCAGGCGACGTATGCCTGGCAGGTGTCGGGCACCGGCATGCGCGGCATCATCGACCAGTTCAAGCACGAGCAGGAAATGGAGATCGCCGACCTCGATTATTTCGAGGACCTGCTGGTCAATATCGAAAAGCACTGCAAGGACCTCGACGACGCGATCCAGCCGCACATCGACCGCGCCATGGCCTCGGTCGACCCGATCGAACGCGCCGTGCTGCGCCTCGGCGCCTATGAATTGATCCATCGCCTCGACGTGCCGTATCGCGTGGTCATCAACGAAGCCATCGAAACCACCAAGCGCTTCGGCGCGGACTTCGGCCACACCTTCGTCAACGGCGTCCTCGACAAACTCGCGAAACAGGTTCGCGGCGCGGAATATCGCCGCTGAGTTCGTTGGTCCGCAGTATGTGCGGAGATGTCCACGTGCTGTGCGACCGAGGTGTGGCATGCCCGACGAATTTGAATTGATCCGGCGGTTGGCCGCGACCCAGCGTGGGGCGCGGGACGATGTCGTGTTGGGCATCGGGGACGATGGCGCGGTGTTGGCGCCGGCGCGCGGGGCGCAGTTGGTGGCGGTGTGCGACACGCTGGTGGCGGGACGCCATTTTCCGGAGGACACCGATGCGTTCGCGATTGGCTGGAAGGCGCTGGCGGTGAATCTGTCCGACCTCGCGGCGATGGGTGCGGTGCCGCAGTGGGCGTTGCTGGCGCTGACCTTGCCGGAGCGCGACGCGACGTGGATCGAACGCTTCGGCGCGGGATTCGCGGCGCTGGCGAAAATGAGCGAGGTCGCGCTCGTGGGTGGCGATACCACGCGCGGGCCGTTGACGATCACGGTGACCGCGCTCGGTGCCGTGGCACCCGATGCGGCGCTGCGCCGTGAGGGTGCGCAAGTCGGCGATCGTGTCTGCGTGGCGGGCGTGCTTGGCGAAGCGGCGCTCGGTCTCGCGGCGGTACACGCGCGGCGACGCGACGATCCCGTGTTCGCGCATTGCATCGCGCGCCTCGATCGTCCGGAGCCGCAACTCGCGCTCGGCCAGGCGCTGGTCGGTGTCGCGACGGCATGCATCGACGTCTCCGACGGACTCGTTGCCGATCTCGGCCACGTCGCGACGGCGAGCGGTGTCGGCGTTCGCCTCGATCTCGATGCGATCCCGCATCCGCCGTTCGAACTCGGCGCGCGGCTCGGGTTGAACCCGCGCGCCGCGGTTGATCTCGCACTCGGCGGCGGCGACGATTACCTGCTCGCGTTCACCGTCGATGCCGCGCGAATGAGCGGACTGCGCGAACGCATCGCCGAACTCGGCCTCGACCTGCACGAGATCGGCGTCGTCGTGCCCGGCAACGGCGTCGCGGTGATCACGCGCGAAGGCGGCGACTACGCGCCGGCGCGCGCCGGTTTCAACCATTTCGGAAGCGACGATGGCGAATAAGTTCGTGGTGCTGCGACATCCCTGGGGCTGGTTGGCCAGCGGCTTCGGTTCCGGCCTGTCGCCATTCGCGCCGGGAACGGTCGGTACCGCCTCGGCCTTGCTCGTCTATCTCGCGCTTCGGCCGTTCGGGTGGATGGTCGTGGTGGCCGCGATCGTCATCGCGTTCGCACTCGGCGTGCTGGCCGCGAACTGGGTGATCGACAAGACCGGCATCGAAGATCCCGGCGTGGTCGTGATCGACGAGTGGGTCGGCACCTGGATCACCCTGCTGCCGGCGCTGACGCTGTGGCCGACGCTCGGCTATTCGGCACCCTTGTGGCTGGAGTGCGCGCTCGCGTTCTTCGCGTTCCGCTTCACCGACATCTTGAAGCCGTGGCCCGCGTCCTGGGCTGATCGCGAATTGCATGGCGGTTTTGGCGCGATGGCCGATGATGCGATCGCCGGGGTGTACTCGGCGTCGATGCTGTGCGCCTGGCCGTGGCTGGAGGCGCGCTTCTGAGTCGCGACTTCAGCGGTCGTCATCCGACAGTGCGGTCTCCGCGGCACGCCGCAACAGCGCCATGCGTTCGGCGCTGAAACCGGCGAATTCGCTGCGCGGCAGGGTGCTGTACTGCATCGACAGCGGCACCCGGGCATCGGGTCGGGCGGCGACGCTGATCATCGGCTGTGCCACCTGCACCGGACGCGCTTCCGGCAGCCAGCCCTCGATGCGCGCATAGAGCACGATGGCGGCCAGCATCGACACCTCGGGCGTCGGATGCAGGAAGCGGTCGGTGAACAGGGTCGACGTCGGTGCCAACTTGCGCAGGGCGATGACGGCGTCGCCGACATCCGCGGGCAGCGCATCGATCGCCCGCGAAAGTCGTCGCGTCACGCGGCTGATTTCCGACTGCTCGCGCACATCGGCGCCCCAGGTTCCGAAGATCACCGTGCGAACGCCGAGCCTGGCCGCGAATTCCGCATATCGCTTGTGCGTGCGCAGGCTGTCGGTGCATGCGAAGGTCAGGCGCAGCGAAGGATGGTCGGCGCATCGCAGCCAGCCGCCCGCTTCCTGCAGTACCAGCACGTCGACGCGGTTGGCTTTCAGGTGGCGCTGGACCACGCCTTCGCGCCAGCGCTCGCTGAGGGTTCCGCCGGGCGTGACGAATGCCTCGGTCTCGACGTCGCGTTCCGGGTTCTGGCTGTGCACGAGGGTGCGGAACAGCATCGGCAGGTCATTGGTGTAGGTGTAGCTGCTGCCGACGAACACCACGCGCAGCGGCTCGTCGCCAGCCATGGCCAGCGCCGGCACGACCACCAGGGTGACCCAGCAGCAGTGCATCCAGGCGCGTACGCAGCGGTGCATCAAGTCCATGGTGCGATCAAAGCGCCGGCACCCGGGGCCCGGCAGTGCCGAAAGGCACGCCGCGCGATGCTCAGTGCGGCAGGGTCGTCGCGCCCGACGGCGGGCGCGATGTCCGATGCGACCGCAACAGCATCATGCTCAGACGTGACAGCAGCGGCGTCCCTTCGCTGCGCACGCGCGACAGGGCCGATGCAGCCGGTGAACGATCGCCCTGCAGCAACAGCCGCAGCATGTGCCTGGCCAGCAGGCGGGCACGCGTGCGCCGTGCGATGCGACGGCGAAACAAAGGCAGGGGCAGGGCACGGCAGCGCATCGCAAAACTCCATCGGATGCACCGTGTTACGAGAAAGCATCGGCATTCCGGACATGGGTCACGGCAACAACTTGCCGGGGTTCAGGATGCCGAGGGGATCAAACTGCGCCTTGACCGCGCGCATCAGGTCCAGCGTCGGTGCGGCAATGGCGTGCGGCATGAAGTCGCGCTTGTCGAGTCCGATGCCATGTTCGCCGGACAAGGTGCCACCGAGGGCCAGCGTGGTTGCGAACAATTCGCTCAGGACGCCGGGTGCGGCCGCGGATCGCGCCGCGTCGGCCGGGTCGAACATCAGGTTCACATGCAAGTTGCCGTTGCCGGCGTGGCCGAAGCAGACGATGTCGATGCCGCTGCGCGTCGCGAGTTCGCGCGTCTTCGCGACCAGTGCCGGCAGCTTCGAGACCGGCACGACCACGTCTTCGTTGATTTTTTTCGGCGCGACCCGCTTCAGCGCCGGCGACAGCGCCTTGCGTGCGGCCCACAGGCGGGCGACGTCGGCGGCGGATTGCGCGGCATCGATCTGCAGCAGGCCGTCGCCCTGGGCCGCGTCGGTAACGGCGGCCACCGCATGTGCGATCGCGGCTTCGGCACCATCGACCTCGATCATCAGCAAGGCACCGGCCGGCGGAATGTCCGCGCCGCCGAACTCGCGCGCGAGGCGCACGGCCTCCGCATCCATGAACTCGAGCGCGCACGGCACCTGCGGTTGGCGCATCGTTCGCGCGACCGCGGCGGCGGCGGCCTCGACATCGCGATACAGCACGCGCAGCGTGCGCACCACCTCGGGCTTCGGCAACAGCTTGAGCGTGGCTTCACCGATCAGGGCCAGCGTGCCTTCGCTGCCGATCACCAGCCGCATCAGGTCGTAGCCGGTCGCGCCCTTGGTGGTGCGCGAGCCCAGTCGATGCGATGCGCCACGGCCATCGACGCAGCGCATCGCCAAGGTGTTGTCGCGCGATGCGCCGTACTTCACCGCGCGCGGCCCGCCGGCGTTGCAGGCGAGATTGCCGCCGACCGTGCAGAATGCAGCGCTGGTCGGATCCGGGGCCCAGAACAGACCGTGCACGGCGGCGGCGGCTTGCAGATCGCCGTTGAGGACGCCGGCTTCGACGACCGCGACGCGATCGTCCGGATCGACCTCGATGATGCGGTCCATGCGTTCGCAGGACAGCACCAGCCCGCCACCCACCGGCACGCTGGCACCGGTGGTGTTGGTGCCGCGACCGCGCGCCACCACGGGCACGCGCAGCTCGGCGCAATGCGCGACGATCGCGGCGATCTGTTCCAGCGTGGCGGGCAGCGCGACGACATCGGGCAGCACGCTGCGGCGCGAATTGTCGTAGCTGTAGGCGATGCGACTGGCCTCATCGCGGCGCAGCGCGTCCGCCGGGAGCTGCTTTTCCAGACGCGCCATGAGGGTGTCGATGGCGGCGCTCATCCGTCCACCCGGAACGCATCGCGCAGCCAGTCGAACGCCGGATCGGTGCTGGCACCGCTGACCGAGACGACGTCGAAGCGGCATGCGGCATTGGCGTAACGCGGTTGACCCTGAAGGAACAGGCTGGCGGCGCGCACGAGTTTCTGGCGCTTGGCCTTCGTGATCGAATCGAGACCGTCGCCATGACTGGCGCTGGCGCGATAGCGCACTTCGACGAAGACCAGCACGTCGCCGTGCAGCATCACCAGATCGATCTCGCCGAGGCGAAAGCGCACCTGACGCGCGAGCGGGCGCAGGCCTTGCGCGACCAGCCAGCGCTCCGTCGCCGCCTCCAGCGCATCGCCGATGGCGCGCGCGCCGCTCATGGCACCGGCACGGTCTCTGGTGCCGGCTCGACGACGAGACGCAGCGCTATTGCCGCTTGCGGCGTGCCGTCGACGAAGCGATACAGCTGCGGCAGGCGGCGGATGCGCCCGAAGGCGTCGGACAGCAGCAGGCCGGTGGCGCCATCGACATAGCGACCCGGCTTGGCGCGCAGAAAGTCGAGGTAAGGGAGTAATTGGTAAGCATCCATGCCGAACGCGAACAGGCGCGGACTGTTCGCCGCCGCCGCCAGATCACGTGCGAGCTCGCTGCGCATCGGCAAGCCGACACCGCCGCCATGCGGCCACGGGGCATCGAGGAAGACGAGACCGTCGAGGTCCTTGTCGATCAACGGCTGCGTGGCGCCGCTGAAGACGTGCGACGTCGCCAGCACCGGCAGGTCGAGGAATCCCGCCGCGCGCAACTGCGGCACGAGCAAGCGCGCCGTCGACGCGCGCACCGCGATGAAGATGCCATCGGCGTCGCGCGACGCCGCGCCGGGCGTTCCGATCAACGCGACCAGCGACTCGGCGAAGTCGACGTCGCTGTCGCGCAACATGCGGCGTCCACTGATGCCGCCGCCGTGCGCTCGCAGTTGCGCGTCGAGCGTGGCCATGGCGCGTTCGCTCCAGTCTTCGTTGGTTCCGAACACGGCAATGCGCTTCGCGCCCTCGGCGATGAAGCGTTCCGCCGCGAGTGCCGCTTCTTCTTCGGGCAACAGGCCGAAGCGGAAGCTGGTGTCGGCGGCAATGGTCTTGGGCTCCGGATGATTCAGTGCCAGCAGCGGCACACGTCCGTCGCTGGCTTCGAGGATGGCATCGACCTGGTCGCGTTCGACCGGGCCCAGCACTGCGTCGACGCCGTCCGCGAGGGCCTGCGCATAAGCATCCAGCGCGCTGCGACGGGTGCCTCCGGCATCGTAGACCTGGACCACGGCAGCCGCCCCCAGTTGATAGTGCATGCTCATCACGCCATCGAGAATGGCCTTGCCGGCGGCCGCGTAGTCGCCGCTCACCGGCAGCAGCACGGCCAGCGTCTTCACGGACTTGAAGCCTTCGCGATGCATCTGGCCGTCATGGCCGGCAAGCATGGTGCCGACCACCTCGCCGGGGTTGATCTCGGCCCGCGGCGCGGCTTCGCCGTGGGCACGCAACGCGCGCTCGAGCCAAGGCCGCAGGGCATCGTCGCTGGCTAGGGCCGCGAGGTCCGCGCGCAAACGCTCGGGCTTCTCGGCGACGATCAGGTCGAGCAATTCGCGCTGCACCGCGCGGCGTTCGTGTTCGGGCAGCAGCGCGATCAGGCGCAGTCGCGTCCGGCTCGCGTCGACGTAACGGCCTTCGGCGCGGAACGCGCGCGCCTGCAATTCGAGCCAGCGTTCGCGCACCGATTCCGGGATGCGCGCCGCATCGACGGCGAGCAAGGTCGAGGCTCGTCCCGGCTGTTGCTTCGACAAGGCGATTTCCGCCGCGAGCAGATCGACGCGCAGGTTCTGTCCGGCATCGAGCTTCTTGCGTTCGATCGTCGCGAGCAGTCGGGCGACGTCGTCGAGTGCCGCCTCTTCGCGCCAGGCTTCGGCGGCCAGCAGCCGGTAGTGATCGCGCAATGCTCGCTTCTCGCCCGCGAGCCGCTCGTACTCGGCACCCGCCGCACGATAGTCGCCGGCCTCGATGCGGTCGCGCGCGCCGGATTCCTGGACCTGGTCGGGCACCGGTGGCGTCGTCTGGCAGGCAGCGAGCAGCAGCGCGATCAGCGCGACACTGGAAGGAAGCAGACGGGGCATGCACGGACTCGCAATTGATGGTCAAGGTCGCGATGATAGCGAAGCCATGTCATCGAACGCGCCCCGTGAACCCGGTTGCCTGTATGTGGTCGCGACCCCGATCGGGCATCGCGACGACCTTTCGGCGCGTGCGATCGCGACGTTGAAGCGCGTCGACCGCATCGCCTGCGAAGACACCCGCCACAGCGGACCGCTGCTGGCGGGCATCGGCGCATCCGCGCCGGCGGTCGCGCTGCACGAGCACAACGAAGCACAGGCGGCGACGAAACTGGTGGAGCGCATGCTCGCGGGCGAGCACATCGCATTGATCTCGGACGCCGGCACGCCGCTGGTCAGCGACCCGGGGTATCGTCTGGTGCAAGCGGCCATCGCGGCGGGCGTGCGTGTGGTGCCGATCCCCGGCCCGAGCGCGCCGGTCGCGGCCTTGTCGGTGTCGGGACTGCCCAGCGACCGATTCAGCTTCGAGGGCTTTCTGCCGACCAAGTCCGGTGCACGTCGCGAGGTCTTCACGGCCTTGGCCGACGCCACCCGAACCCTGATTTTCTTCGAGGCCAAGCATCGCATCGTCGAGTCGCTGGCCGACGCCGTCGCGGTGTTCGGTGGCGAACGCCGCGCCGCGATCGCGCGCGAGCTGACCAAACTGCACGAAACCGTCTTGCGCGGCACCCTGGCCGAATTGCAGATGCGCGTTGCCGCCGATCCGGAGCAGCAACTGGGCGAGTTCGTGCTGATGATCGCCGGTGCCGAGCGCAGCGACATCGAAGCCCGCCGCGAACGCGAGGCCGTGAACCTGGCGAAGCGCCTCGCGGCGGAAATGTCCGCGAGCCGCGCCGCCAAATTGGCTGCGGACATCAGCGGCGCTTCGAAGAACGTGCTTTATCGCGCCTTGACCGAACAATGACCCCGACTTCCCGACAGGACACTCGCCCATGACCGACTGGTACTACGCCGATGCGACCAATCAACGCCAGGGGCCGCTGTCCGCTGAAGCGCTCGCGACCCTGCACGCCCAGGGCGGATTGCGTCCGGAGACGCTGGTCTGGCGCGAAGGGCTGGCGGCGTGGACGCCATGGCGGCAGGTGATGCATGAAGTCGTGTCGCCCACGGTCGCCGCGGGCGCACCGCCGGTGCCGCCGCCGGCGACGTCCGATGACGCGTCGCCCTATGCGCCGCCGCGCGCCGCCCTGCACGACGAGGGCGCCGTGGTCGCGGGCGGCCATGTCGTCCTGGCCGGGTTCTGGAAGCGCGTCGCCGCCAGCATCATCGACAGCTTCGTCACCTCGATGGCGATGTGGATGCTGATGATTCCGCTGTTCATGGTGATCGGCGGCGGCATCGAAGCCATGGCCCGGGTCAACGACGGCAGCAATGTGCTGGTGACCGTGCTGTATTACCTGATCAGCATCGCCATCCCGATGGTCTACCTGGCCTGGATGCATTCCTCGTCGAGCCAGGCGACGCTGGGCAAGATGGCGGTCGGCATCAAGGTCGTGCGCACGGATGGCGAACGCATCAGTTTCCTGCGCGGCATCGGTCGCTACTGGGGCTATCTGCTGAGCTCGATGCTGTTGATGATCGGCCTGATCATGGCCGCCTTCACCGAGCGCAAGCAGGCGCTGCACGATTTCATGTGCGACACCCTGGTGGTCGACAAGCACGCCTTCACCTCACGACCAGATCTGCAGCGCGACGAACTCGGCAGCGTCGCGATCGCGGTGCTGGTGCTGGCCGGCCTGTTCGTCGTCGGCATGTTCGCGCTGATCGCCATCGGCATCGCGGCGCTGGCGGCGGGGGGTTGGCGCTGAGGGACCGTGTTCAGATCTGCGCGGGCCTTCCCGGGAGCGCCAGCGACGTCGCGCGTGGCGCGCTGCGCGCGACGATCTTGCCGCGACGGATCACGAACAAGCGGTTCGCCTTCAGGCGGATCGCATGGAACGGGTCCTCGGCCTGCAGCACGACCAGGTCGGCGTGGCAGCCGGGTGCGAGGCCATAACCTTCGAGGCCGAGGATCCGCGCCGAATTCGTGGTGATGGCCGCGAAGCACTGGCGAATTGCCGCTTGCGACGTCATCTGCGCGACGTGCACGCCCATGTGCGCCACTTCCAGCATGTCGCCGGAACCGAAGGCGTACCAGGGATCCATCACGCAGTCGTGGCCGAAGCCGACATCGATGCCGGCTGCCAGCAGTTCCGGCACGCGCGTCATGCCGCGGCGTTTCGGGTAGGTGTCGTGGCGGCCCTGCAGGGTGATGTTGATCAGCGGATTCGCGATCGCTGCGACGCCGGATTCCGCCATCAGCGGCAGCAGTTTCGAGACGTAATAGTTGTCCATCGAATGCATCGAGGTGAGGTGCGAGCCGGCGACGCGACCGTGCAGGCCGAGTCGATGCGTTTCCGCGGCCAGCGTCTCGATGTGCCGCGACATCGGATCGTCGGTTTCGTCGCAGTGCAGGTCCACGCGCAGGCCGCGTTCGGCGGCGATCTCGCACAGGCGCGTGACCGAGCGTGCGCCATCGGCCATCGTGCGCTCGAAGTGCGGGATGCCGCCGACCACGTCGATGCCGAGATCCAGGGCGCGCAACAGGTTCTTTTCGGCCGTGGCCGAGCGGAACAGTCCGTCCTGCGGGAACGCGACCAGTTGCAGATCGAGATACGGGGCGACGCGCTTCTTCACCTGCAGCAGCGCTTCCACGGCGAGCAGGCGGTCGTCGCAGACATCGACGTGCGACCGGATCGCGAGCAGGCCCTGACTGACGGCGAGATCGCAGTAACGCAGCGCACGTTCGACGATGGCATCCATCGTCAGCAACGGCTTCAGCTCGCCCCACAGCGCGATGCCTTCCAGCAAGGTGCCGCTCTGGTTGATGCGCGGCAAGCCGTAGCTGAGCGCCGAATCGAGATGGAAATGCGCGTCGACGAAGGGCGGCGAGACCAGGCATCCGCGCGCGTCGATCTCTTCGTGCGCGGTCGCCGACAGTCCGGGTTGCACCGCGGCGATGCGCCCGTCCTTCAGGGCGATGTCGACCCCGGTGCGCCCGTCGGGCAGGTTCGCGTTGCGCAGGATCAGGTCCATGGTCACTCCGTCGGCTCGATCGCGCATTGTAGGCGCGCGCCACGGTTCGCGACCGCCCCGCGTGCGCGCATATCAGGCTAGGGCAGCGAACGCAGCTCCACCTCGGCGATCATGCTGATGCGTTCGGAAGTCAGCAGCACGTCGGTTTCATCCGAGCCGAAATGGGCCGACTCGCGCCGCGCCATCTTCGGGCTGTACTCGCCCTCGCCGCGGTCGAACACGCCGAACTGGATGTTGCCGATGCGCCAGGACCGGCCAGTCAGTTCGTCGAACTCGGCGATGCGCGCCTGCGCTTGGCGGATGATGTCCCCGTGCAATTTCTCGGTCTCGGCCACCAGCACCGCCGCGGCCACCTTGTAGTTGACCAACGGGTTCTGGATCGCCAGCCCTTCGCTGCTGGCGATGCGCGCGCGTTCCGCCAGATTCACGTTTTCCTCGCGCGGCACGCGTGCGTAGCCGATCAGCTTGACGCGCTCGAAGCCCGAGTCGTCGCGCGTGCGCTCGGACGACGCGGTGTGCCACCGAGCGTCGATGAATCGGGCGAGTGCCTCGCGCACCCGTGCCTCCAGCGCCGATACGTCGCGGTCCTGTGCCGACACCAGCGCGATGATCTCCACGCCCACCGCGATCGACGTGCGCTTCACCAGCCGTTCCGCCGTGACCCGAAAGCGCAGCGTGTCGACGACCGGCATCGTCACTTGCATCTGATCGTTCATGATTTCGCTCCTCGACCGCCGACCGGTTTGTCGGCCACGCCATGACATCAGGACGGGGTCTCAGGGCCTGCGACGCGCGTGCTCGTGCGGCTGCCACTCGTTCGCCGTCCGCGCTGGTGGTAAAACCACAGGCCCGAATCACGAAGAACGACCATGTCCGAGCCCGTCCGCATTCCGCACTTCATCCAGGGCCAACGCACGCACGGTGTCGGCGAACGCACGTCGCCGGTGTTCAATCCGGCGACGGGTGAACAGACCGGCACGCTGGGTCTTGCTGCACAGACGGACGTCGATGCCGCCGTGGCGTCGGCGAAGGCGGCGTTTCCGGCTTGGGCCGCGACCTCGCCGTCGCGGCGTGCGCGGGTGATGTTCA
>DATMVT010000264.1:0-30993 GCA_035562895.1 Patescibacteria group bacterium | reverse complement strand
CAAGTCGAAGCGGTTTGCACGCAGCAACTGGAAGCCTTCGACACCGAGAGCCGAAAACGTGGTCAAGCCGCCGAGGAATCCGACCATCAGCAGATTGCGCCACCACAGGGCATCATGCAGGCGCGTATCCAGCCAGACCAGCAACACGCCGGCGAGGAAGCAGCCGATCACGTTGACCGCAAAAGTCGCGGCCGGCAAACCGTACCAACCTTGCCGAACGAACATCAAATTGACCCCATAGCGCGCACTGGCACCAAGCGCGCCGCCACCGGCGACCGCGAACAGATGCGACCAACTCATGATTTCGTCGCCTTTTCGCGTTCGGCGCGAAGTTGGTCGAGTCGCTCGCGAATGCGCGCCTCGATCCCGTTGCCGGTCGGCGAATACAACCGCTGCTCGCCGAGTTCGTCCGGAAAACAGCGCTGGTCGTAGGCCACGCCACCTTCCACGTCGGGGTCGTATCGATAATTCGCACCATAGCCGAGTTGCTTCATCAGCTTGCTCGGGGCATTGCGCAAGGCGACCGGAACCGGCAACGAACCGGACTCCGCGACCAACTTCTTCGCGGCCGCGTAGGCCGAATACGCAGCATTGCTCTTCGGGGCCATCGCCAGATAGACCGCCATCATCGCGAGCGCGAGGTCGCCTTCGGGACTGCCCTGGCGGTCATAGGCCTCCCAAGCCGCAATCGTGCGTTCCAGCGCGGAAGGATCGGCGAGGCCGATGTCTTCGACGGCCATGCGCACCAGACGCCGCGCCAGATAAGCGGCGTCGCAACCGCCATCGAACATGCGCGCGATCCAGTACAGCGCCGCGTCGGGATTCGAATTGCGCACCGACTTGTGCAGGGCCGATATCTGGTCGTAAAAGGCATCGCCGCCCTTGTCGAAACGGCGCACGCGGTCGGCCAGCACCTGATCGAGCACGCTGGCTTCGATGCGCCGGTTCTCGGCCAGTTCGGCGGCGATTTCAAGCAAGGTCAGACCACGCCGCACGTCGCCATCGGCGGCGCGCGCGATTTCGGTCAGCGCGGCATCATCGACCTGCAGATCGAGTTCACCGAGCCCGTGCGCCCGATCCGCCAGCGCGTGCCGCAAGGCCTGCACGATCGCATCGACCGACACCCTGTCCAGCACATGCACGCGACAACGCGACAGCAGCGCCGAATTCAATTCGAACGACGGGTTTTCGGTGGTCGCACCGACAAACACGATCGTGCCGCGTTCGATGTGCGGCAGGAACGCATCTTGCTGCGCCTTGTTGAAACGATGCACCTCGTCGACGAACAACACCGTGCGCTTGCCGGCAGCGAAGTGCTGGGTCGCTTCGGCCAGCGCCGCACGGACCTCGGCCAGACCACCGAGCACGGCCGAGATCGACAGGAACTCGGCATCGGCGTAGCGCGCCAGCACCCGCGCCAAGCTGGTCTTTCCGCAACCCGGTGGTCCCCACAGGATCATCGAATGCACCCGCCCGGACTCGATCGCGCGCCGGAACGCCGTGCCTGGCGCCAGCAACCTGTCCTGCCCGACGAAATCATCGAGCGAACGCGGCCGCATGCGCTCGGCCAACGGCTTCAGGGTCTCGGGTTCGGGCAACAAGTCGGGCTGCGGCGGGGATCGGCGTCTCATCGCGCCGATTGTAGTGCGCTCAATGCAGCGGAATCGCTTGTGCCGCCTCGGTCGCTTCGCCGATCACGTCCACGCCGTCGGGCGGCGTGAACTTGAAGGTGTCGGCAGCGAGCTTCGGGTTGCGCTGCCACGTCGAGAACGTCCATTCGGTGCGGTTTCCGAGCAAGTCCTCGAGCAGCATGCGCTTGGGGCCATGGCCGTCGAAACCGATCTCGACGCGCTTGAACGGCGGCTCCTTGGCACGCGAGATTAGGCCGAGCCAGGAAAGTCCTTCGCGGTCCTTCAGATTCTGCACGACGTAGTCGCGATCGAGTTGCGACAAATCGACGAGCACGGTCAGCGGCGACTGCGATTCTTCGGTGCTCTGATTGCGCACCGTGACCTGCTCCAGATCTTCGTCGTAGATCCAGACGTCATTGCCGTCGGCGACGATGAGCTGCGGGAACGGGTCCTCGTACTGCCAGCGGAACTGGCGCGGCGCGGCCAAGGCCAGCGTGCCTTGCGATTCTTCCTGCACGTTGCCGTTCGCGTCCGACGTGGTCTGCGTGAACGCGCCGCTGAGCGCATCGAGGCCGTCGGCGAAAGCTTCGAGGCGGGTGCGGGCGTCGGCAGCGAGCACGGCATTCGACAACAGCAAGAGGGACAAGAAAAACAGTCGCATGAATAGGCTCCGAGGCGTTCGACGCAGATAGTGCAAGCCAGGCCCTGAACCCGCGCTGGCGGTTCAATCCTTCGGCGGCGGCGGCGCCAGCACTTCGCGGTTGCCGTTGTGGCTGGGCGCGCTGACGATGCCCGCCGCTTCCATTTCCTCGATCAGTCGCGCGGCTCGGTTGTAGCCGATCTTGAGGCGACGCTGCACGCCGGAAATCGAGGCGCGCCGGGATTCGGTGACGATGCGCACGGCCTGGTCGTACAGCGCATCGGACTCGCCGCCCTCGCCGTCCGCACTCGCCTCCGGCAAACCCGTGGCGCCAATCACCTGGCCGTCGCCGAGCATTTGCACTTCGTCGAGCACGCCGGGAATGTAGTCGGGCTTGTTCGACATCGAACGCAGGTGCTTGACGACGCGATGCACCTCGTCGTCGCTGACGAAGGCGCCATGCACGCGCTCCGGTGTGGCCGTGCCCGGCGGCAGGTAGAGCATGTCGCCGTGGCCGAGCAGCTGTTCCGCACCGCTCTGGTCGAGAATCGTGCGGGAGTCGATCTTGCTCGACACCTGGAACGCGATGCGGGTCGGGATGTTGGCCTTGATCAGACCGGTGATCACGTCGACCGACGGCCGTTGCGTCGCCAGGATCAGATGGATGCCGGCCGCACGCGCCTTCTGCGCCAGGCGCGCGATCAGTTCTTCGACCTTTTTGCCGACGATCATCATCATGTCGGCGAACTCGTCGATGATGACGACGAGATAGGGCAAGGTCTCCAGCGGCTCGGCCGACAGCTGCGGCATGTCCGGCGCCGGCTTGAACAGCGGGTCGAGGATGGGGTGGCCGCTGGCTTCGGCGTCCTGGACCTTCTTGTTGAAGCCGCCGAGGTTGCGCACGCCGACGGCCGACATCAGCTTGTAGCGCCGCTCCATTTCGGCGACGCACCAGCGCAGGCCGTTCGCGGCTTCCTTCATGTCGGTCACGACCGGCGCCAGCAGATGCGGAATGCCTTGATACACGGACAATTCCAGCATCTTCGGGTCGATCATCAGCATGCGCACATCCGAAGCGGTCGCCTTGTACAGCAGCGACAGCACCATCGCGTTCAGCGCGACCGACTTGCCCGATCCAGTCGTTCCCGCCACCAGCAGATGCGGCATCTTGGCGAGATCGACCACGGTCGGGCGTCCACCGATGTCCTTGCCGAGTGCGAGCGCCAGCGGCGAAGAAATCTTGTCGTACTCCTTCGAACGAAGAATCTCCGACAGATAGACGATTTCACGATTCACGTTCGGGATCTCGAGGCCGATCACCGACTTGCCCGGAATCACGTCGACCACGCGCACCGACTGCACGGAAAGTCCGCGCGCGATGTCCTTGTCGAGATTGCTGATCTGGCCACCGCGCACGCCCGGTGCGGGCTGCATCTCGAAGCGCGTAATCACCGGCCCCGGATAGGCGCCCACGACCTGAGCGTCGATCTTGAAGTCGCGCAGCTTGAATTCGACCTGGCGCGACAGGGTCTCGAGCGTTTCCTCGGAGTAACCCTTGGGCTGAGGCTTGGGATCATCGAGCAGGGACAGCGGCGGCAACTCGCCTGCCGGCAACGAGGTGAACAGCGGAATCTGCAACTCGCGCTCGGCCCGCTCGCTCTTCTCGACCAGCGGGGTCGGCTGCTCGATCTTCAGCGGCTCGCGCTTGGCCTGCTTGACTCGCTCGACCTTGCGGACTTCCTCGCGCACCTCGCGCACTTCGCGTACCGCACGGCGCTCTTCGCGACTGTCCCAGAAGGTGCGCAGCCTGGCGATCAAGCCCAGCACGGCATCGCCGATCGCTTCCATCAGGCGAAACCAGGAGATGCCGGTGAACAGGGTCAGCATCACCAGAAAAATCGTGAACAGGAACAGGGTCGCGCCGAGTTCGCCAGCGGCACTGCGCAACAGGTCTCCGAACAGCGCGCCGACGACGCCACCGGCATTCGCCGGCAAAGGCGACGCCGCCTCGAAGAAATGCAGATGGGCAAGACCCGCGCCGCTCGCGATCCAGCCGGCGGCACCGAGCAGCAACCAGGCCGAATCATGCTTCGTGCCCGGCAACGCGCTCTCGTCACGGATGAGTCGCCATGCGATCGCCGCCAGCATCAGCGGGAACGCGAAAGCCATGCCGCCGAAGAAGTAGAGACTCAAGTCCGCGATCCAGGCACCGACGCTGCCACCGAGGTTCCGGATCGGCGCATCTGACCCGGCATGCGACCAGCCCGGATCGCCCGGAAAATAGGTGTAGAGGCAGACGCCGAGGTAGACGATCAGCGGAATCAGCATGAGCACCACGGCCTCGCGGATGCGCTGTTCCCAAACCGATGGCTCGGCCGCGCCGGCCTGCTCCTTGCTGCGATTCGTCACGTGTTCCCGCTGCGTTGTGGTCCATGGCCGCGTCGTCCGACGACCGTCATGATCCGAACCTTGATATCGATGCCGCACGCCCGCATGCTGCGCGTTCTGCGCCGGTCGCCGGCCTCTGCTTTCACCATGGAATCATACATGAGCATTTCCAAGCACTGCCGCCTGCTGATCCTCGGTTCCGGTCCCGCCGGTTACACCGCCGCCGTCTACGCCGCGCGCGCCAATCTCAAGCCGGTGCTGATCACCGGCATGGCCCAAGGTGGTCAATTGATGACCACGACCGAAGTCGACAACTGGCCGGGCGACGCCCATGGACTGATGGGACCTGACCTGATGACGCGCATGCAGGCGCATGCGGAACGGTTCAACACCGAGATCATCTTCGACCACATCCACACCGCCGACCTGCAGACGCGTCCGTTCCGGTTGATCGGCGACAACGGCGAATACACCGCGGATGCACTCGTGATCGCCACCGGTGCGACCGCGAAGTATCTCGGCCTGCCCTCGGAAGACGCGTTCAAGGGCAAGGGCGTGTCGGCCTGCGCCACCTGCGACGGCTTCTTCTATCGCGACCAGGACGTGGCCGTGATCGGCGGTGGGAACACGGCCGTGGAAGAAGCGCTGTACCTGTCGAACATCTGCCGCAAGGTCACGCTGGTGCATCGTCGCGACAAGCTCAAGGCCGAGAAGATCATGCAGGACAAGCTGTTCGAGAAGGCCGCGGCCGGCAAGATCGAACTGGTCTGGGACCACACCCTCGATGAAGTCCTGGGCGACGACTCCGGCGTCACCGGCATGCGCATCCGCCATGTCGACAGCGGCGCGACCCGCGAGATTCCGCTGATGGGCGTGTTCATCGCCATCGGCCATTCGCCGAACACGCAGTTGTTCGACGGCCAGCTCGAGATGAAGAACGGCTACCTGCGCATCAAGACAGGACTCGAAGGTGGAGCGACCGCGACCAGCATTCCCGGCGTGTTCGCGGCCGGCGATGTCGCCGATCAGGTGTATCGCCAAGCCATCACCTCGGCCGGTTTCGGCTGCATGGCCGCGCTCGACGCAGAAAAGCACCTGGATCAGGTCGGCCTGAGCTGATCGGACCATGCCCCACGTCGTGCGCTGGCTCGATCGCATCGCGGCCGTGCCGGCGGCGGACTGGGACGGGCTGCGCGGCGACGATCACCCATTCGTCGCTCACGCCTTCCTCGACGCACTGGAACAATCCGGCAGCCTGCGAGCCGAACTAGGCTGGCGCGCCGAGCATGTGACGCTGTGGCGCGACGGCATTCTGGTCGCCGCGGCACCGGGGTATCGCAAGGCCAATTCGCATGGCGAGTTCGTGTTCGACTTCGCCTTCGCCGACGCTTATGAGCGATCCATCGGCGACTACTACCCGAAGCGGCTGGTCGCCGTGCCGTACTCGCCCGTGCCGGGTCCGCGACTGCTGGCACGCAGCGACGCCGACCGTCGCGCGCTCGTTGCGGCACTCGCAGCGGACACGATGACGCGCGGCTGGTCCTCGGCGCATGTCAACTTCCTGCCCGAAGCCGAATGCGCCGCCTTCGACGACACCTGGCTGGCGCGTCACGACTGGCAGTTCCACTGGCACAACCGCGGCTATGGCGACTTCGAAGATTTCCTCGATGCGCTGAACGCGAAGAAGCGCAAGAACATCCGACAGGAGCGAGCGCGACTTGCGCGCGATGGCTGGCGTTTCGAGCGGCGCACCGGCGATGAACTGCGCGACGACGACATCGACTTCGTCCACCATTGCTACGTCCGCACCTTCGACGACAAGGGCAATACCCCCGCCCTCACCCGCGACTTCTTCGCCCGTCTATGTCGCGACCTGCCCGCGCAGACCCTTGCGGTGATCGCGTCGCGCGGTGACGAACGCCTCGCCTGCGCCTTTCTGTTGCAGAGTTCGACGACGCTGTATGGCCGCTACTGGGGTTGCCTCGAAGACGCCCCCGGACTGCATTTCGAGACCTGTTACCACCAGGGCATCGAACACGCGATCGTGCGCGGTTTGCAGGTGTTCGAACCCGGTGCACAAGGCGAACACAAGATCGCGCGCGGCTTTCTGCCGGTGCGCACGCATTCGCGCCACTGGTTCGCGCATCCGGGCTTCCGACGGGCGATCGCCGACTATCTGACGCGCGAGATGCAGCATCTCGAACGCTATCGCGATGCGGTGATGCGGCATTCGCCGTATCGTCAGGCGCCATGATCCGCATTCCGATCCTGCCACGCGCGCCGCTGGTGCCGTTCCCTCCGGTCGATCAAGCGCTGGACGAACCGAACGGACTGCTGTGCGCGGGTGGCGATCTGAGCCCGGATCGCCTGTTGCTGGCCTATCGCTCGGGCATCTTTCCGTGGTTCAACGAGGGCGAACCGATCCTGTGGTGGTCGCCGCAGCCGCGTGCCGTGTTCGATCTCGACACGACGCGGCCGAACGTGCGCTTCCGTCGCTTCGCCCGCTCGTGTCCGTGGACGTTGTGCATCGACCACGACTTCGCGGCGGTGATCGACGCCTGTGCGGCGCCGCGCGCCTACGCCGACGGCACCTGGATCACCGCGACGATGCGCGCTGCCTATCTCAACCTGCATCGGCTCGGCCATGCCCACTGCATCGCCGTGCACGACGGCGACGAACTGGTCGGAGGCCTGTACGGCCTCGCCATCGGTCGCGTGTTCTTCGGCGAATCAATGTTCTCGCGGCGCACGAACGCGTCGAAACTCGCCTTCCACACCTTGGCCGCGACACTGCGCGACGCCGGTTTCGCCTGGCTCGACGGACAGGTCGAATCCGGGCATCTGGCGCGTCTCGGCGCGCAGTCCCTCCGTCGCGACCACTTCATCGCCGGGCTCGAACGCCTGTGCCGGCAAAGCCCGGAAAAACCGCATTGGGTGGCCGATTTCGGATGCAAGACCGCGTCGGAACTGGCTTTCTGAATGAACGAAACATTGACACTCAGCCCTGCCGTGTCAGAATCCGCGCCCTTCGTTCACCCCTTTTTGCTGGAACGCATGTCCAAAGACGATCAGATCGAGATGGAAGGCACGGTTGCCGAGACGCTTCCGAACACCATGTTCCGCGTGAAGCTCGACAACGGCCACATCATCACGGCCCACATCTCGGGACGCATGCGCAAGAACTACATCCGCATTCTCACCGGCGACAAGGTCAAGGTCGAAATGACCCCCTACGACCTCACCAAGGGCCGCATCACCTACCGCATGAAGTGATGCCGGGCCGAGCCGGACACGAAAACGCCGCGAGAGATTGCGGCGTTTTGCGTTTCCGGGTTCAAGCAGCGATACCCCTCATCTGCCCTTCGGGCATCTTCTCCCCGCGTCGCGGGGAGAAGAAAGAGATTACGAAGTGGCTTCGGCGGGTTCCGGCGGGGCCTTGGCGGGTTCGGGGTGGCAGTCGAGCACGAGCTGGTTGTCGCGCACGCTGATGTCGACGCGACCGCCATCGACCAACTTGCCGAACAACAGTTCGTCCGCGAGCGGACGCTTGATGCTGTCCTGGATGATGCGCGCCATCGGGCGCGCGCCCATCAGCGGATCGAAGCCGTTTTCGGCCAGCCAGCGACGCGCATCCGGGTCGGCCGAGAGGCTGACGTGCTTTTCGTGCAGCTGCGCTTCGAGCTCGATCAGGAACTTGTCGACGACGCGCAGGATGTGTTCCATGTCCAGCGGCTTGAACTGGATGATGGCGTCGATGCGATTGCGGAACTCCGGCGTGAAGCCCTTCTTGAGAATCTCCATCGCGTCGGTCGAGTGATCCTGGTGCACGAAGCCGATAGTGCGACGTGCGGCGGCGGCGGCGCCGATGTTCGTGGTCATCACCAGCACGACGTTCTTGAAATTCGCCTCGCGGCCATTGGTGTCGGTCAGCGTGCCGCGATCCATGACCTGCAGCAGGATGTTGAAGACATCCGGATGCGCCTTCTCGATCTCGTCGAGCAGCACCACCGCGTGCGGATGCTTGACCACCGCCTCGGTCAGCAGGCCACCCTGATCGAAGCCGACGTAACCCGGGGGCGCGCCGATCAGGCGCGACACCGAATGCGCTTCCATGTACTCGCTCATGTCGAAGCGGATCAGCTCGATGCCGAGCTGCATCGCGAGTTGGCGCGTGACTTCGGTCTTGCCGACGCCGGTCGGGCCGGAAAACAGGAAGGCACCGATCGGCTTGGCCGGATTGGCCAGACCCGAACGCGCCATCTTGATCGCGGCGGCGAGCGCGTCGATCGCCTCGTCCTGGCCGAACACCACCATCTTCAAATTTCGATCGAGGTTGCGCAGCACTTCTCGATCCGAGACCGACACCTGCTTCGCCGGAATGCGCGCCATCTTCGAGATGATGAACTCGATCTCGGGCACGTCGACGGTGGTCTTGCGATCGGCTTCCGGCACCAGACGCTGACGCGCGCCAGCCTCGTCGATGACGTCGATGGCCTTGTCCGGCAGCAGTCGATCGCCGATGTGGCGCACCGACAGGTCCACCGCGGCCTTGAGCGCGTCCGGGGTGTATTCGATCTGGTGGAACTCCTCGAAACGCGACTTGAGGCCCATCAGGATCTCGAGCGTGTCTGCGATGGTCGGTTCGACCACGTCGATCTTCTGGAATCGACGCGCCAGTGCGCGATCCTTCTCGAAAATCTGGCGAAACTCCTGAAAGGTCGTCGAGCCGATGCAGCGCATCTCGCCCGAGGTCAGCGCCGGCTTGATGAGGTTCGACGCATCCATGGTGCCGCCCGAAGCCGAACCGGCACCGATGATGGTGTGGATCTCGTCGATGAACAGGACCGCGTTCGGCTCCTTTTTCAACTCGACGATGACCGCCTTCAGGCGCTTTTCGAAGTCACCGCGATACTTGGTGCCCGCGACCAGCGCGCCGAGATCGAGCGAGTAGATGGTCGCGTCCTTGAGCACGGTCGGCACGCTGCCTTCGACGATCCGGCGCGCCAGGCCCTCGGCAATCGCCGTCTTGCCGACGCCGGCTTCACCGACGAACAGCGGATTGTTCTTGCGGCGGCGGCACAGCACCTGGATCGTGCGCTCGACTTCGTCCTGGCGGCCGATCAGCGGATCGATCTTGCCCAGTCGCGCCTGCTCGTTGAGGTTGACGGTGAACTCGCCCAGCGGGTTGCCCTTGGCCTCGTCGCCCTCGCCGTCCGGCTTCGCGGCATCGGCGGCCTCACCCGGCTTCGGTTCGTGGCCGATCTTGGCGATCTTGTGCGAGATGAAGTTGACGACATCGAGCCGCGAAATCTCCTGCTGGTTCAGGAAGTACACCGCGTGCGAATCTTTTTCGCCGAAAATCGCGACCAGGACGTTCGCCCCGGTCACTTCCGAGCGACCGCTGGACTGCACGTGGTAGACGGCACGCTGCAGCACGCGCTGAAAGCCGAGCGTCGGCTGGGTATCGCGGGTATCGCCGCTCGGCAGCACCGGCACGGTCTCGGCGATGATGCTGCGGATATCGGCCGCAAGCTTCTTGAAATCGGCACCGCAGGCGCGCAACACGCCGGCCGCGGACGGATTTTCGAGGAGCGCCAGCAGCAAGTGCTCGACGGTCATGAACTCGTGCCGGCGTTCGCGCGCGTCCTTGTAGCACTGCGCCAGGGTTTGCTCGAGATCCTTGCTGAACATGTTCGACTCCTCAGAGCTTTTCCATCGTGCACATCAACGGGTGATGATGGCTTCTGGAAAACTCGTTGACCTGCGTCACCTTCGTTTCTGCCACTTCGCGCGTGAACACACCGCAAACGCCCTTGCCGCGAGTGTGCACGTGGAGCATCACCTGCGTCGCCTGCGCGTGATCCATGGCGAAAAACATTTGCAAAACCGAGACGACGAATTCCATCGGCGTGTAGTCGTCGTTCAACAACGCGACCTGGTACATCGGCGGTTTCGCCAACTCGGGCCGGGATTCCTCGAGCACCGTTCCCTGCTGCTGGTCGGCGTCTCGGTGCGGGGTGGACATGTTTCTGATCGTCAACGTCATGGGCGAAGTATAAGCCGCGCCCGAAGTCGCGCACGCACTCGGAACATGGCGCCCAGGCAGGTCGATTCAAGCCTGACTTGCCTGCTGCGATAGAATCCGCGGCCCGCTGCCGCGAATCGCCATGTCCGAACGCCCAATCTGGAAGCCCGACGTCACCGTCGCCGCCATCGTCGAAGACGAGGGCCGGTTCCTGTTCATCGAAGAGCGCGTTCGCGGACAACTCGTCCTGAACCAGCCTGCGGGGCATCTGGAGCAAGGCGAGTCCCTCGTCGATGCCCTGGTGCGCGAAACCCTGGAGGAAAGCGGCTGGCACGTCGCACCGAGCGGACTCGTCGGCATCTACCTCTGGACCAGTCCGGTCGACGGCATGAGCTTCATGCGCGTCACGCTGGCCGCAACGCCGTTGCGCCACGACGCGGCGCGCGCGCTGGACACCGGCATCGAGCGCGCGTTGTGGCTGAATCCGGATCAACTGAAGGCACACAGCGTGCCCCACCGCAGCCCGATGGTCGCGCACAGTCTGCACGACTACCTCGCGAACGGTGCCGGATCGATGGATCGGCTGCAGCACGTGCGTTTCCCGGTCGCGCCATGAGTTCAGGCCGCATCATCGTCGGCGTCTCCGGCGGTGTCGATTCCTCGGTCACCGCACTGCTGCTGAAGCAGTCCGGCGCCGACGTCGCCGGCATGTTCATGAAGAACTGGGAAGACGACGACACGCTCGGCGTCTGTCCCGCCGAACAGGACGCCCGCGATGCCGAGGCGGTCTGCCGACAGGTCGGCATCCCGTTCCACACGCGCAACTTCGCTGCGGAATACTGGGACGGCGTATTCGAAACTTTCCTTGCCGAGTATCGCGCCGGGCGTACGCCCAACCCGGACGTGCTCTGCAACCGCGAAATCAAGTTCAAGACGTTTCTCGAACACGCCGACGACCTCGGCGCCGACAAGATCGCCACGGGCCACTATGCGCAGGTCGATGAAACGGCGGGTCGCTTTCGCCTGCTGCGTGGCGCCGACGCGAACAAGGACCAGAGTTACTTCCTGCACCTGATCGGCCAGGCCGCGTTGTCGCGCACGCTGTTTCCGATCGGTCATCTGCCCAAGCCCGAAGTCCGGCGCATCGCGCGGGAAGCCGGCCTGCCGACCTTCGCGAAGAAGGATTCGACCGGCATCTGCTTCATCGGCGAGCGCCGCTTCCGCGAATTCCTGTCGCGATACCTCGCGGCGCGACCCGGCGACATCGAGACCCCGGAAGGCCTGCGCATCGGCCAGCACCAAGGCGTCTGCTACTACACCATCGGACAACGCGAAGGGCTCGGCATCGGCGGCGTGCGCGGCTTCCCGGAAGCGCCTTGGTTCGTGGTCGGCAAGGACCTCGCCCGCAACGTGCTGATCGCTGTGCAGGGCACGGATCATCCACTGCTGTTCTCGATGCGATTGACCGCCCACTCGCCCAACTGGATCGCCGGGACAGCACCGGGCGCATCGTTCCGATGCACCGCCAAGACCCGCTACCGCCAACCCGACCAGGACTGCAGCGTCGAAATGCATGACGACGGCACGCTGGCCGTACAGTTCGACCAGCCGCAGCGCGCCGTCACGCCCGGCCAGTCGGTGGTCTTCTACCGCGACATGGAATGCCTCGGCGGCGCGATGATCGACAAGACCGATGCCCGCTATGGTGGTCTGGCATGAACGCGGACCGCGAACAGACGCTGGCGTTCGCCGCGATGTTCCAGGCGCTGGATGGCGTGCGCCAACTGGCCGAGACCGGTCGCTGCGATGGCGATGATGCCGAGGTGGTGATCGATGCGATTTTCGCCATCGACAGCGCGAATGCCGAGTCGCTGTACCCGCCCGAGCGGATCAAGACCGGTCTGGCGCTTGCGGCACGCCAGTTGGGCCAGAATCCCGGCGACGCCGTCACCCGCATGGGCATCACCGTGCTGCGACTGGAACGTCGACTGATGTCCAATCCCCGACTCGCCGCGTCGCTGCGTGATCGCATCGGCGAAATCGAACGAGCCCGCGCGGCGTTTGGCGGACAGCACGAAAATGTGCGGGCGCGCCTGTCCGAGGCCTACGAGCAGACCGTCAGCGGCCTGCAACCGCGCGTCATGGTGCACGGCTCGCCCTTGCATTTGCAGCAGGAACGGACGATCCAGCATGTCCGCGCGTTGCTGCTGGCCGCCATCCGCGCCGCCGCCATGTGGCGCCACGTCGGCGGCAGCGGCTGGCGACTGTTCTGGCGCCGCAAACACTGGCTGGCCGTCGCGCGAAGCCTCGCCGCCTTGGACTGAAGTCGCATACGCCGACGTTTGGCGACGCGGTCGCTTTCGCGCGATAATCGCCCGCTTTCAGCGTTGGAAGATCTCGACGCCCTCCCCGCAACCTTCTGTTCCGCAAAGGAATCATCATGCGCGATACATTCTCGGTGCTCGATACGCTGAGCCTCAACGGCAAGAACTACCGTTACTACTCTCTGGCGAAATTCGGGCAGAAGCACGACATCCGGCGCCTGCCGTTCTCGATGAAGATCGTGCTCGAGAACCTGTTGCGCTTCGAGGACGGCGCCAACATCACCACGAAGGAAGTCGAGGCTGTCGCAAACTGGCAGGCAACGGCCGAACCGGATACCGAGATCAGCTTCATGCCGGCGCGCGTCGTGCTGCAGGACTTCACCGGCGTGCCCTGCGTCGTCGATCTGGCGGCGATGCGTGACGCGGTGACCAAACTCGGCGGCAAGCCCGAGCAGATCAACCCGCTGATTCCGTCGGAACTGGTCATCGACCATTCCGTCCAGGTCGACAAGTTCGGCACGAAGACGTCGGTCGATGAAAACGTCGAGATCGAGTTCGGCCGCAACGGCGAACGTTATTCCTTCCTGCGCTGGGGCCAGAAGGCCTTCCGCAACTTCAAGGTGGTGCCGCCGCGCACCGGCATCGTGCACCAGGTGAATCTGGAACACCTCGCCCGCGTCGTCATGACCAAGGACGAAAATGGCGAGACCTTCGCGTTCCCGGACACCGTCTACGGCACCGACTCGCACACGACGATGATCAACGGCATCGGCGTGCTCGGCTGGGGCGTCGGCGGCATCGAGGCCGAAGCCGCGATGCTCGGCCAGCCGTCATCGATGCTGATTCCGCAGGTCGTGGGCTTCAAGCTCGCCGGCAAGCTGCCGGAAGGCGCAACCGCCACCGATCTGGTGCTCACGGTGACGCAAATGCTGCGCAAGCTCGGCGTGGTCGGCAAGTTCGTCGAGTTTTTCGGCCCCGGCCTCGACCACCTCGCACTCGCCGACCGCGCGACGATCGCGAACATGGCACCGGAATACGGCGCGACTTGCGGCATCTTCCCGATCGATGGCGAAGCACTGAACTACCTGCGGCTGTCCGGCCGTCCGGAAGACCAGATCGCCTTGGTCGAAGCCTACGCCAAGGCCCAAGGCCTGTGGCGCGATGCGTCTGCGCCGGACGCCGACTACAGCGCCGTGCTCGAACTCGACATGGCCACGGTCAAGCCCTCGCTGGCCGGACCGAAGCGCCCACAGGATCGCGTCCTGCTCGATGGCGTGCAGCAGAACTACCGTGACAACCTCAAGCCGATGGCCGATGCGCGCGTCGGCAAGTCGAAGGCGGCGACGCCGGGTTCGGCGTCAGTGAACGGCGAATATGACCTGAAGGACGGCGCCGTCGTCATCGCGGCCATCACCTCGTGCACGAACACCTCGAATCCGGCGGTAATGCTCGGTGCCGGTCTGCTCGCACAAAAGGCCGTCGCCAAGGGGCTGAAGGTCAAGCCCTGGGTCAAGCCCTCGCTCGGGCCGGGCTCGCTCGTGGTCACCGACTACCTGAAGAAGGCCGGCGTGATGGACGCGCTGGAAGCCCTGAAGTTCAACGTCGTCGGCTACGGCTGCACCACCTGCATCGGCAACTCCGGCCCGCTGCCGCCGGAAGTGAGTAAGGGCATCGCCGACGGCGATCTCGTGGTCGCTTCGGTGCTGTCGGGCAATCGCAACTTCGAAGGCCGCGTGCATTCCGAAGTGAAGATGAACTACCTCGCCTCGCCGCCGCTGGTCGTCGCCTACGCGATCGCCGGTACGGTCGACATCGACCTGTCGAAGGACGCGCTCGGCACCGACGCGAACGGCCAGCCGGTCTACCTCCGCGACATCTGGCCGAGCAACAAGGAAATCTCCGACGCCATCCTTGCCACCATCGGTCCGGACATGTTCCACAAGAACTACGCCGACGTGTTCAAGGGCGACAGCCGCTGGAACGCGGTGCAAAGCCCGGAAGGCGATCTGTATCAGTGGGACGAGTCGACCTACATCAAGCATCCGCCGTATTTCGAAGGCATGACCATGGACGTCGGTTCGATCGACGACATCCACGGTGCGCGCGTGCTCGGCGTGTTCGGTGACTCGATCACCACCGACCACATCTCCCCGGCGGGCGACATCAAGGCGACCTCGCCGGCCGGTGCGTTCCTGCAAGGTCGCGGCGTGATCAAGGCCGACTTCAACTCCTACGGCGCGCGTCGCGGCAACGACGACGTGATGGTGCGCGGCACCTTCGCCAATATCCGCATCAAGAATCTGATGCTTGGCGGCGAAGAAGGCGGCAACACCCTGCACGTGCCAAGCGGCGACAAGCTGTCGATCTACGACGCCGCGATGCGTTACAAGCAGGAAGGCACGCCACTGGTCGTCGTCGCCGGCAAGGAATACGGCACCGGCTCCTCGCGTGACTGGGCGGCCAAGGGCACGATGCTGCTAGGCGTGAAGGCCGTCATCGCCGAAAGCTTCGAGCGCATCCACCGCTCGAACCTGGTCGGCATGGGCGTGCTGCCGCTGCAGTTCGTCAACGGCCAGAACGCGCAGACGCTCGGCCTCACCGGCAAGGAAACCTTCGAGATCGCCGGCCTGCAGGATGGCGCCGCGAAGGAAATCGAAGTGGTCGCCAAGGGCGATGGCGCCGACAAGCGCTTCAAGGTCAAGGTCCTGCTGGCGACCCCGAAGGAAGTCGAGTTCTACCGTCACGGCGGTCTGCTCCATTACGTCCTGCGCCAACTCGCCAAGGCCGCGTAAACCGCGGTCCGAGCGAACATGAAGAGGCCGCCGCAAGGCGGCCTTCTTCATTCGCCACTCTGGCAAACTCGCGATCATGCGGCGCTTCCTGCTCTTGTCCCTGCTTGCACTTCTGGCCGTGAATCAGGCCTGGGACAGCTACTCACATCGGCCATTGGAACGCCCACCCGGCATCCTCGTCGCGACTGAGCCGGTACAGCACCTGATTGCGGATGCACCCGTGATCGCGTTGGACGAATTTTCGCTGCAGCCGTTGGCGAGCTTCGCGTTCGACGCACGCGTGCTGCTGGTGAAGCGTTATCGTTTCGATGAAGAGGCCGCGCTGGCGCCCTACGACCTCGGCATCGGCTGGGGACGCATGTCCGACAGCGCGGTGATCGGACAACTCGGGCTTGCGCAAGCCGCACGCTTCCTGACCTGGCGCTGGCGTGAAGCCCCCCCGATACCGGCGGACGAGATCACACGCTCCGCCGCCAACGTGCACGTCATTCCCGCCAACGTCGTCGTGGCACGACAGGTGGCGGCGCTGCGCTCCGGACAACGCGTGCGCGCAAGCGGATGGCTGGTGGAAGCGGCACGCGCCGACGGCTGGCGCTGGCGCAGTTCGCTCAGCCGCGAGGACGGTGGTCAGGGCGCCTGTGAACTGATGTACGTTTCCGAAATCACCGTGCTGGATTGACCGCGATGCTGGACCTGGTGCTGCAATACAGTTCGACGTTTGCGCTGCATGCATTGATCGGCGGTGCAGCGGTGCTGGTCGGTGCGTGGCTGCTGTATCGATTGGGTCGCGCGTTCGGCTGGCATACGCGCGGCGAGCGCGGACCGCCGTGGATGGCCGCGCTGATGCGTTTCGGTGGCGTGATCATGCTGGTGATCGCGACCACGGCCACGGCGCTGCAAGTCGGCACCATCCAGGCGCTGGCCAAGGCACTCGAATCGGGCGCACAGGAACTGGTGCTGTCTGCCGCACTCGAAGCCGGCAAGCCACTCGGCATCGACCATCCCGACCAGCGCCTGTCATTGACGGACGCCGAACGCCTGATCGCGGGGTGGGCGCCGACCCTGCTCGCACAAGGTCGAGCCGCCGTGACCGCGCACCCTTGGTGGTCGCGCGCCGGCGATGTCTGGCAAGGCATGCCGATGCTGCTGCAGACCTGGATCGCGAACCAGGGGCCGCGCAGCGAAACCACGCCGCGTGAACTGGTGCGCTACCTGTGGCGCAATGCCGCGGCGCCGACCGTCGAAGCGGCGCGCTGGCAAGCCCTGATCTTTGCCTACGGCATCGCCTTCCTGATGATCGCCACGGTCGCGCTGGCCGAATGGCTCTGGCTCGGCTGGACACGCCGGGCGGCGTGAATCACTTCGACCCGAGGTGGCGCGCAAGCCAATCGCGCTCACGCGCCATGATCCACAGACCGAATGCGGCCAATGCCGCCACAGCCACCGCCGCGCCGTTGATGAAGACCACGAGCGAGCGCACGGCATCACCCCCTTGGTCGCTGAAGAACATGAACGCGAACATCACGAAGAACAATCCGACGCCGCGGCCACCGGCCTGATAATCGATTTCGGCCTCGGCCGATTTCGCGAGCGTGGCCAATCCGGAGACGAGTCCGATCAATGGCGTGACCGCCACCGCGACCAATGCGCGCTGCAAGGCGATGTCATCGCGCACCAGCGCGACCACGTCGATGCCCTTGTGCCGGAACCAGGCCGCAAACAGGACCGTCGCGATGACGCCAAAGACCAGATCCAGCGTCAGCCCGAGGCCGGGCCGGTGGCGATGCAGGGCGTCCTCGCGGATCTGCTGCTCGTTCTTCTGCATCGCCATGACCATGGCCCAGACGAACTGGTCATCGCTGAAGCGATCCATTTGTCGAATCAACCGCGAACGCATGAACAGCCATTTCAGGAAATCGCCGACGATGCCGACGGCGATGCCAGCGAGCCAGACCAGCAGCAAGGTCATCGCCGACCAGTGCCAGACATAGACGCCGAACAACCCGATGCCGCCGATCACGAGCCATTGCAGCATGGACGCGGCCTGGGCACGCAAGCGCGCCGGCGTGCGGCGCAGCAACGCTGCCGGCGCGCACTCGGCAAAGCGCCGGCGCATCGCAGCGTCGATCGGAACGTGGCGAATCTCGTTGCTGCGGCTGGCCATCGTCATCCTCCGGTCGTGACGCCGATGATAGGCGCAACGCCGCCGCGAAGATCAGCGACGGTCGATGGCGACGTAGTCGCGGTCGTCCGGACCGATGTAGTGGGCGTTCGGTCGGATGATCTTGCCGTCGATGCGCTGCTCGATGATGTGCGCGCTCCAGCCGGACGTGCGTGCCATCACGAACAACGGCGTGAACATCGGCGTCGGCACGCCCATCATGTGGTACGCGCTGGCGCTGTACCAATCGAGATTCGGAAACATTTTCTTCAGATCCATCATCAGCGTTTCGATGCGTTCGCTGACGTCGAAGAGTCGCGCATTTGCGCCTTCCATGCACAGTCGCTTCGAGATCGACTTGATGATCGGATTGCGCGGATCGCCGATCGTGTACACCGGATGGCCGAAGCCGATGACGATTTCCTTGCGTTCCATGCGCGAGCGGATGTCGACTTCGGCTTCGTCGGCCGAGCGGTAGCGCGCGATGATGTCCATCGCCACCTCGTTGGCGCCGCCATGCTTCGGACCGCGCAGCGCGCCGATGGCACCGGTGATCGCCGAGAACATGTCGGAACCGGTGCCGGCGATCACGCGCGCGGTGAACGTGCTGGCGTTGAACTCATGTTCGGCATACAGGATCAGCGACTGGTCCAGTGCGCGGGCATGCAGCTCGCTCGGCGGCTTGCCATGCAGCAGGTGCAGGAAGTGCGCGGCGATGGAATCGTCGTCGGTCTCGGTGTCGATGCGGCGGCCGTTGTGGCTGAAGTGGTACCAATACAGCAGCATCGAACCGAAGCTCGCCATCAGGCGATCGGCGATGTCGCGCGCCTCGTTGATCGGGTGCGCTTCCTTTTCCGGCAGCACCGTGCCGAGCACTGAACAACCGGTGCGCATCACGTCCATCGGATGCGTGTTCGCCGGCAGCAGTTCCAGCGCGTCCTGGACCTGCGGCGGCAGGCCACGCAGGCGCTTGAGCCTGGATTTGTATGCGGCCAGCTCCGAACGCGTCGGCAGGTGCTCGTGCACGAGCAGATGCGCGACTTCCTCGAACGTCGCGTGCTCGGCCAGATCGGCGATGTCGTATCCGCGATAGTGCAGGTCATTGCCGGATCGCCCGACCGTGCAGATCGCGGTATTGCCCGCGGCGACGCCGGACAACGCGACGGATTTCTTGGGCTTGAAGGCGGTGGTACTGGAATCGGATGCGGACATGGCTTTCGTTCCCTTCACTTCTTCTTCGCGAACAACGCGTCGAGCGCGTTCTCGTACTGGTGATAGCCGATGCGGTCGTAGAGTTCGTCGCGGGTCTGCATCGATTCGATGACGGACTTCTGGTGGCCGTCGCGACGGATCGCGGTGTACACGGCTTCGGCGGCCTTGTTCATGGCGCGGAACGCGGACAACGGATAGAGCTGGACGGCGACGCCGACCGAAGCCAGTTCGTCGCGCGTGAACAGCGGCGTCTTGCCGAATTCGGTGATGTTCGCGAGCACCGGCACCTTCACAGCATCGACGAAGCGCTGGTAGGTCGGCAGGTCGTAGGCGGCTTCGGCGAAGATGCCGTCGGCACCGGCCTCGACGCAGCGCTGCGCGCGTTCGATCGCGGCGTCAACGCCATCGACCGCGATCGCGTCGGTGCGCGCGATCAAGAAGAAGTCCGCGTCGGTCTTGGCATCGGCCGCGGCCTTGACGCGATCGACCATCTCTTCGGCGGAGACGATTTCCTTGCCGGGACGATGGCCGCAGCGCTTGGCGCCGACCTGATCCTCGATGTGGCAGGCCGCGGCGCCGGCCTTGATCAGCGACTTCACCGTGCGCGCGATGTTGAACGCGCTCGGCCCGAAGCCGGTGTCGATGTCGACCATCAGCGGCAGATCGCACACGTCGGTGATGCGACGGCAGTCGATCAACACGTCGTCCATGGTGTTGATGCCGAGGTCAGGCATGCCGAGCGAACCCGCCGCCACGCCGCCACCCGACAGATAGATCGCCTTGTACCCGGCCCGCTTCGCGAGCAGCGCATGGTTCGCATTGATCGCGCCGATCACCTGCAGCGGCTTTTCGGCAGCAAGGGCGGCGCGGAATGCCGCGCCTGCAGACTTCATCATCGTCTTCTCCACGAAAGCAGCGACCCGGAGGCCGCTTCGATGCTTACAGCAAGTGCGCCACGCCGGCGCGCTCTTCCTCGAGCTCGGCCAACGTCTTGTCCATCATCGTGCGGCTGTAGTCGTCGATGGCGAGACCCTGGATGCGGGTGTACTCGCCGTTCGCGCAGGTCACCGGCACGCCGTACATCACGTCGACGGGAATGCCGTAGCTGCCATCCGAAGGCACGCCCATCGTGACCCACTTGCCGTTGGTGCCGAGCACCCAGTCGCGCACATGATCGATGGCAGCATTCGCCGCCGATGCCGCCGAAGAAAGGCCACGCGCTTCGATGATGGCCGCGCCGCGCTTGCCGACCTTCGGGATGAAGGTGTCGCGGTTCCAGCTTTCGTCGTTGATCAGGTCCTTCAACGCCTGGCCGTTCGCCGTCGCGAAACGGTAGTCGGGATACATCGTCGGCGAGTGGTTGCCCCAGACGATCAGCTTCTCGATATCGGCGACGGCGACGTTCGCCTTGGCGGCGAGCTGGCTCAGCGCGCGGTTGTGGTCGAGTCGCAGCATCGCGGTGAAATTCTTCTTCGCCAGGTCCGGCGCCGATTTCATCGCGATGTAGGCATTGGTGTTGGCCGGATTGCCGACCACCAGCACCTTGATGTCGCGGCTCGCGGTCTCGTTCATCGCGCGGCCCTGCTCGGTGAAGATCTTCGCGTTCTCGAGCAGCAGATCCTTGCGCTCCATGCCCGGTCCGCGCGGACGCGCACCGACCAGCAGCGCGACGTCGGCGTCCTTGAACGCTTCCTTCGGATCTGCGGTACCGACCATGCCGGCGAGCAGCGGGAAGGCGCAATCCTCGAGTTCCATCATGCAACCCTTGAGGGCAGCCTGGGCCTTGTCCATGGGCAATTCCAGCATCTGCAGGATCACTGGCTGGTCCTTGCCGAGCATTTCGCCCGAGGCGATGCGATACAGCAGCGAATAACCGATCTGGCCGGCAGCACCGGTGACGGCAACACGGACGGGCTTCTTCATGAGAACGATTCCTCGAAAACGGTCAAAGGGGGCGTGATCCACTCACGTCATTTCAGCAAAGAAATCCTGGATTCGCTTCAGACCATCGGGCAATTGCGCCGTCGGGCAGGTGTAGCTGATGCGGATCGCACGCGGCTCGCCGAAGGCCGAACCCGGCACGCACGCGACACCTTTCGCCTCCAGCAGCGCATTGCAAAGGTCGACGTCGTTGTCGATGCGCTTGCCGTGGTGCGACTTGCCGAAGGCACAGGAAATGTCCGGAAAAACGTAAAAAGCGCCTTGCGGCTTCGGGCAATGCACGCCAGGGATCGCCGCGAGCGCAGCCAGCACCTGGTCACGCTTGCCCTGAAACTCACGGCACTTCTGCTCCGGCACGTCCTGCGGCCCGGAAAAAGCAGCCACCGCGGCCGCATTCACCACTTCCGGCAAGTTCGTGATCGCGTTCGAATTCAGGTTCACCAGCGCCTGCGCCACCATGGTCGGCGCCGCGACCATGCCGACGCGCCATCCGGGCATGCCGTAGGTCTTCGACACCGAGTCGAGCAGGATCGTGCGCTCGCGCAGTTCCGGGCGCGCCTTCACCAGATGGGCATAGCCCATGCCGTCGAAGATCATGCGGTTGTAGATGTCGTCCGAGATGATCCAGGTGTCCGGGAATTCGATCAAAACGTCGGCCAATGCACGCACTTCGGCATGGTCGTAGACCATGCCGGTCGGGTTCGACGGATTGTTGAACAGCAACGCCTTCGGCTTCGACTTCAGCGCCTCACGCAACTGGTCCGGCGTGAGCTTGTAGTCCTGATCGGGACCGCAGTACAGCAGCGTCGCCTTGGCACCGAGGATGTCCGCGATGTCGACGTAGCTGGTCCAGTACGGCGTCGGGATGACGATCTCGTCGCCCTCTTCCAGCAACGCGTACATCACGTTGTAGAGGACATGCTTGGCACCGACTCCGGACACGATGTTGCCGCGCTCGTATCCTTCGAGTCCCCCGGCACGCAGGTGCTTGAGGAAGGCGTCGAGCAGGGCGTCGGGACCACGGTTCGAACCATAGCTGCCCGAGTCCTTTGCGAGCGCTTCACGTGCCGCGACATACACATGCTCGCCCGGCAGGAAATTCGGCACGCCGATGGAAAAACTGATGATGTCGCGACCTTCAGCCTTGAGCTTCTTCGCCTTTTCGGCCACCACCATGATGGCACTGGGCTTCGCACGGCCCATGCGTTCGGCTAGCTTCAACATCGATGTCCCCGCTGATGGATGAATTCCAGGCCCGCAAGCGCGCAGGCAACCTTAAAAGTCTAGCATGCCGCGACGCAGCAACTACCCCGGAAGAAAGTCACTTGCGGCGCCGACGGCGTCCACCAGAATCGAATCCTGCCCCTGCGGAGTCCCCATGAATCCAGCGCCAAAGACTTCAACGCGCCTGCTCCGTTTCCTGCTGCTTCTGGTCGCGGTGATGTCGCTCGCGGCCTGCAAGTCCAGTCATGTGCGGACGGTCAGCGATTTCAAGGAGACGTTCACGCTGGGCGGAAAGACCATCGTGATGGTCGAGCCCTCGATCCAGCTCTACCAGATGCAAGCCAGCGGCATGCTGGAACCCAAGGCCGACTGGACCCGGCAGGCGCGTGAATATTTCCCGGCCGCAGTCAACGAATTCCTCACTCGCAAGAACGCCAAGCTGGCGCCTGATTACTACCCCGAAGCCAACCTGCCCGCCGACCACCGCATCCGCCAGGTGCTCGCCCTGAACATGGCGGTGATGGGCACCATCTTCCAGCACAGCTACCTGCATGTGCCCTTGCCGACGCGCGGGACCAAGCGGCGCAAGCCGCTGAGCTGGACGGTCGGCCCGGGTGTCCAGGAGATCCGCAAGATCACCGGAGCCGACTACATGCTGACGCTGCAGATTTCCGATTCCTATTCGAGCAAGGGCCGCGTCGCGATGATGGTGCTCGGCCTCGCCCTACAGGTCGCGATCTTGCAGGGCGGCACGCAAGGCGGAATCGCCACGCTGGTCGACCTCGAGACCGGAGAAGTCGTCTGGTTCAACGTCATGACCGACCAGATGGGCGACATGCGCGATCGTGAAGGTGCCACCGAGACCGCTCGCCGCCTGCTCAAGGGGTTGCCGCTATGAAAACGAATTCCCGAGCGCTGGCGTTCGCAGCTGGCGCCGCCCTGTTGTTCGGTTGCGCGTCACAGGCCCCCTTGCGTGACATGACGCCCGGTGAACGCCCCCCCGAAGACACCGATGAAGCCGGCTTGTGGACGGCCCTGGACGAAGCGGAACTCTCGCTGCAGCGTTCGCCGCTGCTGATCCGCGACCCGGCCCTGAATGCGTACATCAAGAAGATGGTCTGCGACCTCGCCGGCGACTACTGCAAGGACATCCGCGTCTACATCATCCGGCGTCCGTACTTCAACGCCAGCATGGCGCCGAACGGCGTGATGCAGGTCTGGACCGGTGCCCTGCTGCGCTCGGAAAACGAGGCACAGATCGGATTCGTGCTTGGCCATGAAATCGGCCATTTCCTGCACCAGCATTCGATCAAGCAATGGCGGCGCACGAAAGACATCATGAATGCGCTGAGCATCCTGCAACTGCTCGCGGCAGGTTCGGGCACCCAGGATGCCTACGACATTTTCGACGTCACCCAGGTGGTCGCCATCGCGTCCCTGTACAAGTACAGCCGCGACGCCGAGCGCGAGTCCGATACCGAAGGCTTCGAACGCGCGGTGAAACTCGGATATCGCGCCGACCAGGGCGCACTGTTGTGGCAAGGCCTGCTGGCCGAAGACAATGCCCGCGACCGCAACAAGCCATCCGGCATCTTCGCCACGCACCCGGCGACCGAGGAACGCATGACCACCCTGCGGGAAGCGGCGGAAGCGTTCGCCGACGCCGGTTCACGCACCGGCGAAGACGCTTTCCAGCTTGCCACCGAACCGTTCTTCGCAAGCTGGCTCGAAGACGAGATGGGACGACGCCACTATCCGCAGACCATCGTGCTGCTCGACCGCCTCCAGCAACGCGCGCTCGGCAAGCATCTGGCTTGGGTCGAGTACTACCGTGGCGAGTTGTTCCGCAAGCGCCGTGCCGGCGGCGACGACAAGCGGGCCATCGATGCCTATCGCGCCGCGATGCGGGTGCCGGGCTATCCGCCGATCGCGCACCGCGACCTCGGTTACATGTACCGAACCATCCAGATGCCGTCGCAGGCGGCCGCGGAATGGCGCCAGTACCTGAAGCTGCAACCCGACGCCGCCGACCGCGCGACGGTCGAACACTATCTCTCGGAAGCGACCGGAGCCGCTCATGCGAATCGTTGATCGATGGCGGGTCGGTGTACTCGCGATCGGCCTGATGGCCCTGCTTTCCGCCTGCGGGGCACCGCCCGGACTGGTGCGTCCGAACGAGCCGACCAAGGTAGCGCGCATCCTCAACGTGACGTCGCCGATCGAATGGGCGCGGTTCCGCTTCTTCAATGGCGAACTCTGGACCGTGGACGGCACCGCGCTGAATCGCATGCTGTATCTGGTGAACATCCGCGACCGTTACCACGTGTTCGGACTCGGCAAGGCGACCAAGCGACGACCCGACGGCGCGTTCTATCGCACCGGCATGGACGCCAGCGAGATCGAGGCGGTCCTGCGCGATGGCTTCACCGGACTGGGACTGGTCAACGTCAAGACCGCGAACTTGCATCCGGTCAGGATCGGCGACTTCACCGCGTTCCGCTTCGACGTCAGCTTCGATGTCGGCAGCGGCCTGCACTACCTCGGCAACGTCACCTTCTTCGAACGTCGCGAAAAACTGAACATGATCTGGTATTCGGCGCCCGCGGAGTTCTACCACCCGCGTGACGCCGAGGCCGTCGACCAGTTGCTGGCCGACCTGCAGATCCGCAAGTGATCCGACGGTCGGGACGCCGAAGCGTTCCGACCGTCTTCAGCCTCAGCGCTGGTCGAGAACCGCGTTCCACGCGTCGAGTTGCGCACGCACCTTGTCGAACAAGGCGCTGTAGTCACCCTCGATCGTGATCGAGTTGATCGTGTCGCCCTGACGCACGGCGTCGACCAGTGCCTGGTCTTCGGCACCGACGATCTTGCCGAAGACCGTGTGCTTTCCGTCCAGCCACGGCGTCGCGATGTGGGTGATGAAGAACTGGCTGCCATTGGTGCCCTTGCCGCCGAACGACCCGGCATTGGCCATCGACAGCACGCCCTTCTCGTGACGCAGCGCGGGCACGATTTCGTCGTCGAACTTGTAGCCGGGGCCGCCGCGACCGCTGCCTTCCGGGCAGCCGCCCTGGATCATGAAATCCGGAATCACGCGGTGGAAGTTCAGCCCGTCGAAGTACTTGCGACGCGCGAGATTCACGAAGTTCGCGACCGTGTTCGGGACTTGATCGGCAAACAGGTTGACATGGATGGTGCCGCGGCCGAGGTTGATGTGGGCCTGAAGATTGGACATGGTGGGCTCCTGGGGTGGCCGCGCATCATAGCCGCGGCGACGGGTGCGGACGAAGCAGGACCGCCGAGGCCGCGATGCCCCACTGCCCGCCCCAATACAGCAAGATGTTGACGTAACGCAGCATCGGGTCCGGCGCGATGAAGCGGTTCCACGCCAGCACCATGTCGCTGGCGACGAACAGGGCCGCACCGACCATGGCCCAGTGCCCGGCCCGATCCAGGGTCAGCAGGCTGCCGGCGCGCCACAGCATCGCGCCGATCACGGCGGCATAGACGAACACCGGGATTCGCAATGCACCGAGTTCACCGTGATGCTCGAGCACCGCGAGGAATCCGGCCACGGCCCCGGCCGCCAGCAGCAGCCAAGATCCGGCCAGCGCCCGCGCACGCGTCAGGTATCCGGCGACATAGGCGAGATGCGCGAGCAGGAAGGCGACCAGACCGGCGATGAAGCGGTCGTCCGGCAGGGCCAGCAATGCGTCGCCCAGCAGGGACAAGGTCAACCCGATGGCGATCCAGAGGCGGTACCGGCCCGGTCTTGCCGCGCCACGCAGCCAGTCGAGCGCAAGCAGCACCGGGACCAACTTGATCAGCAACATCGGACGCCAATCGAGTCCGAAGGCAAAACCGACGCAGAACGCGGCGGCGGCCGTGACGGCGAGAATGAAACGCGGATTCGGGGTCATCGGCCGATGATGCCTGAACGGCCGGTTGCAATTCGAGCAGGAATGTCACCGGCGCTCGGCTATACTCCGCCGCCTTTCGGCGCCCCGCGCCTCCCGATTCCCCTTCCCAACCACCGGCACCCCGCGTCCGGAACGGATTACCGATGTCCATCGAAAAGCTGCGCAACATCGCCATCGTCGCCCACGTCGACCACGGCAAGACCACCCTCGTCGACTGCCTGCTGCGGCAGTCCGGCACGCTCGGCGACCGTCAAGTCATCGCCGATCGCGTGATGGATTCGAACGACATCGAGAAGGAACGCGGCATCACGATTCTCGCGAAAAACACGGCGATCCGCTGGACCGACAAGCGTGACGGCACCGAATACCGCATCAACATCGTCGATACGCCGGGGCATGCCGATTTCGGCGGCGAAGTCGAACGCGTGCTGTCGATGGTCGATTCCGTGCTGATCCTGGTCGACGCCTTCGATGGCCCGATGCCGCAGACCCGCTTCGTGACGCAGAAGGCGTTCGCGATGGGCTTCAAGCCGATCGTCGTCGTCAACAAGGTCGACCGCCCGGGCGCGCGCCCGGACTACGTGCTCAATGCCACCTTCGACCTGTTCGACCGCCTTGGCGCGACCGACGAGCAGCTAGACTTCACCACCGTCTACGCCTCGGCGCTGAACGGCTACGCGGGCATGAGCCCGGACGTGCGCGAAGGCAACATGGATCCGCTGTTCGAGGCCATCATCCAGCATGTCGAAGCGCCGAAAGTGGATCCGGAAGGTGCGTTCCAGATGCGCATCAGCCAGCTCGACTACAACAACTACGTCGGCCTGATCGGCATCGGCCGCGTCCAGCGCGGCAAGATCAAGACGAATACGCCGGTCAGCGTCGTCGATCGCAATGGCGTCAAGCGCAACGCGCGCGTGCTGCAGGTGCTCGGCTTCATGGGCCTCGAGCGCCGCGAAGTGCCGGAAGCCGAAGCCGGCGACATCATCGCGATCAACGGCATCGAAAACCTCGGCATTTCCGACACCGTCTGCGCGCTCGACACGCCGGAAGCCTTGCCGGCCCTGACCGTGGACGAACCGACGATCAGCATGACTTTCCAGGTCAACAACTCGCCGTTCGCGGGGAGCAAGGAACATTCCGGCGGCAAGTTCCTGACCAGCCGCCAGTTGCGCGATCGCCTGAATCGCGAACTGATGCACAACGTCGCGCTGCGCGTGGAAGACACGGACGAAGCCGAGAAATTCAAGGTTTCCGGTCGCGGCGAGTTGCACCTGTCGATCCTGATCGAGAACATGCGCCGCGAAGGCTACGAGGTCGCGGTATCGCGCCCCGAAGTGATCATCAAGGAAATCGACGGCAAAATGATGGAACCGTTCGAGAACCTGGTCTGCGACCTCGAAGAGCAGTTCCAGGGCGGCGTGATGCAACGCCTCGGCGAGCGCAAGGCGCAGCTGAAGAACATGGAACCGGACGGCCGCGGTCGGGTGCGCCTCGAATACATGATCCCGGCCCGCGGACTGATCGGCTTCCAGACCGAGTTCCGCACCATCACCGCAGGCACCGGCCTGCTGTTCCACGTGTTCGACCACTACGGCCCGAGGGCCGAAGGCGCAATCGGCAAGCGCTCGAATGGCGTGATGATCTCGAATGGCCAAGGACCGTCACCCGCCTACGCCCAGTTCGCAATGCAGGAACGTGGTCGCCTGCTGATCGAACCGCTGCAGGAAATCTACGAAGGCCAGATCGTCGGCATCCACGCCAAGGACAACGACCTCACCGTCAATGCCCTGCGCGCGAAGCAGCTGACGAACTTCCGCGCCGCCGGCAAGGACGATGCGCTGGCGTTGACGCCGCCGGTCAAGATGACCCTGGAACAGGCGCTCGAGTTCATCGAGGACGACGAATTGGTCGAAGTGACGCCGGTCCAGATCCGCTTGCGCAAGAAGGCGCTGACCGAGAACGATCGCAAGCGCGCCTCGCGTCAGGCCGCCTGAAGTCGTTCGGCGCGCGTTGCACACCCACAACGCGCGCTGAGCCATCACGGCGCAAGCATTGCCGGCCAAGCGAACTGATCGCACAATCGGGATCCCTCAAGCGGAGATCGACGATGCGCCACCGAATCCTGCAATTGCTCACGATGCTCGGGGTCGGCTGGTTTGCCGCACTGACCCCTTCCGCGGCGCTGGCCCAACCCCAGAGCAAGAGCACCGCTTACGGGCTGATCGTGTGCGAATCGCCGAACGGCCGCGAGAGCTTCTGCCCCGCCGAAACCCGCTATGGCGTCACCCTGCGGCGCGAATTGTCGCGCGGCAAGTGCGTGCAGGGGCGCACCTGGGGAACGCGCCGCGACGGCATCTGGATCAGTGGCGGTTGCGTCGGCGAGTTCGTGATCGGCTCCCAGGCCCCCGGCAACAACGGCGGTTACCCCAATCCGGGCTGGAATGGCGACCCGAACTACAGCAGCGCCGTGATCTGCGAATCGATCAACGAACGCTACAACCGCTGCTCAGTCGACACCCGCGGCGGCGTCGAACTCAGCCGCCAACTCAGTCGCGGCGCCTGTGTCGCCGGCCAGACCTGGGGCTACGAGAACGGCTTCATCTGGGTCGATCGCGGCTGCCGCGGCGAATTCGAGATCGGACGCGGCGGTTACGGCCCCCCGGGATACGGTCAGCCGGGATATGGCGATCCGGACTGGGGCATCAGCGGTGACGAATACCTGATCCGCTGCGAATCGATCAATGAGCGGCAGGCGTTTTGTCCGTTCGAAGTCGGCCGCGCCAATGTCACCTTGGAACGCCAGCTCAGCCGCGGCAATTGCATGCTCGGTCGAACCTGGAACTTCAATCCGCGCGGCATCTACGTGTCCGGCGGCTGCCGTGGCGAATTCCGCGTCGACCGTGGTTATCGTCCAGGCGCCGGTTACCCCGGCCAGCCCGGCCAGCCCGGCTACGGCGGTTACAACGTGATCCGTTGCGAGTCGTACAACGAACGCAGGAATGTCTGCGCCGCCGACATCCGACGCGGAGCGCGGCTCGATCGCCAGCTCAGCAAGGGCGTCTGCCGCGAAGGCTACAGCTGGGGCTGGGACCGCCGAGGCATCTGGGTCGACAAGGGCTGCCGCGGCGACTTCGTCATCGACTGATGCGCCAACACGCGAAGCGCCGGCACAGGGCCGGCGCATTCGCTTCAGCGTTGTCGCTGAGCCGCGATCAGGGCGAGCACTGGTAGTACAGGATGTGCTCGGTATTGATCGAACCGGCCTGTCCGAGACTGATGGTGCCCGCCTTGCGCAGGTGGATCTCGTCGCGATGCAGGCGCAATTCCTCGTCTTCGCCGAGGCGCACGAAAGTGCCATTGGTGCTGCGGTCGCCGATCATGAAATAGCCACGCTTGAACTCGATCGATGCGTGATTGCGCGACACCCATTCGGCATCGATGACCAGGCTGGAATTCGGGTCGCGACCCAGAGTGAACGGCTGCGAGCTGGCGCTGAGTTCGAACATCCGGCCCTTGAAACGCAAGGTCAGCTTGGCGCCGCCTGAACCCGGAATGTCATCCAGCCGGATCGCACGCTGCACCGTCGTCACGTTGGAAAGGTCTTCTTGCCAGATGACGTCGACGATCTCGATCGGCTCCATCTTGCCGGACACGCGCACCGCGCCGAGTTGGCGCGTCTTGACGCTGCCGACATTGGTCAGGCCGCGCACACTGCTCGCCGTCGTCACGATCTGTTCGCGTTTGGCGGTCGAAGCCATGCGTGCCGCGGTATTCACGGCATCGCCGTAAACGTCATCGGCTTCGACCAGGGCATCGCCATGATGGAACCCGATGCGAATGCCGAGGTTGTCCTTCACGAAGATCGCGTCGTGCGACACGCGCTTTTGCATGTCCACCGCGGCCAGCACGCCATTCAGCGCGCCGGGAAAGGTGCACATGATCTCGTCCCCGATCGTCTTGATGACCTTGCCGCCGTGATTGCCGGCGATTCCGGTCAAGGCTTCGAGCACGCGGGCGATGATCGTGCGCGCCTCGACGTCGCCACGCAGTTCGAACAGCTTGGTCGAACCGCTGACGTCGGCGAACAGGATGGTGAGGGCGCGGGTCTCGGACATGACCCGGCGATGATAGGCGAAGTCCGGCGGTGCGACTACCGGTCCCGATGGATTGCTCCGGACATGACGATCCGTTGCCGAATGCGGCCGCCGGATCTCGGGCCCTGAGATTTCCAGAAGCTATCCACAGGGTTGTCTGCAACGCCTGCGACACTGCAGGGACTACCATGTTCGACCTGCCACTCCGTCCGAAGAAGCCCATGGCCGCCCGACCCGAAACCGTTTCCTCCGCAAAAAAGGTCGACCCGTTGCGCGTGCCCCCCAATTCCATCGAGGCCGAACAGGCCGTCCTGGGTGGCCTGATGTTGTCCGGCGAAGCTTGGGACAAGGTCGCCGACCGCATTTCCGAACACGACTTCTACCGACGCGATCACGCCTTGATCTTCCGTGCGATCAGCGAACTGGCGGAAAAGTCGATGCCGGCGGATGCGGTGACGCTGGGCGAATGGTTCGAGGCCCAGGGAATCGCGGAACTGGTCGGTGGCTCGCGCTACGTCCTGGAACTCGCGAACACGACGCCCTCGGCCGCGAACATCGTCGCCTATGCCGACATCGTGCGCGAAAAGTCGGTGCTCCGACAATTGATCGATGCCGGCACCGAAATCGCCGGCGATGCCTTC
>DATMVT010000263.1:0-10038 GCA_035562895.1 Patescibacteria group bacterium | reverse complement strand
GATCGGGGAAGTGGACGACATTCTCCGTCCCGATGCATCGAATCCATTGATCGAACGCGGCTTCGCGGTCACTTCGATGGATGCGCTCGTCAACTGGGCGCGTACCGGCTCGATGTGGCCGATGACCTTCGGTCTTGCCTGCTGCGCGGTCGAGATGATGCAGGCCGGCGCCTCGCGCCTCGATACCGACCGCTATGGCGTCGTGTTTCGCCCCTCGCCGCGCCAGTCCGACGTGATGATCGTGGCCGGGACCCTGGTCAACAAGATGGCGCCGGCCCTGCGTCGCGTCTATGACCAGATGCCAGAGCCGAAATGGGTGATTTCGATGGGCTCGTGCGCCAATGGCGGTGGCTACTACCACTATTCGTACTCGGTCGTGCGCGGCTGCGATCGCGTGGTGCCGGTCGATGTGTACGTGCCGGGTTGCCCGCCGACGGCCGAGGCGCTGATCTGGGGCATTCTGCAGCTGCAGAAGAAAATCCGAAAGACCAACACGATCATCGCGCGCTGAGGTGAATCCATGAGCGACAGCGAAACCCGATTCTCAGACCGGTTGCGCGAACGCTTCGCCAACCAGATCCTGCGCGTGATCGACTCGGTCGACGTGCCGACCGTGGAAGTGAAGACCGAACATTGGCTCGATGTCGCACGCGCGTTGCGCGACGAGACCGAGTTCCGGTTCGAGCAGGCCGTTGATCTTTGTGGCGTCGACTACCTGGGTTTTGGCGAAGCCGAATGGGACACCACCGATGTCAGTGGCGAAGGATTCTCGCGTGGCGTCGAAGGCTACGGCCCGGGTCGATTCAAGTGGTCGGAACGTCCGGAAGCGGCGCATCTGCAGCATCGATTTGCCGTCGTCGTGAACCTGATTTCGCTGGCCCACAACCGTCGTGTCCGCATCCGTTGCTTTGCGCCCGATGAAGGCCTGCCGGTGGTGTCGTCGCTGGTCGGACTCTGGCGCGGCCTGAACTGGTTCGAACGCGAGGCATTCGACCTCTTCGGGATCCTGTTCGAGGGGCATCCGGACTTGCGCCGCATCCTGACCGACTACGGTTTCGTCGGTCACCCGTTCCGCAAGGATTTCCCGCTGATCGGCAATGTCGAGGTGCGCTACGACGCGGAACAGCAGCGGGTCATCTATGAGCCGGTGTCGATCGAACCGCGCGTCGGCGTTCCGCGCGTGGTGCGCGACGACGCCCGCTACGACCAGGCGCGCTCCGAATCCGCAGCGCGCGCGGCAGGGAAGTGAGCATGCAAGAGATCCGCAACTACACGATCAACTTCGGCCCGCAGCATCCGGCTGCGCACGGCGTGCTGAGATTGGTGCTGGAACTTGACGGTGAAACCGTGATGCGCGCCGATCCACACGTCGGCCTGCTGCATCGAGGCACCGAGAAGTTGGCCGAGTCGAAGCCGTACAACCAGTCGATCGGCTACATGGATCGCCTCGACTACGTGTCGATGATGTGCAACGAGCACGCCTATGTGCGTGCGATCGAGCAGTTGCTCGGCATCGCGGCACCGGAACGTGCGCAAGTCATTCGCACGCTGTTCGACGAGATCACGCGCATCCTGAATCACCTCATGTGGCTGGGCTCGAATGCCCTCGACCTCGGTGCGATGACGCTGTTCCTATATGCGTTCCGCGAGCGCGAAGAGCTGATGGACTGCTACGAGGCGGTCTCGGGTGCGCGCATGCACGCCACCTACTACCGTCCCGGCGGCGTCTATCGCGACCTGCCTGACCAGATGCCGAAGTACCGCGAGTCGCCGTGGAACAAGCGCAAGGACCTGAAGCGCGTGAACGCGTGGCGCGAAGGTTCGATGCTGGACTTCCTCGATGCCTTCACCGATGACTTCCCGAAGCGCGTCGACGAATACGAAACGCTGTTGACCGACAATCGCATCTGGAAGCAGCGCACCGTGGGCATCGGCGTGGTGTCGCCGGAGCAGGCGCTGGCCTGGGGCATGAGCGGTCCGATGTTGCGTGGATCCGGCATCGAGTGGGACCTGCGTCGCAAGCAGCCGTATGCCGCCTACGACAAGTTCCAGTTCCAGATTCCGATCGGCAAGAACGGCGACTGCTATGACCGCTACCTCGTGCGCGTCGAGGAAATGCGCCAGTCGAACCGGATCATCAAGCAGTGCGTGGCCTGGTTGCGTGCACATCCGGGTCCGGTCATGGTGCAGAACTACAAGGTGGCACCGCCGAAGCGCGAAGAGATGAAGGACGACATGGAAGCCCTCATCCATCACTTCAAGCTCTTCACCGAAGGTTATTCGGTGCCGGCGGGCGAGGTGTATGCGGCCGTCGAAGCGCCCAAGGGCGAATTCGCCGCCTACATCATCGCCGACGGCGCCAACAAGCCGTTCCGACTCAAGCTGCGCGCGCCGGGATTCGCGCATCTGTCGGCGATGGACGAAATCGCGACGGGCCACATGCTGCCCGACGTCGTTGCATTGATCGGCACATTCGACGTCGTCTTCGGCGAAATCGATCGCTGAGCGGGCCAGGACAGATCATGAAAGCCACCGGACATTACGAACAGGTCAAGGACATCGATCCGAAGGCCGTGCTCAGCACCGACACGATCGGGCACATCGATCATTGGGTCGCCAAGTTCCCGCCCGAACGCAAGCGGTCTGCCTTGCTGCAGGCGTTGTGGGCAGCGCAGGAGCAGAATCACGGCAGTCTGACCGACACCCTGATCACCGCGGTCGCGAAGTACCTCGACTTGCCGCCGATCTGGGCCTACGAGGTCGCGAATTTCTATTCGATGTACGAGACGAAGCCGGTGGGTCGCAACAACGTCGCGATCTGCACCAACATTTCTTGCTGGCTCAATGGTGCCGAGGACATCGTCGCGCACTGCGAGAAGAAGTTCGGCATCAAGCTCGGCGAATCGACGCCAGACGGTCGCCTGTACCTGAAGCGCGAAGAGGAATGTCTCGCGGCCTGTGCGTGCGCGCCGATGATGGTCGTCAACGGCCACTACCACGAGAAGCTCACCACCGCGAAGGTGGACGAGATTCTCGACGGACTGAAGTGAATCCCATGGCACACGGACCTTCCTATCTCGATCGACATGGCGCCGTCGGCCCGGCACCGCAGGACCACAACGTCGTGTTCACGACGCTGCATTTCGACCAGCCCTGGACCTACGACAACTATCTGAAAGCGGGTGGTTACCAGGCGTTGCGCAAAATTCTGACCGAGAAGATGGATCAGGGCGCGCTGATCGAAATGGTCAAGCAGTCCGGTCTGCGCGGTCGCGGCGGAGCGGGCTTCCCGACCGGCTTGAAGTGGAGCTTCATGCCGCGCAATGCACCGGGCCAGAAGTACATCCTGTGCAATTCCGACGAGTCCGAACCCGTCACCTGCAAGGACCGCGACATCCTGCGTTACAACCCGCATGCGGTGATCGAAGGCATGGCGATCGCCTGCTATGCGACGGGTTCAACGGTCGCCTACAACTACATGCGCGGCGAATTCCATCACGAGCCGTTCGAGCGCATCGAACAGGCGTTGAAGGATGCCTACGCGCACGGCTGGTTGGGCAAGGACATTCTCGGCAGCGGGGTCGACATCGACATCCACAACGCGCTCGGTGCCGGTGCCTACATCTGCGGCGAAGAAACTGCGCTGATGGAGTCGCTGGAAGGCAAGAAGGGCCAGCCGCGCTTCAAGCCGCCGTTCCCGGCCAATTTCGGCCTGTTCGGCAAGCCGACGACGATCAACAACACCGAGACCTATGCCTCGGTTCCCGCGATCATCCGCAATGGTGCCGAATGGTTCTTGAACCTCGGCAAGCCGAACAATGGCGGGCCGAAGGTGTTCTCGGTGTCCGGCCATGTCGCCAAGCCAGGCAACTTCGAAATCCGCCTCGGCACGCCGTTCAAGGACTTGCTGGAGATGGCCGGCGGCGTTCGCGGCGGACGCAAGCTCAAGGCGGTGATCCCGGGCGGTTCGTCGATGCCGGTGTTGCCGGCAGAGACCATGCTCGGCTTGACGATGGATTACGACAGCATCCAGAAAGCCGGTTCCGGTTTGGGTTCGGGTGCCGTCATCGTCATGGATGAGACCACGTGCATGGTCCGCGCCTGCCAGCGCATTGCGCGCTTCTATTACGCCGAGTCCTGCGGCCAGTGCACGCCTTGCCGCGAAGGCACCGGCTGGATGTACCGCATGCTGACGCGCATCGTCGCCGGGCAGGCGACCATGGACGACTTGCACATGCTCAAGCAGGCCGCCGGCCAGATCGAAGGCCACACCATTTGCGCCTTCGGTGAAGCCGCCGCCTGGCCGGTGCAAGGGTTCCTGCGCCACTACTGGCATGAATTCGAATACTTCATTACCCACGGTCGTTCGATCGTCGACGTGCAGCAGGGAGCCGCGGCATGAGCGCGCAGCCGAGCAACACCACCGCGCCCGACCTGGTGAATGTCGAGGTCGATGGCATCGCGATGCAGGTGCCGAAAGGCGCGATGATCATCCATGCGACCGACAAGGCGCGCATCGCGGTGCCGCGCTTCTGCTACCACGAGAAGCTGCCGATCGCCGCGAACTGCCGCATGTGCCTGGTCGATGTCGAAAAGGCGCCGAAGCCGGTGCCGGCCTGCGCCACGCCGGTCATGGAAGGCATGAAGATCCGCACCCGTTCCGAGCGCGCCCTGAATTCTCAGCGCAACGTCATGGAATTCCTGCTGATCAACCATCCGCTCGACTGCCCGGTCTGCGACCAGGGCGGCGAATGCGAACTTCAGGACGTGGCCATGGGCTACGGACGTTCGGTGTCGCGCTTCGTCGAACGCAAGCGCGTCGTCGCCGACGAGGACATCGGGCCGCTGATCGCGACCGACATGACCCGCTGCATCCACTGCACGCGCTGCGTCCGCTTCATGAGCGAGATCGCCGGCACTTCGGAGCTCGGCGGCATCGGTCGCGGCGAGAACACCGAGATCGGCACCTACATCGGCAAGTCGATCGAATCCGAACTGGGCGGCAACATCATCGATGTCTGCCCGGTCGGTGCGCTGACCAACAAGCCGTTCCGTTTCAGGGCCCGCGCATGGGAACTGATCGCACGCGAGTCGATCGGTTACCACGACGCGCTCGGCTCGAATCTGTTCCTGCACACGCGTCGCGGTGAAGTCTTGCGCACCGTGCCGAAGGACAACGAGGCGATCAACGAGAACTGGCTGTCCGACCGTGATCGTTACAGTCACCAGGGCCTGTACGCGGAAGACCGCGCGACGCAACCGATGGTGCGCAGCGCCGACGGCGAGTTGAAGGCGGTGTCGTGGGACGAAGCGATCCGCTTCGTCGCGGACGGCTTGGCACGCGTGCAGAAGGCGCACGGGGGCGATCAGATCGCTGCGCTGGTCGCGCCGATGGCATCGTGCGAGGAGGGTTTCCTGCTTGCAGAGTTGATGCGCGGCCTCGGCAGCAAGCACATCGACCATCGCCTGCGCGTCGTCGATGCCACCGATCGCAACGCCGGCGCGACATTCGAACTGCCGCTGGCGGAGATCGAAAAGGCCGGCGCGATCCTGATCGTCGGTTCGAACCCGCGCCTTGATCAACCCTTGCTCGGTCATCGCATCCGCAAGGCCTGGAAGCGCGGCGCCTCGATCGATGCGGTGAATCCGCTCGACTTCGATTTCCACTTCGACACGAGGACGGCACGCATCGTCGAACCTTGGGCCATGCTGGACGAGGTCGCGGCGATCGCCAAAGCCGCGGTCGACGCTGCCGGGGTTGCGGCCGACGCGGCATTGCTCGACTGGTTGAAGAATGCGAAGGTCGATGACGACCACCGCGCGATCGCGAAACGTCTGGGTGACGCCGCAAGTTCGATGCTGGTGTTTGGCGACTTTGCTGTGCAGCACCCGGCCGCTTCGCTGCTGCGCGGGCTGGCGCGTTGCATCGCGACAGCGACGAAGTCTAGTTTCAACGAAGTTGCTTCCGGTGCGAACGGCGTCGGCTTGGCGCGTGTCGGTGTCATGCCGGGCGAGGGTGGGGCGAATGCGGCGCAGATCCTCGCGCAACCCCGCAAGGCGCTGATCACCTGGCAGGCCGGGTCGCAGGACACGTCGCGTTCCAAGTCCTATGATGAAGCCCGCAGCGGCGCCGGGTTCCATGTGTATGCCGGGGCCTATGCCTGCAATGGCGTGAAGCGCACGGCGCATGCGGTGTTGCCGATCGGCCTGGTGCCGGAGATCGATGGCAGCTACGTGAATGTCGATGGCACGTTGCAGACGGTCGCCGCGGGCGCCAAGTTGCCGGGCGAAGCTCGCTCCGGATGGCGCGTCTTGCGTGCGCTCGGTGCAGCGCTCGGTGACGCCCAGTCCGACTACACCGAGATCGCCGACGTGCGTTCGCGCATGGCGGAGCGCGTTGCCACGCCGGTCCCTCCGGCGAATGGCGTGATCGTGCCGAAGATGCCGGCCGGATTGATTCGCATCGCGACGGTGCCGATCTACAAGTCCGATTCGGTCACGCGGCGTTCGCCCGCATTGCAGGCGACACCACTGGCGCATGCGCCTCAGGTCGCGCTGAATCCGGCCGATTTCGCGGTCGCGGGATTGATTCAAGGCGCACAGGCCAAGGTGTCGGATGGTACGAACAGCATCGAACTGCCGGCCGTGGCCGATGCGCGCGTGCCGGTCGGCGCGGCCTGGATCGAACTCGGCCATGCCGAAACCGCTGTGCTGGCGCCGAGCGGTGCCGGCCTGACCGTGACGAGGGCCTGACATGGACCAGTTGCTGTCGTTGTTCAACACCTACACGGCGGAATTCCCGACCTTGTGGATGATGATCAAGATCCTGTTGCTGCCGATCGTGCCCCTGATCCTGGCGGTCGCGTTCTTCACCGTCACCGAGCGATGGGTGATCGGCTGGATGCAGGTGCGTCGTGGACCGGTCTACATCGGCAAGGGGTTCCTGCAGCCGTTCGCGGACGTGTTCAAGCTGTTGTTCAAGGAAATCATCATTCCGTCCAAGTCGAACCTGTTCCTGTTCCGACTGGCGCCGATGCTGGCCTTGATTCCGGCGTTCGCAGCTTGGGCCGTGGTTCCTGCAGGCGAGGGCATCGTTCACGCCGACGTCAATGCCGGGCTGATGTACCTGCTCGCGATGACCTCGATGGGCGTGTACGGGATCATCATCGCCGGCTGGGCTTCCAATTCGAAGTACGCTTTCCTCGGCGCGATGCGTGCTGCCGCGCAGGTGATTTCGTATGAAATCGCGATGGGTTTCGCCCTGGTCGGCGTGCTGATCGCCGCAGGCAGCCTGAACATGACCGAGATCGTCCATGCGCAGGCCGGGAACGGCGGCGTGTTCGAGTGGTTCATGTGGCCGCTGTTCCCGTTGTTCGTGATCTATTTCATTTCGGGCGTGGCCGAAACCAATCGTGCGCCGTTCGACGTCGCCGAGGGCGAATCGGAAATCGTCGCCGGATTCCATGTCGAGTATTCCGGATCGGCGTTCGCGATGTTCTTTCTCGCCGAGTACGCGAACATGATCCTGGTCGCTTTCCTGGTGCCGCTGTTTTTCTGCGGTGGCTGGTTGTCGCCGTTCCCGGAATCGTGGGGATGGATCGGTCAGGGTGGTCCGCACTGGCTGGCACTCAAGGTGGCATTCTTCGCCTTCATGTTCCTGTGGTTCCGCGCCACCTTCCCGCGTTACCGCTACGACCAGATCATGCGGCTCGGCTGGAAGGTGTTCATCCCGATCACGATCGCCTGGGTCATGGTCACCGGTGTGCTTGTCTACACCGGCGTACTGGTTCCGAATTCCTGAGGCGCCGCATGAACGCCGTCATCCGCTATTTCAAGAGTCTCCTGCTGATCGAACTGCTCAAGGGCATGGCGCTCACCGGGAAGTACCTGGTCGCGCCGAAGTACACGGTGCGCTATCCCGAGGAAGCGATTCCGAAGTCGAACCGCTTCCGCGGACTGCATGCATTGCGCCGATATCCGAACGGCGAAGAGCGCTGCATCGCTTGCAAGCTGTGCGAAGCGGTCTGTCCGGCGCTCGCGATCACGATCGATTCCGAGCAACGGGAAGATGGCTCGCGGCGCACCACGCGCTACGACATCGATCTGTTCAAGTGCATCTTCTGCGGATTCTGCGAAGAGAGCTGTCCCGTCGATTCGATCGTCGAGACGCACGTCCACGAATACCACTTCGAGCAACGTGGCGAGAACATCGTGAACAAGCAGAAACTGCTGGCGATCGGTGACCGCTACGAAGCCGAGATCGCGGCGGCACGTCGACAAGACGCGGCCTACCGCTGAGGAATGACCATGTCCTTCGAAGTCCTGATGTTCTACTTTCTCGCGACCGTGATGGTGGCGGCCAGTCTCGCCGTGGTGACGCTGCGCAATCCGGTGCACAGCGCGCTGTCCCTGGTGCTCACGTTCTTCACCTGCGCCTGCCTGTGGCTGCTGCTGCGCGCCGAGTTTCTCGCGATCGCCCTGGTGCTGGTCTATGTCGGCGCCGTGATGGTGTTGTTCCTGTTCGTGGTGATGATGCTCGACATCAAGGCCTTGCCGAAACGCGAAGGATTCACGACGTACTTGCCGGCCGGCCTCTTGGTCGCGGTGATCATGCTCGTCGAACTGATCGGCCTGATGGGCGCGCGCAAGCTCATGCAAGGCCCTGGCGTGCGCGACGCGGCCGCCGAGCAGGGGCTATCGAACGTCGAGTGGCTTGGACGCGCGTTGTTCTCGGACTACATCCTGCCGTTCGAGGTCGCCGCGGTGATCCTGACCGTCGCGATCGTCGCCGCGGTGGCATTGACGTTGCGACGTCGCCCGAACGTGCGCACGCAGGATCCGGCCAAGCAGGCCGCGACGCGCAAGGAAGATCGGCTGCGCCTCGTCGATTTGCCCGGCAACGACGGGAGCAAGCAGGCATGATCACGCTTGGCCATTATCTCGTCCTCGGCGCGATCCTGTTCTGCGTCAGCGTCGCCGGCATCTTCATCAATCGCAAGAACGTCATCATCCTGTTGATGGCGCTCGAATTGATGCTGCTCGCAGTGAACATGAATTTCGTCGCGTTCTCGGCCTTCCTCGGCGACGTATCGGGTCAGATCTTCGTGTTCTTCATTCTCACCGTGGCGGCAGCGGAATCGGCGATCGGACTCGCGATCCTCGTGCTGTTGTTCCGCAATCGCGCCACGATCAATGTCGAAGAACTCGACACGTTGAAGGGTTGACCCGATGCAGGCCGCTTCCCTCACTTCCACACTGCTCGTCATCGCGCTTGCGCCGCTCGTTGGCGCCATCATCGCCGGGTTCTTCCGGAACCAGGTGGGTCGCCGCGGTGCGCACGTCGTCACCATCGGCGGCGTCGCGATCTCCTGCGTACTGTCGCTGTACGTGTTCAAGCTGTTCGCGTACGACGGCATGCCGACCTACAACGAAAACCTGTACACCTGGTTCGAGATTGGAAACTACTCGGCGCATGTCGGATTCCTGATCGACCGCCTGACCGCGATGATGATGGTCGTGGTGACGTTCGTGTCGCTGATGGTGCACATCTACACGATCGGATACATGCACGAAGATCCGGGCTACCAGCGCTTCTTCTCCTACATCGCGTTGTTCACGTTCTCGATGCTGATGCTGGTGATGAGCAACAATTTCCTGCAACTGTTCTTCGGCTGGGAAGCGGTCGGCCTGGTGTCGTACCTGCTGATCGGCTTCTGGTTCAAGAAGCCGAGCGCGGTGTTCGCCAACATGAAGGCGTTCCTCGTCAATCGCGTTGGCGACTTCGGCTTTCTGCTCGGCATCGCCGGCGTGCTGATGTATTTCGGCACGCTCGACTACGCGACCGTGTTCGCGAACAGGTTGGCCATCGAGGGCAAGACGATCGAACTGGTGGCCGGCCATGCGTGGGCGGTGCCGACGGTGATCTGCATCCTTTTGTTCATCGGTGCGATGGGCAAGTCGGCACAGGTGCCATTGCATGTCTGGTTGCCGGACTCGATGGAAGGACCGACGCCGATCTCGGCCCTGATCCACGCCGCG
>DATMVT010000262.1:0-4123 GCA_035562895.1 Patescibacteria group bacterium | reverse complement strand
GGCGTCACCGACCGAACGTGTCAGCGCGAAACAGGTCTCGGCATCGAAGCGGTTCAGATCATCGAAGAACAGGCCGCCGACGCCGCGCGTTTCGCCGCGATGCTTGAGGAAGAAATAGCGGTCGCACCAGTCCTTGAACTCGGCGTACAGACCCTCCCCGAACGGCGCGACGGCATCGTGCGCGACCTGGTGCCAGTGACGGATGTCGGCATCGTTCGGATAGAACGGCGTCAGGTCGAAGCCGCCGCCGAACCACCACGCGGGCTGCTCGCCGCGGGTCGCGAACAGGCGCACGTTCATGTGCGTGGTCGGGATGTGCGGATTGCGCGGATGGAAGACCAGCGACACGCCCATGGCCGTCCACGGCTGGCCGGCAAGCTCGGGGCGGTGCGCGGTCGCGCTCGGCGGCATTTGCGCGCCCTGCACCTCCGAGAAGCCGATGCCGGCCTGTTCGAACACCGCGCCGTCGCGCAGGAGGCGGGTGCGCCCGCCGCCGCCCTCGGCACGCTGCCAGGCGTCTTCGCGGAAGCGGGCGCTGCCGTCGATTTGCTCGACTTCGCGGCAGATGGCGTCCTGCAGACGCATCAGCCATTGCTTCATCTGCTCGAGATCGGGGGTGTTCGCATTCATCCTGCGGAATCCGTGGTCGAACCGCTAAGATAACGGCCCTGTCTTCCATCCGCGACGCGTTGCCGCGCGTCGCCTCGCAATGACCCTATCTGCCTCAATCCAAGTGGACCGCGGCCTGCGCCCGATGGCGCAATCGGCGGCGGTGGACGAGCCCTCGCTGGTTTGCCTGTTGCCCGGCCGCGCCAACATCAAGTATCCCGATGGCGTCGTGCTGCCCTTGCGCGATCTCGTCGGCGGCTCGCGCATCGAGTTCTGGAACGTGGCCGAGACGCCGCGCGTCGAGCGCCACCAGCATTTCACGCTGCGCCACAACGAAGACTGGCTGTTCGGCACGCTCGAACTCGACGAGGGCGACGACCTCGCGACCGCGACCGAACACGCCTACAGCCTGATGCTGGCGCAGACGCATCGGCTCGGCTTCACGCACTTCCTGCGCATCTGGAACTATTTCGGCGCGATCAACGAGGGTGGCGGCGACGACGAGCGCTATCGCCAGTTCGTCTCCGGACGTGCGCGCGTGATCGACCAGCCGCCCGCCGAAGGCTACGCCGCGGCCACGGCGATCGGTCTGCCGTCGCCACCCGACCAGGTGCACATCCACTGGCTGGCCGCAAAGCAGCCCGGCATCGCGATCGAAAACCCGCGCCAGATACCGGCCTTCGACTATCCGCGCGACTACGGCCCGGTGGCACCCGGGTTTTCGCGCGCGATGCTGGTGTCGGGCGACACGCCGCTGCTGCTGATCTCGGGCACGGCCAGCATCGTCGGCCATGCATCGCAGCACGACGGCACGATCGCCCAGCTCGACGAGATCCTGATGAATCTCGATGCCCTGGTCACTGCCGCCGGTGCCCGCGCCCATGCCCGCGCCGATCTGGGACGCGACGGCCTGCTGCGCGTCTACCTGCGCGACCCCGCCGACGCCGGCATCGTGCGCGCCCACCTGCAACGCGCACTCGGCGCCCATGCCTGCTTCATGCTCCTGCACGGCGACGTCTGCCGCGACGACCTCCGCATCGAAATCGAAGCGGCGGTACCGATGCGGCATGCGTTGGGGTGATCTCGCTGCAGTGCGATCATGCTCGTCGCGGGCGACTCAGGGACAGGTGGGCGAGCCGCAGATGTAGAGGCCGAGGTCGCCGTTGGCCTGGTCGTAGTAGGCGATGACCGGACGATCGTCCGCACGCACGGCGATGGCCACGGCACTGCCGGTGCGACCGTAGGGCAGTAAGGGGCGCGTGGATCCGTTCGAACAGGTCGCGGTATTGCAGTCGTGCAGTCCCAGTGCGTGGGCGCCGTCGAGGTTGCTGGTGCAGGCGATCACCGCGGTGCCGTCCGCACGCATGGCGAGGTCGACGGCCGACGTCCGCTCGCAACTCTGGATGGATGTGCCGGGCGCGCTCGTGCAGTGGACGTCGCTGCAGGCGACGATGCCGGGCGATCCGCCGAGACCCACCGTCAGCAACAGGGGGCGGCCGTCCTGACGCAGGCGTAGCCCCGAGACTTGCTCATACTGCACGCCGGTGGTTGTCCGGAGCGTGCCGCTGGTGCAGGCGGCATCGGCGCAGTCCCAGAAGCGTGGCGAATCGGCGCTACCGGCGTTGCCGCCCGCAGCCAGCAGGGGCCGGCCATCGGCGCGGATCGTGATCGCGACCTTGGTCGGATAAGTCTCGTGGCTTCGGGCCGTTCCCGAGGTGCAATCGATGTTGTCGCACTGCCAGGTACGCATGTAGGTCTGGACTCCGGCGCCAGACCGGTAGACGACGACGGCGCGTCCGTCGGCGCGCAGGGCCATGTCCACCATGCCGGAGAAGACGGGCGATTCCAGCGGACTGGCGGTGCCGGCCGTGCATTCGACATTGCTGCAGGAATAGATGTGCAGGGTGTCGCTGCTGTCGTCGATGTAGGCAATGAGCGGTCGGCCATCGGCGCGCAGCGCCAGGGCGATGCCTTCGCCGGCATCACCCGCGGTGGCGATGCTGCGCATGCTGCCGCTGCTGCATACCGCATCGGCGCAGCTGTACAGCCGCACGCTGCCGAGACTGTTCTCGTGATAGGCCAGCACCGGGCGCCCGTCGTCGCGCAGCGCGAGGCGCACATGCCGCCCGACGTCGAGCGCGCTGTCGAGGATGCGGTCGAAAGGCAGCGGCAGCAACGCACACTGTGGCGTGCCGTCCACGCCGATGCCGCGGAAGTATTCGCCTTCGCGGCACTGCCCGGCGATGCGCGTCTGTACCTGGGTGGGATCGATCTGGGTGCTGCCGACCGCATTCGGCGCGAGCATCGTGGCGGTCACGCCGCCGGGCGCGATGGCCAGCGTTCCGCTGCTGGTGATCGTGCCGCCGCTGAGGCCCGCGCCGGCCACGATCTGAGTCACGCCGACGTCGTCGCCGTCGCTGAGCGAGGGCGGCAGTCCGGCCACGCCGGTGAATGGCACCCGTGCCGCGTATTGCGCCTGCGGCGTCGCGCGCAGAAGTTGGCGCGGCTGCAGTGCGAGATGCGGGGCGGTTTCGGCGCCGCCGCGCACGCGCAGTTCGAGATAACGCGCGGTGCCGTCGAAGACCGGACCGGCATCGAGCGCCACCGTGAAGCGGCCGTCCGCGATTGGCAGGTTCTCGATCGGCTCGGCGCAGGCCAAGGGCGATCCTTGCGTGGCGACGGCATAAACGCAGGCCTCCAGATCGAACTCGCCGATCGCGGGCGCGCCGTCCATGCGCAACTCGCCCTGGTAGGTGAAGCTGGTGTCGGCCTGCGCGAAGGCGGCCAGCGGAAGTCCTGCACACAGCAGCGCAAGCATCGGTCTCATGGCTCGAATCCGTCTCCGAAAAGTTCATCGCCGGGTGCGCTCGGCGTCGCCCCGGTCCAGTAGCCGCCGACCACCTCGAAGCGCGGCTGCACGCAGTCGGGACCGCCGTCGGCGGAACACAGGGACACCACCTCGGCATCGGGCTGGCCGACAGTGCCTCGAAGCACGTATCGACCACCCGCCGATGCACCGCCGCCGCCGTCGACCGTGGACCAGTCGATCCGCGTCTGCGCCACGGCGCCGGGCAGGACGCTGGTCAACAACAGGAGTAGGGCAGGTGCTCGGTTCATGGCGTCTCGATCGTCCGCTACAGGTCCATACGCAGAATCGCGCAAAGGCGGGCCATCCGGAGTCTCGCGCGCCCAGACAGGACATCCATCCGCTTTGGCCAAGAGCGTGCGCGCGCCTCTGGCTCGGGTCGATGCCGCGACTTGCCGTTCTCCACGGCGGCGATTCGGCCGCGACGACCTCCGCATCGAGATCGAAACCGCGGTGCCGATGCGGCATGCGCTCGGTCAGTCGCCTGGCGGCGACGTTGACGTTGCTGTTCGGGCAGATCCAGACTCAGCACCGTGATTCGACGATTCCGTCGGAGTGCCAGGTGCCCATGCCAACGTTTCGTTGTTTTATCCGCGGTGAGCACTTTCCAGGCGTGTTGGCCGGCGTGTCTGCCCCGATCGGTTTCTA
>DATMVT010000261.1:0-17758 GCA_035562895.1 Patescibacteria group bacterium | reverse complement strand
TCCTGTACGCGACCGCCGGGTTGCATCCGCACCACGCGCACGAGTACGACGGCGACGTGGACGACTTGTTCCGCAGCCTGCTGGCGCATCCGGAAGTCGTGGCCGTCGGCGAGACCGGACTCGACTACAACCGCGACTTTTCGCCGCGCGACGCGCAACGCTTCGCGTTCGAACAGCAACTGAACATTGCGCTCGACGTTCAGAAGCCGCTGTTCCTGCACCAGCGCGACGCGCATGCCGACTTCATCGCGATCCTCGACGCCGTCCGCGACCGGCTGCCCCCCGCCGTGGTGCATTGCTTCACCGGCGAACGCGATGAGCTGGTCGACTATCTCGATCGCGACCTGCACATCGGCATCACCGGCTGGATCTGCGACGAACGTCGCGGCCAGCACCTGCGTGAACTGGTGAAACTGATCCCGGCCGATCGCCTGATGATCGAGACCGACGCGCCCTACCTGCTGCCGCGCACGCTCAAGCCCAAGCCGAGCCATCGCCGCAACGAACCGGCGTTCCTGCCGCACATCTGCGAGGAAATCGCGCGCGACCGCGGCGAAGATCCCGCCGTCGCCGCCGCGAACAGCACGGCGACGGCGAAGCGGTTCTTCCGGCTGCCGGATTGACGCTCAGGCCCGCAATCCTTTGCCTTTCACCAGCAGGTGCATCGAGAACGCGCCGAGCGCCACGGTCGCGCCGATCATCACCGCGAAGGCGGTGGTCAGCGGCACGTCGCTGACGCCGAGCAGGCCGTAGCGAAAGGCGTTGACCATGTACAGGATCGGGTTCAGCTGCGAGACCTTCTCCCAGAACGGCGGCAGCAGCGAGACGCTGTAGAAGACGCCGCCGAGATAGGTCAGCGGCGTCAGGATGAAGGTCGGGATGATGGCGATGTCGTCGAACTTCTTCGCGTACATCGCGTTGATGAAGCCGGCGAAGCCGAACATCACCGAGGTCAGCAGCAAGGTCGCCACCGTGACCAGCGGATGATGCAGCTGGATGCGCGTGAAGAACATGCCGACCACCAGCACGATCGCGCCGACCATCACGCCGCGCGCCACGGCGCCGAGGATGTAGCCGGTCAGGATCACCCAGTTCGGCGTCGGGCTGACCAGCAACTCCTCGACGAAGCGCTGGAACTTCGAGCCGAAAAAGCTCGACACAATGTTGCCGTAGCTGTTCTGGATCACCGACATCATGATCAGGCCGGGCACGATGAAATCGATGTAGCGCATGCCGTGCATGTCGCCGATGCGCGCGCCGATCAGATTGCCGAAGATCACGAAGTACAAGGTCATCGTGATCGCCGGCGGCACCAGCGTCTGGCCCCAGATGCGCAGGATGCGATGGATCTCGCGGAAGACGATCGTCTTCAGCGCTTCCCAGTTGCCGGATGCATTCATTTCGCACCGCCCTGGCCACGCTCGACCAGATTGAGGAACAACTCTTCCAGGCGATTGGCCTTGTTGCGCAGCGACCGCACGCGGATGCCGGTCCGTGCCAGCGCATCGAACAAGTCGTTCAAGGTCGTCCCCTTCGGCACGTCGGCTTCGAGCGTGGTGGCATCGATGCGCCGCAAGTGCACGGCACCGATTTCCGGGCAGGTGTCGATCGGATCGGTCAGATCGAGGATGAAGGACTCGCGATCGAGCTTCGACAGCAGCGATTTCATCGACGTGTTCTCGACGATCGCGCCCTTGTCGATGATCGCGATGTTGCGGCACAGGCTCTCGGCTTCCTCGAGATAGTGCGTGGTCAGGATCACCGTGGTGCCGGCGGCATTGATGCCTTGCACGAACTGCCACATCGAACGGCGGATCTCGATGTCGACGCCCGCGGTCGGCTCGTCGAGGATCAGCAGGCGCGGCTCATGCACCATCGCGCGCGCGATCATCAGGCGCCGCTTCATGCCGCCCGACAGTGTGCGCGCGGTGACCTCGGCCTTGTCCCACAGGGACAACTGCCTCAGGTATTTCTCGGCACGCTCGCGCGCCAGCTTGCGCGGGAGGCCGTAGAAGCCGGCCTGGTTGCTGACGATGTCCAGGGGCTTTTCGAACTGGTTGAAATTGATTTCCTGCGGCACCACGCCGACGCAGGACAGCGCCGCCTCGCGCTGCGTCACCAGATCATGGCCGAATACCTTGACGCTGCCGGCCGTGGCGCGCACCAGCGAGGTGACGATGCCGATCGTCGTCGACTTGCCGGCACCGTTCGGACCGAGCAGGGCGAAAAAATCGCCGGCGGCGACGTCGAGATCGATGCCGCGCAACGCGGTCACGCCATTGTCGTAGATCTTCTGCAGACCTCGAATCGATAACGCCAGTTCGCTCATCCAACGCTCCAGATTCGGCGCGCGAGGCTAGCACAGCGGCTAGAATCGCCGCCCCTGAAGGAGTGCACCGATGGCCGAACAATTCGTGTTGCGACTGGCGCGAGCGCACATGATCGCGCCAACCGTTCGCCATCTGGCCTTCGAACGCGCGGACGGCCAGCCGCTGCCGTTCATTCCGGGCCAGTTCCTGCAGGTGCATTTCGAATACGACGACGGCAAGCCGACCAAGCGCAGCTACTCGGTGGCGACCGTGGCCGACGATCCGTACAACCCCGAAGACCACATCGAGATCGCCGTGTCGTATGTCGAAGGCGGCGCGGCGACGAAGTTGCTGAGCACGCTCGCGCCCGGCGAGACGGTGCAGGCGAGCGGGCCCTATGGTCGCTTCGTGCTGTTCGATGCCGACAAGAACACGCGTTACCTGCTGATCGCGACCGGCACCGGGGTCACGCCGTATCGCGCGATGCTGCCGGAGCTGCTGCGCCACCATCGCGAACGCGGCATCGACGTGGTGCTGCTGCAGGGCGCGCGTGCCGCCGCCGACCTGTTGTACGCCGACGAATTCGACGCCTTCGCCGATGCGCATCCATGGTTCCGCTATGTGCCCTGCCTGTCGCGCGAAGCGCGCGCCGCCGCGCGCGTCGATGATCGCAAGGGTTACGTCCAGGAAGCGCTGCCGGAGTTCGCGCCGGAAGCGACCCGCGACATCGCCTACCTGTGCGGCAACCCGAACATGGTCGATGCCTGCTTCGAGTCCCTGAAGGGCAGCGGACTGCCGGTGCCGTCGATCCGTCGCGAGAAATACGTGAGTTCGCGCTGACGCCAGCCGTCAACCGCCGCAGCTGACAAGCGTCACTCGGCAAGCCACACCGCGCTCCCCTAGCATGCCCGCCATCCCGAGGAGGATGATGATGACGAAGTTGAATTGGGCCATCGCGATCGCTGTCGCGACGGCGTTGGCGTCCACAGGGGCGGCCGCGAAGCGGACCGTCGGTTCGCTGGAGTTTTCCGACTGCGATCTGAAGAATCCGGTGATCGCGGATGTGCTCGGTGCGCAATGCACGACGCTGTCCGTGCCCGAGAATCCGGCGCTGCCGGAGGGCCGCAAGATCGATCTGCGCATCGCGTTGGTGCCGGCGAAGACCGCCGATCCGCAGCCCGACCCGGTGTTCTTCCTCGCCGGTGGCCCCGGCCAGTCGGCGCTCGACAGCTATCCGCAGGTCGCCCCTGGATTCGAGCGCATGCGCGAGAAGCGCCACATCGTGCTCGTCGACCAGCGCGGCACCGGCGGATCGAACAAGCTGGTGTGCAAGGGCGAAGAGGCGGAGAGCACGTTTTCGGCCGAAGAGAGCAATGATCCCGATGCCCAGAAGGCATTCGCTGAACGCTGCGCCAAGGACTTGTCCGAGCGTGCCGACCCGCGCTTCTACACCACCACCGTCGCCGTCGCCGATCTCGATGCGGTGCGCAAGGCGCTGGGCGCCGACAAGGTCAACCTAGTCGGCGGCTCCTACGGCACCCGTGCCGCACAGTCCTACTTGCGCTACTACCCGGACAGCATCCGCAGCATCATCCTCGACGGCGTGGTGCCGCCAACACTCGCGCTGGGCAACGAACATGCAAAGAACCTGGAAGCCGCGCTGGCGTCGATCTTCAAGCGTTGCCGCGACGATGCGGAATGCGCCAAGGCCTTCGGCGACCCGGCCGAGGATCTGGCCAAGCTGAAGCTGCAGTTGCGCAGCGGCCAGCAAGCGGTGCGCTACCGCGATACCAAGACCTGGGCGATGCGCGACGAGTCGTTCACGTTCGGGCATCTGGCCGCGACGGTGCGCCTGTTCTCGTATTCCCCGGAGGCCGCGGCCTTGCTGCCGCAGGCCTTGAACGAGGCCGCCGAGGGTCGCTTCGAGACCTTGATGGCGCAGTCCGACATGATCCTGGGCGAAATCGGCGAGTCGATCATGCATGGCATGCAGCTCAGCGTGATCTGCAGCGAGGACGCGGAGCGCCTTGTGATCGATCCCGCCGACGCCGACAGCCTGCTCGGTACCGACATGGTCAGCGTCATGCAGGCGCAATGCGCCGGTTGGCCGAAGGGCGATCGCCCGAAGGACTTCCATGACCCGATCCAGAGTGACGTGCCGGTGCTGCTGATTTCCGGCGAGTTCGATCCGGTGACGCCACCACGCTACGGCGAGGAGACGGCGAAAGGCTACGCCAAGGGCCGGCATCTGGTCGTGCGCGGCCGCGGCCACATCGTCCTGACCGCGGGCTGCATGCCGAGGCTGGCCGCGGACTTCATCGAATCCAATGACGCCAAGGCGCTCGACGCGAGCTGCCTCGACGCAATGCCGGTGATTCCGGCATTCATCAACGCCAATGGCTGGGGACCGTAAGCCATGATCGAAGTACGCGATTTGCACAAAGCCTTCGGCACCGTGAAAGCCGTCGATGGCGTCAGCTTCACGGCCGAGGACGGCAAGATCACCGGCCTGCTCGGCCCGAACGGCGCCGGCAAGACGACCACGCTGCGCATGCTCTACACGCTGATGAAGCCGGACCACGGCCACGTGCTCGTGGATGCGCTCGACGCACAGACCGAGACCGTGGACGTGCGCCGCCGCCTCGGCGTGCTGCCCGACTCGCGCGGCTTGTACAAGCGCCTGACCGCGCGCGAGAACATCCGCTATTTCGCCGACCTGCACGGACTCGAGTCGCGCCTGATCGACGAGCGCAGCAACGCGCTGATCTCGGCGCTCGGCATGCAGGACATCGCCGACCGGCGCACCGAAGGTTTCTCGCAGGGCCAGCGCGTCAAGACGGCGATCGCGCGCGCGCTGATCCACGATCCGAAGAACGTGATCCTGGACGAGCCGACCAACGGGCTCGACGTGATGTCGACGCGGGCGATGCGCAGCTTCCTGCACAAGCTGCGCGACGAGGGCCGCTGCGTGCTGTTTTCCTCGCACATCATGCAGGAGGTGAGCGCACTCTGCGATCACATCGTGGTGATCGCGAAAGGCAAGGTGGTGGCACAGGGCTCGCCGGATGCGCTGCGCGCGCAGACCGGCGAGGCGAATCTCGAAGACGCCTTCGTCAAGGCGATCGGTACCGATGAGGGGCTGTTCGGATGAAGAATCCAATCTGGACCATCTTCCGCAAGGAAGTGCTGGAAAACCTGCGCGACCGCAAGACGGTGATGAATGCGCTGATCGTCAGCCCGTTGATCGGACCGCTGATCTTCGCGGTGCTCATCTCGACGGTGATGACGCGCGAACTCGGTCGTGCCGAGAAGCCGCTGGAACTGCCGGTGATCGGCGCCGAGCTGGCACCGAACCTGGTCGCGTTCATCGCCACGCGCAACATCAAGATCGAGTCCGGCCCGGCCGATCCGGTGGCGGCGATCAAGGCGCAGGACGAAGAAGTCGTGCTGCGCATCGGCAAGGACTACGCGGCGTGGTGGGGCAAGGGCGAACCGGCCGAACTCGAGTTGATCTACGACGGCTCGCGCCAGGACACCGAGCAGTCGCGGCGTCGTGTCGAAGAGGCGCTGAATGCCTACGGGCAACAGGTCGGCGCGCTGCGCCTGCTCGCGCGCGGCATCAATCCGCTGATCGTGCGTCCACTTGCCATCGTCGATCGCGACCAGGCGTCGGACGTCGCGCGCGGCGCGCAATTCCTCGCGTTCCTGCCGTACATGCTGATCCTGGGTGCCTTCATGGGCGGCATGTATCTCGCCATCGACACGACGGCGGGTGAACGCGAGCGTCAATCGCTCGAACCGCTGCTGGCGACGCCGGTGCCGCGCGGGCAGATCATGCTCGGCAAACTCGGCGCCACCTCGGCGTTCGCGATCGGGTCGTTGCTGTTGACCTTGCTGGCCTTCGCGGTGCTGTTGCCGCAGATGCCGCTGACCAAGCTCGGAGTGAAATTCAATCTCGGCATCGGCGTGTTCCTGCAGCTGCTGCTGGCGCTGGCCCCGGTGATCCTGCTGGCCTCGTCGCTGCAGACGCTGATCGCCGCGAACGCCAAGAGTTATCGCGAAGCACAGAGCTGGCTCGGCCTGTTCACCATCATCCCGGCGATCCCGTCGATGATCATGATGGTGGTGCCGGTGAAGGCGCAGTTGTGGATGTTCGCGGTGCCGCTGCTGGCGCAACATCAGGCGATCATGCGTCTGGTGCGCGCCGAAGGCATCAGCGCGCTGGAATGGACCGTGCTGATCGGCAGCGGGCTGGCCATTGCCGGTGTCGCCGCCGCCATCACCGCGCGCATCTACCACCGCGAAAGCCTGGCGGTGTCGGCCTGAGGCCGACCGGCCATCACCCTCGGCGGTTGCGCGAACTGCCGAGTTTGCGGGTGATGGTGTTGCGGCCGATGCCGAGCAGTTTCGCGGCATCGACGCGGTGGCCGCGGGTCAGTTCGAGCGCGGCTTCGAGCAGAGTCTTGTCGAATAGCTCGCGGGCTTCGTCGAACACGCCCGGCCTGCCCTGGCGCATCGCGCGCTGGATCGAATGGCGCAACGCGTCCGGCCAGTCTTGATCGCGACTGGCACCCGCGCCTGGCGCGAACTCCGGGTGCGCGCGACCGCCCGCGGCGATGGCGGATGCCGCCGCGACCTGCGTCTCGGTCAGGAACGACGGCAGTTCATGGAGGCCGATCTCGCGACCGACCGTGATCACCGCGAGGCGCCGGCACAGGTTCTCCAGTTGTCGCACGTTGCCGGGCCAGTCGTGCGCCTGCAGCCGGGCCATCGCCTCGGTGCTGAAACGCTTCGACTCGACGCGCGCCTCGCGCGTGGCCCGATCCAGAAAAGCGTCCGCGAGCAGCGGAATATCGTCCCGGCGTGCTCGCAACGGCGGCAGTTCCAATCGCACGACGTCGAGCCGGTGCAGGAGGTCGGCACGGAATTCGCCCCGTGCCACGCGCACTTCGAGGTCCTGATGGGTGGCGGCGATCACGCGCACGTCGACGCGGATCAACTCGCGGCCACCGACGCGATAGAACTCGCCCTCGGCCAGCACGCGCAGCAGGCGCGTCTGCAGTGCCGTCGGCATGTCGCCGATCTCGTCGAGGAACAGGGTGCCGCCCTGGGCCTGCTCGAAACGACCGACATGGCGCCTGTGCGCACCGGTGAAGGCGCCGGCTTCATGGCCGAACAGTTCCGATTCGAGCAGCTCGGCCGGGATCGCGGCGGTATTCAGGGCAACGAACGGACCGCGCGCACGCAATGAATGCTGGTGCAGGGCGCGCGCGACGAGTTCCTTGCCGGTGCCGGTTTCGCCGGTGATCAACACGTTCAGATCCGTCACCGCGACCCGGCCGATGGCGCGGAACAGCTCGCGCATCGGCTGCGATTCCCCGAGCAGCGACAGTTCGACCTCGCTCGCGGCCGGCGCCACCGTGGTCAGCGCTGCGCCGGCGAGCGCGCGCTGCACCAGCCGGGTCGCGACGTCGAGATCGAAGGGCTTGGGCAGGAAGTCGAAGGCGCCGCCACGAAACGCGGCGCTGGTACTGGCGATGTCGGTATAGGCGCTCATCACGATCACCGGCACATCCGGCTTCGAGCGCTTCAACAATTCCAGGAACTGGAAGCCGTCGGTGCCGGGCATGCGCACGTCGGTGAACACGACATCGGGTGAGGCATGCGCGAGCACGCTCAAGGCCGCACGCGCGTTGTCGAAGTCGCGCACCCGGTAGCCGGCATCGCGCAGTGATTCGGCGAGCACGAAGCGCACCGAACGATCGTCGTCGAGGATCCAGATCTCACTCATGGCGCATTGTCGCCGGTCTCGCGCTCGTAGGGCAGCAGCAAGGTGAAGACGGTATGCCCGGGGCGACTGATGAAGCTGAGGCCCCCGCCGTGTTCACGCGCGATCTCGTGCGCCAGCGCCAGCCCGAGGCCGCTGCCTTCGGCGCGCCCCGAGACCAGCGGCAGCAGCACGCGTGGCGCCAGTGCCTCGGGAATGCCGCGGCCATCGTCGATCACGTCCAGACGCAGGGCCAGCCGATGCGTGGACTCGCCGATCATCACGCCGTGCTCGGCGCGCGAGCGCAGTCGCACTTCGTTCGCGCCCGCCTCCAGCGCATTGCGCACCAGGTTGAGCACGGCCTGGATCAGCCGATCACGATCACCGGGCAGTTCCGGCAAGCTCGGGTCGTAGTCGCGGGTGATGCGCGCACTCCAGCCGGCATCGGATTCGGCCAGCGCACGCACGCGCTCCAGCACGTCGTGGATGTTGAGCGGCGCGAAGGGTTTTTGCGGATGCGGATCGAGCAGTCGCTCGACCAGTTCCACCAACCGTTGCGTCTCGGCATCGATGACCTCGATGTAACGGCGCGCGTCGGCATCGTGGATGCGCCGCGCCAGCAACTGCGCCGCGCCGCGCAGGCCGGCCAGCGGGTTGCGGACTTCGTGCGCCAGGCCCTTCAGCGTCGCCGCCAGGGCGTTGGGCAATGCCGCCGCGCGTTCGGCTTCCGGCAAGCCGATGGCGCGATGCCATTCGATCGCGAATGCGACCTCCCCGTTCGCCACGCTGGAACAGACGACGTCGGCGCGCAACTCGATGTCGGGCTTGGGCTGGAACAGCGCGTTCGCCAGGCGCTGCGTCTGGTGCTCGGCCGCGCAACGTTGCACGGACGCGTCCAGTTGCGCACCGATCGCGCCGAGGTCACGCAACGCGATGCCGATCCAGCGTCTTGCGCCGGCACCGGTCCATGCGCAGAACGCCGCGTTCGGCGCCAGGATGCGGCGCTCATGATCGACCAGCAGCAGCGGCAGGCTCAGCGCATCGAGCAGGGGCAGGGTGGCGGTGAGGGACATACGCCCAGTGTACGGGCTTCGCGCAGCGCAGCAGCCTCGTCACGCGCGCGGTTCATTCGAAGCCATCGCGCAGCAGCAGGGTGACGCAACCCGAGGTTTCGCTGCTGTTGCCGAGCTCGTCGGTGGCGATCGCGGTGATCGCGGTGCCGCCGAGACCGGGGCTGCCCGGCAATTCGGCGGTGAACGTCACCAGGCCGTTCGAGACCGCGGTGGCGTTGCCGATGATCATCGTCGTCGAGCCGACCAGCATGCCGGCTTCGCCATAGCCGTTCGCGTCGCAGGACGGCGTGCTGTACAGGCTGATGTCGTAGCTGCCGTTGGCACTGGTCAGTCGGCCGAACACGGTGATGCCGTCGTCGTTGCCGGTGGCGTACAGGATCTCCGGCCGGTTCTGGTCGTCGTTCGCACCGGTCGCACCGACGTCGAGGTTCAGCGGATTGACACCGTCCGGCGACAGGTCGATGGCCTGCCGTACGTTGTCGGAAATGTAGTTCGCGATGATGCTGACGCGCCTCGCCTCGGTCAGCACGACGATGCCGTCGGTGCCGCTGTGGCGCACCGTGTTGCCGCTGATCACGTGTTCGCTTCCGGCACTGATGCGGATGCCGTTGCCGCCATTGCCGGCGGGCGCGTCGGTGGCGGACACGCCGATGCGGTTGCTCAGGATGCGCAGCTTTTGCGCCAAGGCCAGCGGCTCGACCAGAATGCCCTGCGTCGCGCTGAAGCCGATGCGGTTGCGGTTGATGTCGTCGGCATTGCCGCCCGCGATGCGGATGCCGACGCCATTCGCGCGCGCGAGCGTGCCGGAGGCATCGAAGCCGATCAGGTTGTTGCGGACGATGCGCGCAGCGGTGCCGCCTTCGAGATGGATGCCTGCCTGCGTCGCGCGAGCGACGAGATTCCGGTCGGCGACGTCGTAGCCGCCGATCACGCTGCCGCTGGCGTCCTCGACGCGGATCGCGACCTCGTCGAAGCCCGGTTCGAGCAGGATGACGCCGCTCAGGCTGCCGCCGAAGGCATTGCCGCGCACGTTGCCGGTGCCGTCACCCGAAACCTTCACGCCGTGCAGGGTGAAGCCGTTGAACGACAGGCCTTCGACCAGCATCGATTCGCCGACGCCGGTCAACAGTTCCAGACCCGAGTCGAGGTTGCCGCCGCCCACCAGCGCGACACACAAGGTGCCATTGAACGCCGTCGCATCGCTGTTCGGAACGCTGCCGGGTTGGGTGTAACCGAGGATCGATACCGGCTCGGTGAGCGGCGGCAAAGGCGTGGCGGGTGCGATGACGCGCGGGCACGTGCCGGGAATGTTGAACTCGATGCTCTTCGTGTCCGGATTGGTGTTGGCATTGTCGATGGCCTGGCGCAGCGAGCCGGCGCCGCTGTCATTGGTGTTCGTGACCAGCAGCACCGCGGTGTCGTTGACCACGCTCTCGTAGGCGCCGATGTCCGGGCGCGTGCCGATGCGACGCGCACCGCCGTCGAAATCGGTCGACGGCAATCCGCCCTGGGGCGCGTTGGTCCCGGCATTGATGACGGGCGCGCCGGGCGCGACCGGCTGGTAGTTGACGTCCAGTTGCGGATTCACGTCGAGGTTGTTCGCCGACCCCGCGGCGAGCGCGCCTTCCGCAGCCAGACTCAGCGTCTGCCAGAGGTTGTGGTTGGCCTTGACCGGAACACGCAGCACCAGGTCGTGCGAACGATTGTCGTGGGCGATGTTGTTGGCGAATGCGGTGATGACCGGCGGCGCTGCGGCGCCGGTGTAGATCGTGTAGCCATAGCGATTGGCCACGGCCGTGTTGTGCACGACTTCAACCGCCATGTCGGCGACGGCGTTTGCGCTGATCGACAGCGTCAATCCGGCACCGCTGAGAATGTTGCCGCTGTCGACCGTGCTGCCGATGAACAGGTTGTTCTCGATGCGTACGTCGTGATGCGTGGTGCCGACCAGAAGACCGGTGCCGTTGCCGTCGAACGCGCATCGCTGGATCAGCAGGCGGCCAGTGATGACCGCAGAAGCCCAACTGCTGTCCGAAACGAAGACCGTGCTGAAGCCCGAGAAGCGCAGCCGGGACAGCGTCAGGTCGCCGCTCGGCTTGCCGAGCCGGAACAAGGTGTTCGACGCATTCAGCGTGGTCCTGCCATTGGCCGACAGGAGGAACGGGCAACCGCTGCCGTAGCCGCCGCGCAGGGTCAGATCGCCCTTCACCGTCAGGTCGATCGGCGCGGCGATCTGCATCGTGCCTGCGACCAGCTTGATCGTGTCGTCCTCATTGCTCGCCGCAGCGGCGGTCAGTGCCGTGACGAAGTCGCTCGCATTGGCGACGCAATAGTCGGCTGCACGCAAAGGCGCCGACAGGCACATCACGGCGGCGGCAAGACATCGGAGCATGGAACGCATCATCGGCGGGGTCCTGGCGAGTGGGGAGCTTCACCACACCTCACGCAGGCCGATGCCGGAACGGGCCAATCCGCACAAACAAGACGCCCGGCTCGAAGGCCGGGCGCTCGCTCACTGCCGGTGAGAGGAACTCAGATCGAGTAGTACATCTGGAACTCGAGCGGATGCGTCGCGGCGCGGAAGCGCGTGACTTCCTGCATCTTCAGGTCGATGTAGCCGTCGATCATGTCGTCGGTGAAGACGCCGCCGGCTTTCAGGAACTCGCGGTCCGCATCAAGCGCTTCCAGCGCCTGATCGAGCGAATGGCAGACGGTCGGGATGTTCTTCGCTTCTTCCGGCGGCAGGTCGTACAGGTCCTTGTCGCTGGGCGCGCCCGGATCGATCTTGTTCTTGATGCCGTCGAGGCCGGCCATCATCAGCGCGGCGAAGGCGAGGTAACCGGAGTTCATCGGATCCGGGAAGCGGATCTCGATGCGGCGCGCCTTCGGCGACGACACCCACGGAATCCGGCACGAAGCCGAGCGGTTGCGTGCCGAGTAGGCGAGCATCACCGGCGCTTCGTAGCCCGGCACCAGTCGCTTGTAGCTGTTCGTGGTCGAGTTCGTGAACGCGTTGATCGCGCGTGCATGCTTGAAGATGCCGCCGATGTACCAGAGCGCGAGCTGGCTCAGTCCGCCGTAGCCGTCACCCGCGAACAGGTTCTGGCCGCCTTTCGCGAGCGACTGATGCACATGCATGCCCGAGCCGTTGTCGCCGACCAGCGGCTTCGGCATGAAGGTCGCGGTCTTGCCGTTGCGGTGCGCGACGTTTTTCACGACGTACTTCAGGTTCAGCAGCTCGTCGGCCTTGGCGACCATGGTGTTGAACTTGACGCCGATCTCGCACTGGCCCGCGTTGGCGACTTCATGGTGGTGCACTTCGACGGTCTGGCCCATGGCTTCGAGCGTCTTGCACATCTCGCCACGGATGTCGTTCAGCGAATCGACCGGCGCGACCGGGAAGTAGCCGCCCTTCACCGCCGGGCGATGACCGGTGTTTCCGGACTCGTACTTCTTGTTGGTGCTCCACGCCGCTTCCTCGGATTCAATCTCGAAGCCGGTGGCATTCATGTTGTTCTGCCAGCGCACGTTGTCGAAGATGAAGAATTCCGGCTCCGGACCGAAGAACGCGGTGTCGGCGATGCCGGACGACTTCAAAAAGGCTTCAGCGCGCTTCGCGGTCGTGCGCGGGTCACGCGAGTAGGCCTGCATCGTGCTCGGTTCCAGCACGTCGCAGACCAGGATCAGGGTGGTGTGCTCGGTGAACGGGTCGAGCACCGCGGTCGCGGCGTCCGGCATCAGCACCATGTCGGATTCGTTGATGCCCTTCCAGCCGGCGATCGAGGAGCCATCGAACATCTTGCCGTCCTCGAAGGTACTGGCGTCGATGGCATGCGCCGGGAAGGTCACGTGGTGCTGCTTGCCGAGCAGGTCGGCGAAACGCAGGTCGACGAACTCGACCTCGTGGTCCTTGATCATTTTCAGCACGTTTTCGACCGACATGGTGCAACTCCATTGGGTTGAGGTGGTTGTTGCAGCGCAATCAACGTGCCAAGCAGGAGGTCAAACCAATCAACGACTTGCGTTGGCCGTCCAGTGTCTGGACGAGGACACTGCACGGAGTTCGCGCAATGTGCACCGAGTTGGCGCATCGACCCCGACGCCGGCCGGTTGCGTCCCGCGTCATCGCATTGTTAGCGTCGGCGCTCACGAACGGAGCCGATGACATGAGCACGATTCAGCCCAAGAGCTATACCGAAATCGCCTGGAGCGCGATCAAGGTCTTCGCCGACGACGGCACCATCGACGAGGGCGAACTCAACTTCCTGCTTGGCCTGGCGCTGCGCGACAAGATCGTCGACGAGGACGAGAAGCGCGTGCTCAGGTCGATTTTCGAGCGTGCCGAGTCGTCGGAATCGCTCGCTGCCAAGGTGCGCGAGCGCATTGCTTCGGTGCGCAAGCAGCATGGGATCTGACGTGGCCTAGAACGCCACGCAGGACGGTTCGCGTTCGACCATCACCGCTTCCTGGGCGAAGGTCTGTTTGTATGCCGCTCCAATGGCTTCGATCGAAGCGGCGGCTTCGCCGTCGTTTCCATGCAGCAGGATCAGGATGCGGCTGGCTTCGCCGATGACCTGGCCATCGTTGCCGCGCCATTGGCCGCGGGCGTCGTACCAGGTGAGGCCGTCGGGAAAGCGCGGCGTGACTTCGCGGTCGAGAAAGGCCTGCCATTCGGCAGCATCGACGATATCGCTGCTGTTCGGGATCGCGGCACCGAAATACAGCACGCTGCGCTGCATGGGGTCGCCGCCCGTTGGGCAGGTCGCGGAGACTGCGCTCGTCGGTGCGACCTCGGCGGGGGCACGATGGGCGCAGCCAGCGACGCATGCGACCCACAGGAACAGCGCAAGGATTCGTTGCTGACTCATGGCGGCAACACGCCACGTTCGCGCTCGATGCGCCGGTACAGCCGGGTTTCGCGGCCGCGGCGCAAGTCGAGCATGGCGCCGGTCAGCACCAAGGCGCTTGCGTTCGGATCGACCGCGATGCGCAGGGTCTCGCCTTGCAGCAGCAGGGTGTCGCGTTCACGGAACGCGACATGGCCGCGACCGCCGACCAGGGTGATGACGGTCAGGTCGGCGATGTGCAGATCGCGATTCAGGCTTTGCACGATCAGGAATTCGGCGTCGTGCCACTCGACCTTGAGCTGTCGCGCAAGCAACGAGCGATGCAGCGTCGGCAAGCTGGACACCGCGCCATAGACGAGCCCGTAAAGGATCGCCCAGAACTTCAGGATCAGCGCGAGCAGGATTTCCAGGCCGAACATGGGGTCATCGAAGTCGGGTTGGGGCGATCATACGGCACGCATCCAGCCGCGCTCGCGGGTGCGAGCGCCGTGGGTGTTGCGCACGGTATCAGGTGTTCGCCGCAGCCTTCTTCGCCGCCGCTTTCTTGACCGGCGCCTTCTTCACCGCTTTCTTTGCGGCGGCTTTCTTTGCGGCAGATTTCTTTGCCGGTGCCTTCTTGGCGGCGGCTTTCTTGGCGGGCGCTTCCTTCTTCACCGCGGCTTTCTTCGCCGGTGCCTTCTTGGCGGCACGACCAAAGCGCCCGGCCTTCTTCTTGACCGGCTTGCCGGCTTCGAGCAGGGCCACGCATTCCTCGCGCGTCAGCGATTTCGGGTCGCGATCCTTCGGGATCTTGCCGTTGCGTTCGCCGTTGGTGATGTAGGGGCCGTACTTGCCGTTCAACACCTCGATCGCGCCATCGTCGAAGCTCATGATGATGCGGTTGCGGATCTGCTCTTCCTTTTCCTCGATCAGTTGCAACGCGCGCGGCAATTCGATCGTGTACGGACTGTCCGGGGCCTTGATCGATGCGTAGGTGCTGCCGTGCTTCACGAACGGCCCGAAGCGGCCGACGGCGGCACTGACTTCCTTGCCGTCGGCGGCGGTGCCGAGCATGCGCGGCAGCTTGAACAGTTCCAGTGCTTCGTCGAGCGTGATCGTGTGCAAGCTCTGTCCGGCCTGCAGCGAGGCGAACTTCGGCTTGTCCTCGTCTTCCTTGGTGCCGATCTGCGCGAACGGACCGAAGCGACCAAGGCGCACCGAGATCGGCTTGCCGGTCGCCGGGTCGTTGCCGAGCACGCGGTTCTGCTTGGCCTCGTCGAGCGACACGGTCTCCATCTTGTCCGCGACCTGGGCCTTGAACGGCGTCCAGAACTTGCGCAGCAGCGGCACCCATTCTTCCTCGCCACGCGAGACCGCATCGAGTTCGTCTTCCATGCGCGCGGTGAACTCGTAGTCCACGTACTGCGAAAAGTGATTCGACAGGAACTTCGCGACGACGCGACCGACATCACTCGGGCGGAAGCGACGGTTGTCGAGCATCACGTACTCGCGACCGAGCAAGGTCTGGATGATGCTGGCATAGGTCGAGGGACGGCCGATGCCGTATTCCTCCAGCGCCTTGACCAGCGAGGCCTCGGAATAGCGCGGCGGCGGCTCGGTGAAATGCTGGTCGGCGAGCACCTGTGACAGCGGGATGAGGTCGCCTTCTTTCATCAGCGGCAGGCGGCGACCTTCGTCATCGTCTTCCTCGGACTTCTGGTCGCGGCCTTCTTCGTACACGGCGAGGAAGCCCGGTTCGATCACGGTCGTGCCGGTGGCCCGGAACGCATGCTTCGACCCGGCGGCGAGATCGACCGCCACGGTTTCCATCAGGGCCGGGGCCATCTGGCAGGCGACGGTGCGCTTCCAGATCAGTTCGTACAGCTTCATCTGGTCCGGATTCAGGTACTTCGCCATCGATTCCGGCGTGTGCAAGGCCGACGTCGGGCGGATCGCCTCATGCGCTTCCTGCGCATTCTTCGACTTGGTCTTGTAGACGTTCGGCGCATCCGGCAATGCCTGCTTGCCATAGCGCTGGGCGATGACTTCACGCAGTTCGGTGATGGCGTCGTTGGCGAGATGCACCGCATCGGTACGCATGTAGGTGATCAAACCCACCAGGCCCTCGTCGCCGATCTGCACACCCTCGTACAAGCCCTGCGCCAGGCGCATGGTGCGCGACGTGCCGAAACCGAGCTTGCGTGCCGCTTCCTGCTGCAGGGTCGAGGTGATGAAGGGCGGCGACGGGCGGCGCTGGCGCTGTTTGCGCGTGACGTCGGCGACCTTGAGCACGCCGTTGGCGGCGCGCACCAGTTCGGCGCGCGCAGCTTCGGCCGAACTGCCGTCGCGGAACGTGAACTGCTCGACCTTGTGGCCGTCGTAACGCAGCAGGCGCGCATCGAAGCCCTGGGTCGGGTGCGCGCACTGCGCGGCGATCGACCAGTATTCCTGCGCCTGGAAGGCCTCGATTTCCTCCTCGCGCTCGCAGATCAGGCGCAAGGCCGGCGACTGCACGCGACCGGCCGAGAGCCCGGTCTGAACCTTGCGCCACAGCACCGGGCTGAGGTTGAAGCCGACCAGATAGTCGAGTGCGCGCCGTGCCTGCTGGGCGTTGACCAGATCGTTCTGCAGCTTGCGCGGATGCGCCACGGCTTCGTTGATCGCCTTCGGCGTGATCTCCGAGAACACCACGCGATGCAGCTTGCGGCCGTCGAGCAGGCCACGTTCGCGCAGGATCTCGCTGATGTGCCAGCTGATCGCCTCGCCTTCGCGATCCAAGTCGGTCGCGAGATAGAGCGACTCGGCTTGCTTCGCGGCCTTGGCGATCGCCTCGACGTGCTTCTCGTTCTTCTCGATCAATTCATAGCGCATCGCGAAGTCGCGCTCGGGATCGACCGCGCCTTCGCGCGGCACCAGATCGCGCACATGGCCATAGGAAGCGAGGACATGGAAATCCTTGCCGAGGTATTTGTTGATCGTCTTGGCCTTGGCGGGCGATTCGACGATGAGCAGGTTCTTGGCCATGTTCCCTTCAGCGCCGCGACGGTCTCGCGGCATCCCTGGTTGAGTGGTGACGACGGACGCGACATCGGCCCTGCGGCCCGCCGTTTCCCTCGCGCGCACACGCGCGCGTCCTTTTTCAGTGATTCACGGGTGGGATAGTGCTGTCAAGCCACACCGGACTGGCGCTCAATTGCGTGGCACGTGCGCACCCAGCAATTGCGACTCCATCCAGGCATACCCGGCCTCGCGATCCGGGGTGTTGTAGAGCACCAGCAGCACCACCCATTTCAGATCGTGCAAGTCGACTGGCGACTGCTCGAGCGCGAGTGCACGTTCGATGACGCGCTCGCGCGCTTCGGCGTCGAGCACGCCGCGCTGCTCCAGCGCCATCAGGAAGCCGCGACAATCGGCGTCGAGCAGATCCAGCTCCTCGGGCGCGTAGACGCGGATCGGCTGGCGCGGCGCGAGGTTCTGCGCCGAGGGCGTATCGTCCTGCAGGTCGGCGAGCCAGTCGAAAGCCTTGCCGATGTGCAAGGCGTCGAAGCCGGCATCGATCAGTTCGGTCTGCAAGGAATCACGGTCGTGCACCGTGTCTGGCTCGCCGAGGAAGTAGTTGCGGAACAGGTAGACCAGCACCGACAACACGGACTCCTTCATGGTGCACTCCTGTGTGAAGGCGACGGAAAAACCGCCCGAACGGCGCAGGACGCGTCGGATTCGGAGGGTGTTTGGGAGAGCCGCGCGTCGTGCTGCGGAGGGGGGTTCAGCCTTGGTATCCGT
>DATMVT010000260.1:0-10028 GCA_035562895.1 Patescibacteria group bacterium | reverse complement strand
GGATCTCGGCCGATTCGACCATCTCCTTCAGCTTCTCGATGCCGGATTCGGGCGTGAAACGACTCTGCAGCGCACGCGCGATGAAGACCTTGTCGACTTCGCGCTTGACCGCTTCGACCGACTGGATCAGCCGGTTCATCGAACGTCGCGGGGTCTCGATCAGCAGGCAGTTCGATTGCGCGATCACGGTCGCCGAGCGGCGGCGTCCGGAAATCAGGCCCATTTCGCCGAAGAATTCGCCGGCCTTGAGCGCGATGCGCTTGTTTCCGGCCTCGTCGACGATGACTTGCACCTCGCCGTCGACGATCGAGAAGAAGGTGTTGGTGTAATCGTTGCGCGAAAAGATGGTCTCGCCCGGGCGCGGCGTGCGGATCTCGGAGTCGATCAGGAACTCGCGCAATTGCAACGGCGTGATCTTGGACAGCAGCGGCACCCGTTCCTGGATGCGCGCCAACAACGCATTCACGGAAGGAATGCCGGCGACATTGCGGAACTTGGCCTTGAGCAGCGGCTCATCGGCCGGCTCGACGGAGCGGCCGAGGATGTACTCGACCACTTCGAAGCCCTGGTTCATCGCCTGCTTGATCAACGGATAGCCGGCGAGTGCGCCGACGATGTACAGGCCGGGCACGTTCGACTCGTATTTTTCCGAGATCGCCGGCACCGCGTTCGGGTCCTTGCTCGGAAACACCACGCCGCAGGATTCGACAAAAGCGCGCGGCGCGGTTGCACCGAGGCGGGCGATGACGCGGTCGCAGAGGATCTGGGCCTTGCCGTTCTGGGTCGCGACGTGCATGCGCAGGCGTTTGCGGCCGACGCGCAGTTCCTCGACCGATTCCGGGCCGGCGTTGTACCAGCACTGGATCGTGCCCTCGTCGATCGCGCGCAGGATCAGGCGCAGGTTGCCCTCCTTGGCGCGCGCGAATTCGTCGCGGCGGTTGATGACGATGACCTGATTGCTTCGCGACAGTGCCAGCGCATTCTCGATTGCCGCGTCGCCGGCGCCGACCACGACGATGGTCTCGCCCGAGTAGGCATCCGGATCATCGAGCTGGTACTGCACGGTGGGCAGGTCTTCACCGGCCACCCCGAGCTTGCGCAGATTGCCTTGCATGCCGATGCCGAGCACGACCTGGCGGGCCTCGAACTGGGCACCATGGCCGCACTGGATGCGAAAGACCTCGCCGTCGCGCGTGATCCGGGTCACTTCGTGTCCGAACCGGAGATCGACCTTGAGCGCGGCGACGCCGTCCTGCCATTCCTGGAGAATCTTCTCGCGACTGCCGGCCTTGAACGGCAAGGGCGAGCGCAGCGGCAGGATGCCGGGCTCGTCCATGACGTGCTTGCCTTTCTGGTAGCGGAAGATGGTGTTCGACAGGTGCGGCGCGGACTCCAGCAGCACATGCGACACACCGAGTTCGGCCGCGTGGGTGGCTGCGCTGAGCCCGCCCGGACCGGATCCGATCACCGCGATGTCGATCCGCTCGCTCATGTCCTGCCCTGCCGATGGCCCGATCTTAGCCCGCGCCGGAAGTGCATCGGAAGCGGTTTTGCCACATTCCGTTGCGAATCAACGCACCCATGGGCTGCCATCGGCCAAGACGACGCATACAATGAGGACCCCAAGGGAGGCGCGCCATGAGCGACTTGCATCAGCGGCTGGCAAACGGATTTCCGGAACGCGGCACGCCGACAAAGGCCTCGATTCCGAGCGATGCGAAGGGCATCACGCAATGGGTGGCCGCCTTGCCGCTGGCCAATGCCGTTTCGGCGTCGCGCGTGCTGTTGCAAGGCATCCATGAACTGAATCGCCTGCGTCTCGATGCGTCGACGCGGCTGCATGCGCTGGAATCCTTGCGTTCGCCGATGGCGCAGCTCGTGGCACAGGCGGACCGTCAGGTGATCGGTTCCTCGTTCCCGCTGCCGCAGGCGAAACAGCATCTGGGTCTGCAGTCGCGCGAGTTCCACGAAGCCTTCGCGCTGGGATATCGCATGGTCCTGCATGACCTGTGCATGCCCGGCGGCAAGCTGCCGTTCTTGAAGGGCGGGACCACAGCGCTGGCCTCGGCAAGGTCGATCGGACACTACGGCGAGTCGCTGCTGCGCGGATACCTGCTGTATCAGGCGCCATCGGCCGGCGTCTGGCAGGCCCTGCATGATCTGTATCGATTCACCAATGCGATCGGCGTGGTCGACAAGACCGTCTTCGATCCGCTGCTGGGCAAGGCGGCCGTCACGCCGAAGCAGTGCTACGCGCACGTGTTGCTGATGGCGATCACCAATCCGTATCGATTGGCGCAGAAAGAAATGGCCGACGCGCATGACGCGATCCGCGCTTGGTCCGCACACTGCGACCTGAGTACCGCCGGCGGGGAAAACGATTTCGATGTCGCTCAGGACGCGGATCGTGGCCCGGGCTACACGCCGGACGAGCGGCTTGCCGCGGGCGCCCAGCGTGTCGCCTTTTCGGCCGCGCGCGTCCTGCAGTACCTCGAACGCGAGTTGTCGCTGGCCGGCGCTGCGGGCGGCCCATTGAGCTTCGGGCTGAAGGGCGGTCCGAGAGTGTCGCTGGGTCAGGACCTGATCCGCCGTCTCGGCAGCGCATGGCGACCGCAGTTCGATCGCAATCACTCGCGCCTTGCCGCCGGGCATGAACTGGAAACCCTGATCGGGCTGCATGCCATTCATTTCCATCTGGCCGGCCGGCTCGATTTCGAGAATTTCGTGCGCGAACTTCGCGGTCCCGGCATCAGCCTCAGCGAGCGCGACAAGACCGCGTCCTGGGCACAGGGCAGTGGCGACAATTCGCGGGCACTGCCGACCCGCGCACGCGTGCTCGACCAGGGATTGGGCGGCTACCGGCTGCAATGGAGTGCCGAAAGCGGCGCCAAGGCGCGGATCGGCGAACTGGTCGGTCTGGCGTCCCCGGACGATGAGGACGGGACTGATCGCGAATGGATGGTCGGGGTGATCCGCTGGCTCCGTTTCACGCTGGACGGCCAGGTCGATGCCGGTGTCGAGCTGCTCGCCCGCCAGGCGGAGCCGGCCGCCTTGCGCATTTCCGAGGCGGGCACCAGTTTCAAGACGCCGGTGCGCGCGATCGAACTGGAGCCATTGCATCCGGGCAATGGCGGCCTGAGCTTCCTCGCGCCCAGCATCGGCGAGCGGTCGTTTGCGCGGATCGAGGTCTCGATGCGTCCGGAACGCTATGCCGAAACCCGCGAGCCGCGCGTCAGCGTCATCGCCGACATCGACCTGCTGGAAAACACCGGTGCTTACCTGAGGGTCGCGGCGAAGGCGAAAACCGCCGAAAATACCGCCGCATGAGCGACCACATTCCGTTTTCCGCGCCGATCCTGCGTCGGCGCTCCGTTCCCGTGCGTGTCGGTGGTGCCGTCGTCGGTGGCGACGCGCCGGTCGTCGTGCAGTCGATGACCAACACCGACACCGCCGACAGCAAGGCGACCACGCAACAGGTCGCCGAGCTCTGGCGTGCCGGTTCCGAACTGGTGCGGGTGACGGTCAACAATGCCGAGTCGGCGACGGCCGTGCCGCGGATCCGCGACCGCCTGGCGATGATGGGCATCGACGTTCCGATCGTCGGCGACTTCCACTACAACGGCCACCAGTTGCTGCTCGACGAACCCGCCTGCGCGGAGGCATTGGCGAAATACCGCATCAATCCCGGCAACGTCGGCTTCGGTCGCAAGAAGGATGCACAGTACGGCGCCATCGTCGAGATGGCGATCCGTTACGGCAAACCGGTGCGCATCGGCGTGAACTGGGGTTCGCTCGATCAAAGCGTGCTGGCGCAGATGATGGACGACAACCGCGCGCGCGCCGAACCCTGGGACGCGACCACGGTGATGCGCGAAGCGCTGATCCACTCGGCGATCGAATCGGCGCGCAAGGCCGAGGAGATCGGTCTCGGTCGCGATCGCATCGTCCTGAGCTGCAAGGTCAGTGGCGTGCAGGACCTGATCGCGGTCTATCGATCGCTCGCCGCGCGCTGCGATTACGCCTTGCACCTCGGCCTGACCGAGGCGGGCATGGGCTCGAAGGGCATCGTCGCATCGACCGCGGCCTTGGCCGTGCTGTTGCAGGAAGGGATCGGCGACACCATCCGGATTTCTTTGACGCCGGAGCCGGGCGAGTCACGCACGCGCGAGGTCATCGTGGCGCAGGAATTGCTGCAGACGATGGGCTTGCGCGCGTTCACGCCGCTGGTCACCGCCTGTCCGGGTTGCGGTCGCACCACCAGCAGTTTCTTCCAGGAACTGGCCAAGTCCGTGCAGGAGCACGTGCGCGCGAAGATGCCGGAATGGAAGATCCGCTATGACGGCGTCGAGAACATGACGCTGGCCGTGATGGGTTGCATCGTCAATGGCCCCGGTGAATCGAAGCACGCCAACATCGGCATCTCGCTGCCTGGTACCGGCGAAGCGCCGACCGCGCCGGTATTCGTCGATGGCGAAAAGAAATACACGCTGCGCGGTGAACGCATCGCGCAGGAGTTCGTCGCGATCGTCGATGACTATGTCGCGGCGAAGTACACGGTGCGCGGCTAGCAGCCGGTCACGTCGACGGCTCGGTCGATTTCAACGGCTCCCGGGTTGCATGGCGGCGCGCGAGCTGCGCCTCACGGTGCGCGATGTAGGCGCTCGATCCGAGGATGATCGTGGTGCCGAGCAGGGTCCAGCGATCGACGTGTTCGCCGAACAGCAGCCAGCCGGCGATCGCGACCACCGGCAATTGCGTGAAGCTGATCGGCGTCAGCGCCGAGACATCGCCGAGCTTGAGCGCGCGCGTCCACAGCATGTGCCCGCCGGTGCCGAGGAAGCCCGCCGCGATCACCCACAGCCAGACGATGCCCTCCGGCCAGCGCCAGACCAGCAGCGCCGGCAGCAGCGACATCGGCACCCAGATCAGCGTCGTGAAGAACACGATGCGATCCGCCGGCTCCAGTGCCGACAACTGCTTGATCTGCACCGACACGAGGCCGGTCATGAACGCCGAACACACGGCGATGACCATGCCGAAGCTGAAGTCGGTGCTGCCGGGCCGGGTGATCACCAGCACACCAAGGAATCCGATCGCGACCGCGGTCCAGCGTCGTGCATGGACCCGTTCGCCGAGAAACATCGCGGCGGCGATGACCACGAAGATCGGCGAGGAATACGACAGCGCCACCGCCTGCGCCAGCGGCAGGTGGCCGATCGCCCAAAAGCCGCAGAGCATCCCGACGACGCCGACCAGGCAGCGCAGCAGGTAGCGCGGCAGGTGCTCGGTGCGCAGCAATCCCGGGCCATGTCGGTAGAGCAGGGGCAGGGTCGCGATCAGGCCGAAGAAATTTCGGAAGAACGCGACTTCGAACGTGTGCAGCGACTGCGACGCCAACCGGATCGCGACCGCCATCAATCCGAACATCACGGCACTGGCCAGCATCAACCACGCAGCGGAATGGAAATGTGGGCGTGGTGGATTCGATCGCATGGGTGCGCGAGTCTATCGGCGCACCGGCCCGCGATCCTCAGGCAGCGCTCATGCCCGGAATTTGCCCGGGCCTCGGTTACGCTTGCGTTCAACTCGGCGGCAAGGACATCGCGCGATGGCTCGAATCGGATGCTTGGTGATGGTGCTGCTGCTGATGGCGTGTTCACGTGCGCCGGACGAGCAGCGGCTGCGCGACACCATCGCGGCGATGGCGGCATCGATCGAATCCGGAGAATCGGGCGACTTCGTCGATCATGTCGCCGACGACTTCAGTGGCCAGGGAGGAGGAATCGATCAGCGCCAGTTGCGCGCGATGCTGGTGGCGCAGACGCTGCGGCACCCGAACATCTCCGTGCTGCTCGGGCCGCTCGACGTCAAGCGCTTCGGTGAACGCGCGACCGTGAAGCTGCGCGTGATCGTGACCGGAGGCCAGTGGCTGCCGGAGACCGGTCGCCAGATCGAACTGGAATCGCACTGGCGCATCGAGGATGGCGACTGGATCTGCTTTCGCGCGGATTGGCAGTGAACCGACGCATCGCGCGGTGCCGGCTAGCGTCGCGCGACCGACTTTCGTTCGGGCAAGGCAAGGGGTTCGACGCGCGCCAGCAATGACGGAAGGATCGCGCGCAATCGCGGGGAATCGAGCAACGTCCCGTCCAGTGCAGGCCGTCCTGGCGCAGCCGCGGCGTCGGACTTGAACGCGAACAGGATGCGATTGCTGCAACGGCTGTCGTCCAGTTCGAGGACCTGGTCGCGATAGGTCCGACGGATCTTCGCGGTCTGGTCCAGGACATCGCGGCCGTGCAGGTTCGAGACCATGATGCCGCCGATGCGCAGTGCGTCGCGGCAATCGCGATGGAACTTGTGGGAGGCGAGCGAGGCCGGCACGCCGTGCTCGGTGTAGCCATCGAGCAGGATCACGTCGTAGCGGTCGGTCGTCGCGGCGATGAAGCGGGCGCCATCGTCGATGTGGACCCGGAAGCGTGCATCGTCGTGCGGCACCTGGAACCGGTCGCGAAGCGCGACGACGCGCGGATCGATTTCGATGACGTCGATGTCGGTATCGGGCAATTCGTGGTGGCAGAATTTCGCGAGCGATCCACCCCCCAGTCCGATCAGCGCAATGCGCCGAGGACGCGGTGCGAACAGCAGGAAGGCCATCATCGAGCGCGTGTAGTCGAGGGTCAGTGCGATCGGATCGCGCTTCGACATGCGGCTCTGCAGGTCGATCTCCGCGAATCGAAGCGAAAGCGACTCGGGTGTGTCGATGACGCCGGGGCCGTCCACCGCAAGTGCGGCGGCGCATCCCGGTCCGGGATCGGTGACCATGGACGCGATCTGCTAGCGCTTTTTTGCGCGCATCGCGTATGGAAATGCCGGATGAACCAGCTTGCCGAGGACGGCCTCGAACACCGGGTTGAATCCATCTCGGTCCAGCAGATGCTTGAGAACGGCTGCGGCGATGACATTGGCCAATTCGAGGGGCAGCGGTTCCTTCGGCTGGTCCCAGAAGTGGAGTTGCATCTGGGCGAGCGATCCGGTTTCCGAGTTCATGCTCTTGGCGTGTTCGAGTTCCTTGAGGCACTGCCGGTCGATGGCGGGGCCGCGGGCGCGTGACAGCAACATGGCGCAGGGATTTCGGCGGCGCGCACGCGCGGCGTCGCTGTAGTGGCTCAGGCATCCGGAGAGCGCCTCGAGCTGCGGGTGTTCGCGCGTACCGGCCGGATCCCGGCGCTTGCGCGAGTCCTGGATGACCACCGCGATCTCGATCGGCGTGCGCGTCAACAGCGCGGCGATCGAACTGTCTTCGGCGGTGCTGTCGCGAAACGGGGCGCCCAGTTGCGGCGCGCAGGCCCGGATCCACGACGTGACCGAGGCGGCGGCAGCGGTCGGCGGCTTGCGGTCGCCACGTTCGACGCGGGTCGTGCGCCAGGTCTGGGTGAGCGATCCCCAGGCGGTCGCCATGATCGGCCAGCACAGCACCTGGACGTAGACGGTGGCCGGGGCCGGTTCATCCAGCTGCGCGCTGCCGGTGAACGCGATGCGCGCCGGATCCAGGGGCAACGCGGCGATCGGCGGGTTCGCTGCGGCGATCTGGGTCTTGCGGCGCGTGCGCGCGGCGCTGGGTGCAGGCGTGGCGGACATCGAGGGACTCCCGGTCGGGGCGGATCGGAAGACCCGCATGAGGCTGCGAAGGGACGCCCCCGACGCGGGGCGCAAGTGCGGTCAGACGGAAACCGCTGGCGATGCGAATGATGCAAGAAGCATCAAAATCGATCGCCATTGTACAACAGATGATGCTCGATGCCGGAGTTGCCCGGTGGCGGTCGGGCCGTCGGGTGCTGGCAATTCCGGTTCGACTTGTCGATCATCGACGGCTCTTGGACGTCACTTCGGAAGCAGCGAGAACATGCGCAATCGATCAGCGGAAATGGGCCAGCGATGGCGACGGATGCGCGGCATGGGCCGCCGATCATGATCACCGCCGCACAATTGCGTGCAGCGCGCGCGCTCGCAGGCCTGGACCAGAAGGCATTGGCGACGAAGGCCGGCGTCTCGTTGCCAACCATTCAACGCATGGAAGCGAGCGCCGGCAACGTGCGCGGCGTGGTCACCACGCTGACGAAGATCGTGGCCGCACTGGACGCGGAAGGCGTCGAGTTCATCGCTGAAAACGCGCCGAGCGTCGGTGCCGGCCGTGGCGTGCGCTTCAAGGCCCCGACGCGCCCCTGAGGGCCGTCAGGGCTTGCGCGCGTCACCAGGTGTAGCGCACCGAATACTTGATCTTCTGCTCGCCGTCGGCCGGGATGTTCACGACGAAGTCGACGGTATTGGCATCGCGCTTGTCGTGCTTCACGTTTTCGGCAGTGATCGCCCAGGTGCTCCAGCGATACAGGTATTCGCGCACGCGGATGGTCGCCGCTTCCTTCTTGCGGTTGCGCACGCTGATCTCGAAGGTTTCGTCGATGCGCTTGCCGGTGGTGTCGATCTTGTAGTCGACCTGCTTGCGTTCGCCGACGACGTCGAAAGCTTCACCGAGCTTGATGCGCAGGGTTTCGTTGCGCGGCGTGTGCTTGATCACGTCTTCGCCGATGAATTCCAGGCTGCCGTCCTTGCTCGCCTGGTTCACGCGCACGCGTCCGGCCGGCAACGGAAGGCCGAGACCATTCGCTTCCTTGTTCTCGAATTCCAGCCAGGCACCGACGGTGCCGCTGTTGGTCGCGCCATAGCCCTGATCGCTGATCGGCGAACCCCAGAAGCCGTAGGGCTGTGGCGATGCGGTGAAGACCAGTTCGCGCTTGCATTTCACGCCGACGGCGGACGGGAAAAGTTCCAGTTGCTTGGTCGCGTTGTTCGGCACTTCGGTGCGGCGGCCAAGCGTGTACAGGTGGTATTCGAACAGTTCCGATTCCTCGAATCCGGGCGCCATCGACTCCGCGACCATGGTGCGCTTGGCCATGCCCAGCGCCATCGGCGCCGGCGCGGCCGGGGCGCGGTTCACTTCGCCGGCCACCAGCTTCAATTGCGCGTTCGGATAATTCGCTCCGCTCTGATTGACGACCGTGACCCAAGCAGCCAGATCCATGCTGCAAGCGTTCGCGTCGCCCTTGAGGATGACGTTGTAGTCGCTCCACCAGGTCATGCCCTGGGTCTGGTAGGACACCTGCGCATCATGCGTGCCGCCGCGTTTCGCATCGACCAGCCAGACCAGCGTCGGCTTGGTGATCAAGCCGCCGGGCAGGGACGGGAAGGCGATGTTGGCGTAGTGCGAGAGCGTCTGCACCTCGCCGTTCGGCTGCATCAGGATCAAGCCGTTCGTGGCCGACAGCAGCTTGCCGGTGATGGTCTCGACCTTGTCGCCGCGGACCTGGTCGACGCTGATCGTCTCGCCGATGTAGCGGCTCAGCAGCTTTTGCCCGTCGACCAGATCGAACTGGTAGTTCTGCTCGATCACGCGCGTGCCTTCCGGATCGGTGATCGAGGCGAAGCTGACCGTGGTCGGATCGATGCGCGTGGCGACATCGCTGAAGCGCACTTCGCCGCTGCCGCTCGGCAGTGCCAGTTCGCGGCGGTCGCGCACCAGTGCATAACCGGGCAACTGCAGGCCGTAGTTCACCAGTTGTTCGGACGTGATCGCGCCCGGCGCGGCGGACGAATACACGGTCAGCGAAAAATCCGGCGATGACGCAGTGGCGGTGGACATGGCGAGGGCGACTCCGGTGGCGATCAGGCTGCGACGCATGGTGCGGTTCTCCGTTTGTTGGGGGTGCGGGCTGCAACGCCGCTCGCACCGTTCCGGGGTTACTTCAGTCGTTCCCACAGGAACACGTAGCCGATCGCGTCCATGAACGCGGCCTGCTGGTTGTTCGTCGAGCCGCCGTGGCCGCCCTCGATGTTCTCGTAGTAGGTCACGTCCTTGTCGAACTCGAGCAGTTTCGCCGCCATCTTGCGCGCATGACCCGGATGCACGCGATCGTCGCGCGTCGAGGTCGTGAACAGGATCGGCGGATAGGTCTTGGACGCATCGATGTTCT
>DATMVT010000259.1:0-16368 GCA_035562895.1 Patescibacteria group bacterium | reverse complement strand
ATTCAGGAACGGGATGCCTTCGTGTTGCGCATCTTCCTTCTCCCATGGCGATGCCTTCATTTCGTCGTAGCCGGAACGCACGATCACCTTGACGTCCTCGCCGCCGAGACGGCGCGCGGAGCGGCAGCAGTCCATCGCGGTGTTGCCGCCGCCGAGCACGATCACGCGCTTGCCGATGCGGTCGATGTGCTCGAACGACACCGAAGCCAGCCAGTCGATGCCGAGATGGATGTTCGCCGCGGCTTCCCTGCGTCCGGGCAGGTCGAGGTCGCGGGCGCGCGGCGCACCGGAACCGACGAAGATCGCGTCCCAGCCCTGTCCGATCAGGTCCTTCAGCGAGTCGATGCGGGTGCCGCCGCGAAATTCGACGCCGAGATCGAGGATGAAGCCGCATTCCTCGTCGATCACCGACTCCGGCAAACGGAAGCGCGGCACCTGGGTGCGCATGAATCCCCCGGCCTTGGGATCGGCATCGAACACGGTGACGGCATATCCTTCCAGCGCCAGGTCGCGCGCCACGGTCATCGCGGCCGGTCCTGCGCCGACGCAGGCGACGCGCTTGCCGTTGCGCGGCTTCGATGTCGGCATCTTCGCCTTCATCTCGCCCTTGTGATCGGCCGCCACGCGCTTGAGCCGGCAGATCGCGACCGGCTCCGGTTTTTCGCCGTTGCCTTCCTCGACACGGCCGCGCCGGCAGGCCGGTTCGCAGGGGCGATCACAGGTGCGTCCGAGGATCCCCGGAAAGACGTTCGACCACCAGTTCACCATGTAGGCCGCATCGTGTTTGCCGGCAGCGATCAGTCGAATGTATTCGGGCACCGGTGTGTGCGCCGGACAAGCCCACTGGCAATCCACGACCTTGTGGAAATAATCCGGATTGCGGATATCGGTTGGACGCATGCTTTTCCCCATCAGGACGACAGACGGACGCACAGCAACAACAGCAACGCCATCCGAGTCTAGCCCGAAAGCCCGTGCCGGCAACGCCCCTGCATCAACGACGGACCGATGCCGCGGAGGCCAGCAAGGCATCCGACCAATGACCGACGGCATCGCCCAACACGTAATGCACGCCGTCGCGAAACAGCTCCCCGAGCGGCGCGGCATCATCGACGCCGCACATGACGACGAGCTTGCCGTGCTTGAGCGATTCCGCGACCAGTCGCATGCGCGATTCGCGCCAATCCTTCGCATCGATGGACCAATCGACGAGGTTCGCATACACGCTCGGCAACCGGCACAAGCGCTGCTGATCGCGCCCGAAATCGGTGAATCCGGACAGGCAAAGTCGGACACCCGCCGTCTGGATCGACTCCAAAGCACGACTTGCACGTGGCACGTCGTCGACCAGCCGCGAGGCATCGAACACCAGTGCCAACGCATCGGCATCGCATTGCAGCCCATGCAAGTCGGTGCTCAACCATTGCGGAAAGGCCGGGTCGAACAAGGAATCGACGCTCATCGGCAGCAAGATGCGCAAGTCCGGCAGGCCCGCCGACTCGCTGCACGCACGCTGACCCAGCGCATGAACCTGCCAGCGGTCGACGGCCCGCATCACGTTCAGCGACCGCGCAATCGGAAGAAAGGTGTCGCGGGTGATACGCAAGGACTGCGAGGACTTCGGTGGCACCAAGGCGAAATCGGCAAGGAACTGCCCATTCAATTGCCCCCGCAGCGGCACCAGCGCGCGAAACCGGAACTCGGTGGTCTCCGCGATCAGCGGCCGACGCAGGATGGCATGCGCGAGTCGCACTTCCGGCGACACCTGGACTTCGTCGCGCGTGCGCGTTGCCCATTCGCTGCGACCGCCACCGCCTTCGTGCGCCGCATGCGCAGCGTCGCTGACGCTGGCGAGCAGGTCGTCGACGCTGACACCGGGTTCATCGGCGCGCGCGGCACCCAGCGAAAAACTGGCATGCACCGGGGCATCCGCCGACAACCAGCCGCGCCCGGACAGACGCGTACGCAGATTTTCGGCCGCAATACGCAAGGCGCCCTCACTCGAAACCGGCAGCAACGACAGGAAACTGAAATCACCGAGCGCGCACACGCCCGACTTCAATGCCGGTTCGCTCGCGATCGTGGTGCCGATCTGCCGGGCGAGATCACCCGTGCGCAGGAACCCGAGTCGCCTGGCCAGCGTCGGCACATCATCGACGCTGAGCATGATCAGACCGACGCATTCGCCCAGCTCGCCGCGGCGCGCACGCTCGATTTCGTGCACCAGCGTGGCACGGTCGATCCGCCCACTGCGGGCGTCGTGGCCGCCTTCGCCAGCCAGGCCGGCCGCGACGATTTTTCGGGCACGCCCCATGCGACTGGTGACCGCCGCCAGCAAGTGCCGCGGCTTCATCGGCTTGGCGAGAAAGTCGTCACCGCCCATGCGGATGGCGTCGAAGCGCTTGTCGATGTCTTCCTCGCCGGACATGAACACGATCGGCGTCAGCGCCATGTCCGGTCGCTCGCGGATCAACTGCGCGACTTCGATGCCGTTCATGTCGGGAAGATAGAGGTCGAGCAGCACCAGGTCGGGACGAACACTGACGATGGCGTCGAGTCCTTCGCGCGCGGTATGCACGATGTGCGAACCGATCCCCTTGTGGGCAAGCACATTGGCGCAGAACAGCGCCATCGAGGCATCATCGTCGATGATCAGCACGCGCGCGTCTTCTCGACGCTGGCGCAGGAACAAGCCCATCAACTGCTCGACCGCACGCAAGGCATCGGCGCCCTCCAGCACCGCATCGGCGCCTGCGCGCTGCGCGAACAGGCGCTGACGGACATCGGTGCCATCGCACAGCACGAGGGTCAGCGGTCGCCGCCGATCCTCGCCGCCGGCACGTTCGACGGCTTCGATCATGCGCGCCAAGCCCGGAATGAACCCCTCGTCCACGATCAGCGCGTGCGGTGGCAGGGTGCGCGCTTCGGCGAGCGCACGATTCAGATCGCTGAAACGGCGCGTGACGAATCGCTCGTGGGTCAATTGCTGCAGCAAACCCGGCAAATCGCGATCGTCAGCGCGCAGGTAGTAGACGACACGGTGCTGGGTCGGCCTCGCCGTCGCAACGGCGACGCCGCCGATCGATGCACCCGAGACCTCGGCCAAATGCGTCATCAGGCCGCGCGCACGCTGTCGTTGCGCCGGATTCGCCGCGTGGCCGGACTCGACCAGGGCGGAAAGATAGACCGCGAGTTCCAGCGCCGCATTGCCGATCGCATCCGCCCCGGCCAGATCCGCCGCAGCCGCCACGTTGTCGATCTGTTCGTAAAACTGCGCGATTTCGACGACCGGCCAGTGCTCGACCAGGCCCAGACCACGCGTGGCGAGTTCTGCGGCGACCTCCCTCATGCGACGCAACGGCGCATTGCTTGCTCGATCATCCATGCCGGGAATTTCGCCGCTGGGATTGCAGGCGTCAAGCGCGACCATCGTCCGATCTCGCGCATCGACCCGGTGCGGCGATGCCGCTAAGCTCCCACGCCCCGTCCACGGTGTGCACTGTGTCCGTTGTTCCCGACCCGCCCCTTGCGCAACGCCAGACCCTGACGCCGACGACGCTGAATTCGGAAGTGCGTGCGGCGCTTGAACGAGGCTTCCCGTTGTTCTGGATCGAGGGCGAGATCTCCAACTTCCTCAAGGCGAAGTCCGGTCATCTGTATTTTTCTTTGAAGGATGCCGGGGCGCAGGTGCGCTGCGCGATGTGGCGACCACGCGCGATGCTGCTGCGCTTCCCGCCCGCCGATGGACAACACGTGCTGGCACGGGCGCGCGTGACCCTGTACGAACCGCGGGGCGAGTTCCAGCTGCAGATCGAGCACCTCGAACCCGCCGGACAGGGCGCCCTTCAGCGCGCATTCGAGGATTTGAAGGCACGACTCGCCGACGAGGGGTTGTTCGATCCGTCCCGCAAGCGCACGCTGCCGCCATTCCCGCGCCGCCTTGCCATCGTCAGTTCGGCCAGCGGCGCCGCGATCCGCGACGTCGTCAGCGTCTTGGCGCGACGATTTCCGCTGCTCGAAGCCGATCTGTTCCCGAGCCTCGTGCAAGGTGCCGAGGCACCGGTGCAATTGCGGACCCAACTCGACCGCATCGCGATGCTGCGACGCCATGATCTGGTCCTGATCACGCGCGGCGGCGGCTCGATCGAAGACTTGTTCGCATTCAACGACGAAGCGTTGGCACGCCGACTCGCGTCGATGCCGATGCCGGTGGTTGCCGCGATCGGCCATGAAGTCGACTTCAGCATCGCCGACTTTGTCGCCGACCTGCGCGCACCCACGCCGTCCGCCGCGGCCGAACTGATCGCGCCCTCGGCCGATGCCCTGCGCGATCGGCTCGATGCGCTGAAGCGTCGTTTGGAGCGTGCACTTCGTCATCGAATCGAGCGCGACGGACAGCGCCTCGATCGCCAGCAACTGCGTCTGCAGGCGCGTCATCCGGTGACACGACTCGGCACGCTGGTCGACCGCCTGCGCCAACTGCACGCGCGGTTGCAGCGCATGCCTGCACCGATGCTCGATCGCCCGCGCCAGCGCATCGATCAGCTGCATTCGCGCTTGCACCGTGCTGCCGCGCTGGAACGCATCGCCTTGCTGCAGCGTCGCGCCGAGCACGCGCGCTTGCGCCTGCAGGCCGATTGCGTACGTGCACTGGAGCATCGCGCCACGCACCTCGCCGGACTCGCGCGCTCGTTGAACGCACTGAGTCCGCTGGCCACGCTTGAGCGCGGCTATGCAATCGCCTTCGACGCAAAGGACCGCATCGTGCAGTCGATCGATCAGGTGCGGTGCGGTGATGATCTGCGCGTCCGACTGCGCGATGGATCTTTGAGCGCACGAATTGACGCGATTGATCACGCTCGATGATGGTGACACTTCGAAACAATGGCGGACTCGGACCGCTCGAACGCTGGCACTGGTCACGGGTATCCGAGTAGTACTGTCGGGTCATCATCCCCGCCGATCGGAGTTTCCATGCGCCTTCGCTTGCGTGCCTTGCCGCTGTTCGCCTTGATGTGCTTCACACACGCCAGCTACGCCCAGAATCTCCTGACCAATCCGGATCTGACCACCGACGATGCGGGGTGGTTGAAATCGACATCAACTTCATCGTCTCTCGCGTTTTGGGACAATGCCCGCGGCTATCCGACTCCCGGCTCTGCGGCTTTGAATGCCAACGCCATCGGGGACTCGCCATCGTTCTCGCAGTGTCTCAACATCTCCCCACAGAATGTCGATCTGGTGGCTTGGACCAAGCTGCGGTATGCCGGCGGCCCGCAATTCATGCAGACGATCGGCTTTTCCACGTTCGGTGTCCCGAACTGTTCCGCGACCTATCTCCAGTTCATGGAAGCGTCTCCGACCGGAACCGTCATCGACGGGTGGAAAGAACATCGATTGATGAATGTCGCGCTCCCCGCAGAAACCCAGAGCGTCAGGGTGTTCCTCATCCTCACGGCCACGGAGTCGTCGGTCGGAATCAACATCGACCACGTGGCGTTCGGGCCTGCCGGCACGGTAGTGCCAAGTGAAACCGTGTTCATCAACGGCTTCGAATAGAAGCCGCGTCGATCAGTCCGGGTGAATCCACTCCGCCGCACCGTCGGCGTAGTGTTCATGTTTCCAGATCGGCACGCGCGCCTTGATCTCGTCGATCACGTAGCGGCATGCGGAAAACGCCGCGTCACGATGCGCAGCGGCGACACCGACGTAAACCGCGATTTCGCCGATCGCGAGCAGTCCGACGCGATGTTCGGCGACGATGCGGCGCACCGCGAACTTCGCTCGGGCCTCTTCGACGATGACCTGGCCTTCCCGTTCCGCGAGTTCGGCGTAGGCTTCGTAACGCAACTCGGACACGGCACGGCCGCCGTGGTGATCGCGCACGATGCCATCGAACCCGACCACCGCGCCGCAATGCCGGTCGTCCAGCGCACGTCGCAAGCCCGCCACGTCGATGCCGTGATCATTCAAGCGAAAGAACGACGATGCGCCGCGCGACATGGTCAGCCTCCCGAAACCGGCGGCAGAAACACGACTTCGTCGCCGTCGTGCAACGTCTGCGTCCACGCCACGAAGGCGCCGTTCACCGCGAGACGCACGCGCGACCGAGGCATCGAAATCCCGTGTCGATGTGCCAATCGTTCGTACAACGAAACCGCGTCGCCGGCGTGTTCGATGCGCTCGGCATCGCGTCCGGCTAGGTCGCGCAAGCTGGCGAAATAGCGCACGTGCAACTGCATCAGTCGGCGCCGCGATGATCGAAGTCGTCGCGACCGCCGGACTTCGCGATCACGGCCACGCGCTCGATGCAGATCGCGTGCGACAGCGCCTTGCACATGTCGTACACGGTCGCCGCCGCGATCTGCACACCGATGATCGCTTCCATCTCGACGCCGGTCTTGGCGACGGCAGCGACGCTGCAGCGCAAACGCAGGCGTACGGCGTCGATCCAGTCGCATTCGAAGTCGACCTTCTCGACCGGCAGCGGATGACAGAACGGCACCAGATCCTGAGTGCGCTTCACCGCGAGCGTGCCGGCGACGACCGCCGTATCGAGAACCGCGCCCTTGGCAGAACGCATCGACTGCGCGCGCAGCGCCGCGGCGACGTCTTCCGGAAACACGACCCAGGCTTCGGCACAGGCTTCGCGCCGGGTGACGGCCTTGACACCGACATCGACCATGCGCGGCCGGCCCTCGGCGTCGACGTGGCTCAGCGACTTCGACATTCAACCTCCCATCCGGAACATCTCGATGCGCCCGGCGGCTTCGCGTTCGCGCTCGGCACGTAGTTCGCTGTAGCGGTCGGCGCGACCCGACCAGCGCGCCGCAATGGTCTGCAGCAAGGCATCGTCGTCGCCCGCCAGCAGCGGACGCAACGGCACACCTCGCGCCGCGAACAGGCAGGTGAACAACTCGCCGTCCGCGGAAATGCGCGCACGCGTGCAGTCGCCGCAGAATGGCGCGCTCACCGAGGAAATGAATCCGACTTCACCCTGCCCGTCATCGAAGCGATAGCGTTCAGCGACATCGCCACGCTGCATGCGTCCGATCGGGGACATCGACCAACGTGCCGTGATCCGGGCAAGCACCTCGGAACTGTCCACGACTTCGGCGCGCGACCAGCGATTGCAGGTACCGACATCCATGTACTCGATGAATCGAACGACATGCGGCGTGCCACGGAAATGCGCGACCAGCGGCAGCACCTCGTCTTCATTGACCCCGCGTTGCACGACGCAATTGAACTTGATTCGGGCAAAACCGGCCTGCTCCGCCGCTGCGACCGCTTCCAGCACGTCCGCGACTTCGCCCTGACCGCCACTCATGCGTCTGAACACCGCTGGATCGAGTGCGTCCAGACTGATGGTCAACCGGTGAAGGCCCGCCCGCCGCAGTGCGTGTGCATGTCGCGGCAGCAACACGGCATTCGTCGTCAGGGCCAGATCCTCGATGCCCTCGATGCGTGCAAGTCGCTCGACGATCTCGATCAGTTCCGCACGCAGCAACGGCTCTCCACCGGTCAATCGAAGCTTGCGCACGCCGAGACCGACGAAAGCGCGCGCGACCCGTTCGATCTCGGCGGGACCCAGCCATTCGGCCTTCGGCATGAACGCCGCCGGCCCGCCGAATCGCTCGACCGGCATGCAATACGGGCATCGGAAGTTGCAGCGATCGATCACCGAGATGCGCAGATCCCGCAATGGACGCTGGTGCTGGTCATTCAGGATCGTGCTCATCGACGTCGTCCACCATGCTGGGCGAGCGTGGCCGCCTGCATCGCATCCATCGCCCCGGGCAACGCGAAAACCTCGCCGGCCGAGGCCGCTGTCAGTCCAGCGCGCATGAATTCGGCGCGATCCCTCGCGTCGGCATAGTGATAGACGATCATCCGCGCCCGCACGGGATCGGGATATTCGCGCATCAGGTCCTCCAGACCCGTATGCGAGGGGTTGCCATGCAGTCCGCAATCGTGGGCAATCCGCTCGGCGCCGTCGGCATGGAATGCGATCACATCCGGAATCGGCCGGGTATCGCCGGTGAACAGGAAGCTGCCGCGCAAGGCGATGCCGAAGGCCGTGCGCGGCAGATGGTGACGCACCGCGAACACGTCGAACCAGAATCCCTCATGCCAGAAGCCGCGATCCACCGGAATCAACTGGAAGGCATCCCAGAAATTCGCGCCGCCTTCGGCCAGCGGACTGGGATAGGACGCGATGCGCTGCTGCAATACCGGCACCAGGTCGGCCGCGACATACAGCCGCACCCGCCCCTTGCGCTCGGCGTCGAACCAGGCGCGATAGAACAGTCGCTCCAGCCCGCCGATGTGGTCGAAATGCGCATGCGTGACGAACAGCGCCGTCGGCAAGGCGTCGTACTGCGCAAGATAGGCACTGAAGGCCTCGGGGCCGCAGTCCACCAGCAGGACCGGCGCGCCGTCGCGCTCGAGCACGACCGCTGCAGAGCCGAGTTCCACCGCCTGTGCGTTGCCCACACCCAGAAAGCGCAGCGCCAGGCTGCCGTTCGTTTCCATGGCGGCAGTCTAGCGGCAGCCCGCGAGACGATGCATCGCCGCTTCGTACCCTTGACGCAGGTGCACCCAGTCGTCGCCGGCCACCCGATCGCCGTGACCGAGTTTGCGCAGCGAACGCGCGAGCCGATCGAGGTTTCCCTGCAAGGACGTGGAAAACGGCGCGATGAACCGCGCACGATCGAAATCGATCAACGACAACCGACCGTCACGATCGAAGAGCAGGTTGTGGGCATTGAGGTCGGCGTGCCAAAGGCCGAGTGCATGGAAGCGCGCGATCAGGGTGCCGATCGCGCACCAATCGATCGTCGCTCGATCGACCGTATCGGCCAGTCGATCGGCGAGCGTGCGGGCTCCCGGAATCTCGCGCGTCGCCAGATCGGCGCGATAACCGAGGCCCGTGCGCAAATAGCGTGCCGCCATCGCTTCGGGGACGGGCAGACCGGCCGCCCGCAGTTGCACGGTGATGCGGAACTCGCGAAAGGGCCTTGTCGCATCGGCACCATTCCAGAAGAACCAGTCGCGGCTCAGACGCGCAATCAGTCCACCACGACGGTAGTGGCGCACGACGACGCGGCCGATCGGTGCATCGACGACACGGATGGCGCCGCGACCGCGCCCCTCCTGAAGTTCGCCCGATCCGCCGAACAGCGCAACGACGCTCGCGGAATCGAGCGCGGCGGGATGGATCAGTCCGGAATGTCGGTCGATCTGCACGTGCTCGAGAACCGTGCGCACGACGCCCGTGGCATCATTCATGGCCGCAGTGTAACCAAGCCCTGTTCCGTGAGCGCAGCCGCCGAATCGATTTGCATTTTCCGACTGTCCGCCCTGGGCGACGTCACCCACATGCTGCCGCTGGTGCATCGCATTCGCCGATTCCGCCCCGAAGCGCGAATCACGTGGATCATCGGAAAGTTCGAAGCCCGACTGGTCGGCGATCTGCCCGACATCGAGTTCATCGCGATCGACAAGAAGCAGGGACTGGCAGCGGTGTGGCGGGAATTGCGTTCGAAGCTGCGCGGTCGTCGTTTCGATGCGCTGCTGTTGTGCCAGTTGGCCGCCCGCGCGAACCTGCTGAGCACGGCCATCCGCGCACGCCGACGCATCGGATACGAACGGGCCAAGTCCAAGGAAGGGCACGGACTGTTCATCAACGAACGCATCACGCCGGCCTGCGGACGCCATGTCCTCGACACCTTGTACCGATTCGGCGATGCGCTTGAATTGCCCGACGCACCCAAGCAGTGGGACATTCCGGTGGGCGACGCCGACCACGCCTTCGCCGAACGACATTTGCCCGGCAATCAGCCGACCTTGATCATCAGCCCGTGCTCGAGTCATGCGTTGCGCAACTGGCATGTTCCCGGCTATGCACGCGTCGCCGAGCACGCCATTCGCGTGCACGGGCTGAGGGTGATGCTGTGCGGTGGACCGAGTTCGATCGAGCGCGAAACCGGCGCCGCGATCGAACGCGAATGCGCCGAACCGCTGAGCAATCTGATCGGCCAGGACACGTTGAAGCAAGCCTGCGCGTTGATGTCACGTGCGCAGGTCGTGATGTCCCCGGATGCCGGACCGATGCACATCGCGAACGCGATGGGCACCCCGGTGCTCGGACTGCATGCGGCCACCGACAGCCGGCGCAGCGGCGCCTACTCCGACCTGCGCTGGACCGTTGATCGCTATGATGCCGCCGCGCGCAAGTTTCTCGGCAAGCAAGGCGATCAATTGCCCTGGGGCAAACGCGTGGAGTACCCGGGCGTGATGGATCTGATTGAACCGGCCGAGGTCCTGGCGCGCCTGGATGCGCTGATCGAGGCCACCGGTCCAGCCAAGGCATGACGCCGATCTCCTGCACTCGGAGCAAGCCGAGAAAACTTCGGTTACAATTCGTCACAGCGAGCATCATGAACGTCGACGGAATGACTCGACCCCGCATTTTCAAACGCCACCTGCGTCCATCGTGACCGGGTTTCGGCGCGTTGACCCTTCGACCGAACTGCCGCTCGACGCGGCACCGCTTTTCAAAGAGGACTGCCATGTTGTTGAGATTTTTCTGCCGAATTCAGTTGGGCGCCGCACTGCTGCTTGCCGCGTCGTTCGCCCAAGCGGCCGAACCGACCCAGCGCCTGAACACCGATCCGAACGGATTCTGGGTGGATATCGACGTGAACGCCCCGCAACGCGCCGGCGAACCCTGGGTGACGCCCGCGGTGTCGCGTGCCGTGCTGTTGGACGTCCCCGCGCTGGACGCACTCGTGCGCCGCGCCCCGATGGAATTCAGCAGCAACGCGCCGCAGGCGATTCGCCTGGCCCTGCCGCTGCCGGATGGCGGATTTTCCGAATTCGAGATCGTCGAGTCGCCGGTCATGGAACCCGACCTGGCCGCGAAATTCCCGTCGATCCGTACTTATTCGGGCCGAGGCATCAACGACCCGCATGCGCGCGTTCGCCTCGACGTGACCCCGCTCGGCTTCCATGCCCAAGTGCTCGCGCCCGACGGCGACTACCTGATCGACCCGATGCTGAAGGACGACATCACGCACTACCTCAGCTATTTCCGCCGCGACTACGGCGAGAACACCAAGCAATATCGCTGCGAAACGCATGACCATGGACTGACGACGACCACGGAATCGTCCACTGCACCGACAGTCGGCAAACTCGGCACGCCGAACACGGTGGGCACGCAGCTGCGCACCTTGCGCACCGCGATCGTGGCGACGTCCTCGTACACCAACATTTTCGGCGGCACGGTCTCGTCCGGCCTGAGCGGACTGACGACGCTGGTGAACCGATTGAACGGCGTCTACGAGCGCGACCTCAGTGTCCGCCTCGTGCTGGTCGCGAACAACGACCTGATCGTCTACACCAATGACAATGTCGGTCCGATCGGCGCCGCCCCGTCCGGCCCGGACACGATCATCCAGACCACGATCGACAATGCCATCGGCTTCGCGAACTACGATCTTGGCCATGCCGTCGGCGGTACCGGCGGTGGTGGCGCGATCACCCCGCTGGGCAACGTCTGCACCGCGTCCAAAGCGCGCGGATTCACGTCGCTCGGCCCGCCGCGCGGCGACATCTTCGACATCGATTTCGTCGCCCACGAACTGGGCCATCAGCTCGGCGCGAATCACACTTGGTTCGGCTGTGGCGGCGGGGGTCAATGGACGCAGTCCTCGGCGATGGAGCCAGGAAGCGGTTCCACCATCATGGCCTATGCCGGCATTTGCTCGGACAACCTGCAGCCGAACAGCGACGCATACTTCCATGCCCGCAGCTTCACCCAGATCGTGACGCGATTGGCCCTGGATGAAACCGGGACGCCACCGACCTGCGGCAGCAACATCGCCACCGGAAATTCCGCACCGAACATCAGTGCGCTTGCCGCCATGACCATTCCCGAGCAGACGCCTTTCCAGCTCACCGCGATCGGCACCGATGGCGATGGCGACACGATCACCTACAACTGGGAAGAAACCGATACCGGAACCCCCAGCGCAGCACCCAGTTCGACGGGCGACAACGGTACCGCGCCCTTGTTCCGATCATTCAATGCGTCGACGTCGCCGACGCGCGTGTTTCCGTCGTTGCCCTACATCCTCGACAACGGCAACGCGCCACCACTGACGATGCCGATGCCGCCGGCTGCAGGCAGCTTCTACAGCGGGGAAATCCTGCCGAATCCGGCCAGCGGAACACGCGTCATGAACTTCCGCGTGACGGCGCGCGACAACCGCGCCGCCGGTGGCGGCGTCGCCTTTGCGGCCAGTCAGGTCACGGCGACGTCCGCAGCAGGACCGTTCTCGGTCAGCAACATCGCCGGCCCGTTGACCGGCGGCGCGACGCACGCGGTCACCTGGAACGTCGCGAACACGACGGCGGCACCGGTGAGCACCAGTCTCGTCAATCTGTTGATCTCGCTCGATGGCGGTTACACCTTCTCGACCCTGCTCGCCGGCACCGCCAACGACGGCAGCGAAACGGTGACGATCCCGAACGTCGCCACCACGCGCGCGCGCATCAAGGTCGAAGCGGCCAATGGCACCGGCATCTCGACCGGAAACACGTACTTCGACATCACCAATTCGAACTTCGCGATTTCCGCCAGCGGCACCGGCATCACCGTGACCCCGACCGCGAATGCGATCGTGACCAAACAGGGTTCGCCGGCGCCGGCCGCGGTACAGATCGCGACCATTGCCGGTGGTACACCGCCTTACACGCTTGCGGCCGCCGCCTTTCCGGAAACCATGGAAGTCGACATCGTCGCGCTGTCCGAAGCTGCCGGTGCGGTGTCGGCATCGGCTGAAGTGTCCTGCCAGCTTGCCGCGCCGAATGCACCGAACTTCCGCATCTATCCCGCGGTGCTGCAGGTGACCGACAGCGCCGGCCGCACCGGGTCTGGCGTGTTCGCGATCCAGCTCAGCAACAACGACATCCCGTCGATCGGCACTTACGCGAACCAGGCACTGGGCACCGGCAACAGCGTCGTGGTGTCGCCATCGGCGCTGCCCACCGACACGAACGGCAACTTCGTCGGCGTCTCGGTGTCGCCGACCACTCTGCCTGGTGGCGGCACGGTCAGCATCGATCCGGTGACGGCCGCAGTCACGATCCAGACCGCGCCCCTGACGACGCTCGGCATCCACAAGATCCGCGTGCTTGCCACCGACACCTGCGGCGCGACCGCCGTGCAGCAGTTCACGGTCACGGTCACCACGCTCGATCCGGTGCTGCAGTACAACGGCGTCGCCGTCACCACGCCATCGAATGCCGTCATCGAACCGAACGAATGCAACACCCTCGACATCACCCTCGGCAATGTCGGCGGCAGCACCGCGTCGTCGATCAGCACCACGCTGAGTTCGAGCACACCGGGCGTCGACATCGCCACTGCGGCGTCGCCCTACGGCGACATCGCGACCAACGGCTCCGGCATCAACACCATCGCCTACGAAGTCGGGACCGAAGCATCCGTGCCCTGCGGCAGCGAGGTCGATTTCACGCAGACGGTGACCTTCAACGGCCCCTCGTCGCCGCTGACCTTCAACTTCTCGTTGCCGGTCGGCCAGCCGCCGGCACAGAACTACACGTTCGCCTCAGGCAGTGCCGCCGGGTCGATGGCCGGCGGCACCCTGGTCGCCGGCAGCCAGGAAGATGACACTCGCGTTGCAGTTTCCGCCTTCCCCGCCGGATTCGCGTTCAGCATCTACGGCACGCCGGTCACGTCGCTGTTTGCCGACACCAATGGCGCGCTGTTGTTCAACAGCCTCGGCGGTACCAGCACGGCCTCGAACGGAGCGTTGCCCGCAGGCGCGTTTGCGGCACCGGCCTTGATCGGATTCTGGGACGACCTCGACATGCGTTCGGCCGCGACCACCGGCGGCGGCATTTACACCCAGGTCAACGGCATCGCACCCAACCGCACCTTCGACATCGAGTGGCGAGCACGCCGCTTCAACAACAGCGGCTCGGGTGCGCCCACCGTGCAGTTCATGATGCGCCTGCACGAGACCAGCAACTTGATGGAGATCTACTACACCGATGTCAGCGGCAACAACGGCGGCGGCAGCGGCAGTTCGGCCACCGTCGGCGTGCAGCAGGCGGCGCCGGCGGGCACGGTATTCACGCAGTACTCGAACAACAGCGCCGCGCTGTCCGCCGGACAACGCTTGACCCTGACGCGTGCCCCGGGCGTCTGTGTCGTCGGTCCCGGCACTTGCTTCGACCCGAACGCCATCTTCAAGAACGGCTTCGAATAAGGTCGCAACGACAGCGCCGGCACTGAGGCCGGCGCTGGATCTTTCATCATGAAGGGCGACGGCGACGTCGCCCTTCGTCATTTCGGACGGTTCAGCCGACCGGCCTGACGCGATAGTCCTGGTAAGACTTTTCCTCGATCAGGGCCGAACCCAGCTTGAGGTTGATCTCGCGCTTCACGCGCGCTCGCTCGTCATTCTCGACATAGACGGCGCGTGCCAGGCGGATGAACTCGGCGTCGAATTCCTGCTTCGATTCCTTGATCCGGATGTCGTCCTCGATCACCCACAGGCGCTCGTTCACGGCCTTGAGCGCAGCCAGCAAGTCGGCGATTTCGACTTTCGATTCGTCCGACTTGCCCCAGGTCGTGCGCAACTCGTCGAGTTCACGGCGCACGTTCGCGAGCTTCGCGGGGTCGCTCATTCGCTCCGACTTGATCTCCAGAATCGCGACCTTGTCCAGCAGCTCGCCGAACGACACGGGGACATGAATCAGGCTCATCGTGATGACTCCAAACGACCGACGCCGTGCCGACAACGAATCCGGCTGCGCCAAGAAAAAAAGGGTTGTCTCGGGATGCCCGAATCCGTATGATTCGCGCCCTTCGCAGCCCGACCCGCTGCGTGCATCATCCGGAGGGGTGGCAGAGTGGTCGATTGTACCTGATTCGAAATCAGGCGTGCCTTTGCGGGCACCGAGGGTTCGAATCCCTCCTCCTCCGCCAGTACGATCAGGACGCCCCTCACGGGGCGTTTTGTTTTTCTGCGACCGTCAAATCCCGGAGGTGAACCGATGATGCACGGGGCACGATGTGTGGCGGGATTGTTCGCGGTCACGATGGCCGCTGCCGCGCAGTCGCCGACCTGGCGCTTTGCCGGCGTCGAGATCCACGGCACCGACGCACCGCCTGTTGCGCTGCTGCGTGATATCGCGTTGCCACCGATTCGGGGTGACGGGTTGCTGGATCGCGACCGTTTCGACGCGATTTGCACCGACGTGCAGCATGCACTTGGCGATGGGCGCTTCCTCCAGGTCGGCTGCGCCACGGTCGCGAACGCGGCGGGCGACGCCCGCGTGGTGATCGACGTGGTCGAAACGGCGGATGCCGATCGCATCAGTTATCCCGCGATTCAGTACGTCGATCACCTCAAACTCGCAGAACGCGGTGGCGAGCGCCGCAGCGAGGAACTGATCGCCTGCGCGCTTGGCTGCAGCCAAGCCGCGGACCGCGCCGATTCGCTCGACTTCCTCAATCGCCTCGACTGGGGCAAGGCGAGTTGTCGGGCCGCACTGCAGGCGCTCGACGACCGCGATTGGACCGTGCGCAACCAAGCCGCGATACTGCTGAATCAGCACCTCGTCGATTGCGTGGATACGCTAGGCAGCGCGCGCATCGTCGACGCCTCGCTGAGACAACTTACGCGCCCCACGCACACCGACCGAAACAAGGCGATCGCGAACCTGGATCTCATGGTCCGCCGCCACGCGGGCATCGACGACGCGCGGCGCGGGCGTATCCTCGCCGCGGTCGAGAAATTGGCACGACAAAGCAATTTACCGAACGTGGGCGGCACGGCGACCGCGTTGGCGGAACTCATTCGACAGCAAAGGGCCCACGCCACGCCTTCGCCGGAGTGACCGCGCGCGAACCGTCTCAGACAGCCGAGTCGAATCGCCCCAGCGCCACATCGACCGCATCGGCGATCAGCTTGAGGAAGATCGTGCCCATGCCCGGATGAAAGCGGTTCGGGTCGTGAGATCCGATCGCGAGGAGTCCGCGATTGCGGATCGGGATCAGCACGGCCGAGCGCACCTGCAGCGCATGTTGACCGAACAGGAATTCGATCTTGTCGGTGTTGATGCGCCCGCACAGCGGCTCGCCCTTGCCGAAAAACTCCGCGAACGCCCCCCACTCGCCCGATTCGCGTCCTGCGACGCGCAGCCAGTCGGCCTGGAAACCTTCGACCGGGCGGAACAGCGCCATGCGCACGAAATCGGTATGGAAATCCTCGGTCAGGATCGCCACGACCCGCGACAAGGTGTCGCCCAGCGAACCCGCGCGCATCA
>DATMVT010000258.1:0-9518 GCA_035562895.1 Patescibacteria group bacterium | reverse complement strand
GCCGATCATCGCGCCGGCGATGGTTGCGGCGCGGCGGCCATCGCCACGTCCGATGGTGTTGCCGATGGCACCGCCAATGATCGCCCCGAACACGGTCGCGCCGGCGCGGTCGTCGCCGTCGTGGCGCTCGTAGCGGACGTCTGCTTCATAGCGCTCGACCGGTTCGTTCCAGCAGACCTCGCGCGATACCGGTTCGTCGACGTATTCGATGATCGGATCCACCGAGACCACGCGTGCTTCGTCGTATTCGGGCGCGTTGTCGTTCCACGCGAATGCCGTGGTCGAGCTCAGGGCCAGGGCGATCAACGACATCGACTTCAGTACTGCACGCATGATGTTCTCCCGTGATGACGCTTGCGTGGCGACGATGCTGGAGTTGGCGCACTGAATTCGTTCTGAATCCGGCGCGCGTGACGACGATGGTCGCATCCGCCATTCAGTTTCGCAGTGCCCCCCAGTTCAGTACCCGCGCCGCCACGATCGGTGCGCTACGCCCGAGCAGCGGGCCGACATGGCTGGCGCCGGGGAGTTCGAGGACGTCGGCCGACAGCGCGGTCGCCAGTGCGCGCGACGTCGACGGCGTCACGTCGCGGTCAGCCGCACTGACGATCATCAGGACCGGCGCGGCTGGATGTTGAATCCCGGGGCCGGTCGCCGCTTCCTTCAACACGCGGCCGGATTCGTCGCGCCAGCGTCGCCAGGCGTCGTGCCAGCTCGATGGATCGGCATCCGGCAGGGTGCGCGCGGTCGAAGCCAGCGACGCCGTGCTTCGCCAGGGCACGATGTCAGGATAGATGCGCGCGGGTGGCGACGCCGGTGCGAATCCGGCCGGCGGCATCGGATTCACCAGGACCAGTGCCGCGCCCGCGGCGGCGTCGTGGCAGCGCAGCGCCAGCAGGCCGCCCAGGCTCGCGCCGATCACGAGCCGCGGCTGCACCGCGCGCATCCAGTCGCGGACCTGCGCTTCGTAGTCGCGCAGTGATGTGTCTGCGAGTCCGGCAGCGGCGGGCATCAGGTCCGGCGCGGATACGCGCCAGCCTGCCGCCGCGAACACGCGCGACCAGCTCGACCACTCCCAGCCGCCACCGCCTGCACCGTGAATCATCAGCACTGAATCGACTTGCATCTTCCGCCCCGAATTGCCGGTGACGATTCTCGCATCCGGGGCTTGACCATCGGCACAGCGAGGGACACGATCCAGCCCTGACCCTGCTTTCGATCACCGTCCGGTGGCCCCGAACGTCAGCGCGCTCGCCGCCATCCGGCCTCAACGCCTGGGAGGGCTGCGCAATGCCTGCATACCGCACCGAGCACATCCGCAACATCGCACTCGTCGGTCATTCCGGCGCCGGCAAAACCACCTTGTTCGAAGCCCTGCTGCATGCCGGCGGCGCCATCCAGACGGCAGGTTCGGTCGAAAAGGGCAGCACCGTGTCCGACTACGACCCGATGGAAAAAGAGCGCCAGCACTCGATCCAGAGCGCACTGGCCTCGATCGACCACGGCGGCATGCACGTCAACCTGTTCGACACGCCGGGCTACCCGGACTTTCGCGGACCGACGCTGTCGATCCTCGGGGCCGTGGAAACGTGTGCCGTGGTCGTCAATGCCGCGCTCGGCATCGAGCACAGCACGACCCGATTGATGGATTACGCCAAGGCGCGACGCTTGTGCCGACTCATCGTCGTGAACAAGATCGACCATGCCGACACCGACCTCGAACTGCTGGTCGAGCAGTTGCGCGAAACCTTCGGTCCCGAATGTCTGCCGATCAACCTGCCGGCCAAGGGTCGATCCCAGGTCGTCGACTGCTTCTTCCGCCCGAGCGGAGAGTCGGATTTTTCGTCGGTGGCGGAGGCGCACCAGCGCATCATCGACCAGGTCGTCGAGATCAACGAAGACGTGATGGGCCACTATCTCGAAGAGGGCGAGGCCGGCTTGTCCGGACAGGAGCTGCGCGATGCCTTCGAGCAATGCCTGCGCGAGGGCCATCTGATTCCGATCTGCTTCGTGTCCTCGCGCCATGGCACCGGCGTGCATGAACTGCTCGACCTGTTCGAGCGGCTGATGCCGCATCCGGGCGAAGCCAACCCGCCGTTGTTCGTGAAGGGCAGCGGCCCCGATGCCGAGCCGTTCCGATCCGAGCCGGACCCGAAGCAGCACGTGATCGCCGATGTCTTCAAGATCATCAATGACCCCTTCGTCGGCAAGCTCAGCGTGTTCCGCGTGTATCAGGGCACGCTGCGGCGCGACACGCAGTTGTTCATCGACGACGGCAAGAAACCGTTCAAGGTCGGGCATCTGTTCAAGCTCAAGGGCAAGGAGCACGTCGAGATCGAGGATGCGATTCCGGGCGACATCGCCGCGGTGGCCAAGGTCGACGAGATCCATTTCGACGCCGTCCTGCACGACTCGCACGACGAGGACCAGATCCATCTGAAGCCGATCGACTTTCCGCAGCCGATGTTCGGCCTCGCGATCGAACCCGCGGTCAAGGGCCAGGAACAGAAGCTCGCGAACGCGATGCACCGCTTGGCCGAGGAAGATCCATGCTTCCGGATCGAGCACAACAAGGAGTTGAACGAGACGGTGATCCGCGGTCTCGGTGAACTGCACCTGCGGGTGATGCTGGAGCGCATGAAGGAGCGCTACCAGGTCGAAGTCAAGACGCGGCCGCCGCGCATCGCCTATCGCGAAACGATTTCGGCCCGGGCCGACGGCCATCATCGGCACAAGAAGCAGACCGGCGGCGCCGGCCAGTTCGGCGAGGTGTTCCTGCGCGTCGAGCCGCTGTCACGCGGCGAGGGCTTCGACTTCGTCGATGAAACCGTCGGTGGATCCGTCCCCGGGCAATTCCTGCCGGCGATCGAGAAGGGCGTGCGCCAGGTGCTCGACCATGGCGCGGTGGCCGGTTACGTGCTGCAGGACGTGCGCGTGATCGTCTACGACGGCAAGCACCATCCGGTGGATTCCAAGGAGGTCGCGTTCGTGTCCGCCGGCAAGAAGGCGTTCCTCGACGCGATCAGCAAGGCGCGACCGATGGTGCTGGAGCCGATCGTCAACCTCGACGTCGAGGTGCCCGATCACTGCATGGGTGACGTCACCGGCGGGCTCGCGACCAAACGCGCACGCATCAACGGCACCGATGCCGGGCGTGGTGGCGAGATCATCATCAAGGCGCAGGTGCCGCTCGCGGAAGTGACCGAGTACTCGAACGAACTGAAGGCGGTCAGCGGCGGTCGGGGTCGCTACGCGATCGAGTTCAGCCACTACGAAGCGGTTCCGGGCAACATCCAGAAGCAGTTGATGGATGCGTACAAGCCGCACGCCGACGAGGACTGATGCGATCCGGCGCCGTCCGCGATCGATGCGGACGGCCGCCGAATTCAGTGTGCGGCGAGCGCGTCGAGCATGGGTTGCAGGTGTTTCGCGTAACGCTGCCAGCCGCCGATGTTGCGACTGTGGATCGGCTCGCGCACCTGGGCGCTGCTCGCGGTCGAGACGATCTGCGTGCTGTCCTCGACGCGACTCTGTCCCGGCGCATGCGGCAGGCCGAGATAGCGCATCACGCGCTCGGTCTGCACTTCCGGTTCGGTGACCAGGTCCTCGTAGCGCACGTCGAGCACGCGTCCCGGCGCGATCGCATGCCAGTGCGCCATCAGTCGCGAGTAATTGCGGTGGTGCGCGGCCAGTTCGGCGAGGTCGTAGCTGTAGCCGTACGCGTTCGCGGCGAACAGCTCCTTGAGGTTCGAGAAGCAGGCATCGGCGGGATCGCGGCTCAGGTGGATGATCTTCGCCTGCGGCAATGCCTTCAGGATGGCGCCGATCATCTGGAAGTTGCCCGGGTTCTTGTCGGTGAAACGCGAGGCTGCGGGTGCGCGCCATTTCACGTGGTCGAGATAGCGACGGCCGAGCAGGGCGTAGTCGGCGTCGCTGGCGCGCGCCAGGGCATTGCGGTCGAAAAAGCCGGGGCAGTAATAGTCGGTGACCCACTTGTACTGCATGCGCAGGTCGTTGAGTTCGCCGCAGAGCGCGATTTTCGGGCTGTTGCCGAGGATGCGTTCCAGCAAGGTCGTGCCGGTGCGCGGCATGCCGACGATGAAGATCGGCGTGGCGGCATGGGTGGCCGTGGCGAACGGCGCCGGAACGCTCGGAAAGCGGGCAATGATCTGGTCGAACAGCGCCGTTTCTGCCCCGGCGTCATGCTGGATGCCCCGCCGCTTCGCACGAAACCCGTGTTCGAGCGCGGTCCAGGCCGCTTCATCGTCCTCGAGCATTTCGAGTTCGCGATACAGCGCATAGTCGAGGTAGCAACGATCACGACCCGGCAAGTCGTCGCGGCCGGCCAGTCCGCGCAAGCGCGCAACGCGACGTTCGGCGCCGGATTTCCGGCCCAGGAACGCCAGTGCCCAATGCGAATGCACGTAGTCCGGCTTCAACTGGATGCTGCGCTCGAAGGCGGCTTCGGCCTCGTCCATGCGGCCCATGAACTTCATCGCATTGCCGCGGAAGTAAGCGGTCGAGAAGGTTTCGCTGCCGCGCGACTCGGCGACGTCGAGGAAGCGCAAGGCCAGCTCGTGCTGTTCGAGCAAGGTCAACTGCTGCGAGAAATCGAACAACACGCTGGCCGGATTCGGTGCATCGAGGTCGATGCCGCGGATCACCTCGAACGCGCGCCCGTATTCACCGAGCGACACCAGTCTCAGGGCGATGGCCGCGGCCATCGGCGCCGGCTGGTCGGGCAACGCGTCGAGCGCCCGCAATGCGTCGCGCGTGGCCAGTTGCATCTGCCGGCCGAGCATGGCGATGTTCGACAGCAACAAGTGGGCCGGTGCGTGCTGCGGCGAAATCGCGAGGATCTGTCGGGCGGTCGTGACGGCGGTATTGGCGTCGCCCTCGCGGAGGGCGCGTTCTGCCTGCGCCTGCAGCGCGGCGATGTCGTTGCTCATGGAAACCTGCGGGTTGTTGCGGCGATCAGGGCGGTGCGCCGAAATTCGGATTGGTCGCCGCCGCGGCGAAGCGCTTGGGGACCTTGTCGGCGTCGAGCAGGCGCTCGATGCGCGCGAACAGTTCCGGACGTGAAAACGGCTTCTTCATGAAATCGTCGGCACCGATGCGCTGGGCATAGAACTGCTCGGTGGCTTGTTCGTTGCCGCTCATCATGATCACCGGGATGTCCTTGGTGCCCGGTTCGCGGCGCAAGGTGCGCAATGCGGTGAAGCCGTTCATGCCGGGCAGCACGATGTCGAGAAAGATCAGGTCCGGATGTTCCTGGCGGGCAATCTGGATGCCGGCTTCGGCGGTTTCCGCTTCCAGCACGAGGTACTGATTCTGCTCGAGATAGCGCCGCAGCACCGCCAGCACGGTGGTCGAATCGTCAATCACGAGCACGCGCGTGCCTTCGCGCGCGCCGGTCCGGCCGGTTTCACGGCGCTCGGGTCCGCCCCCCGGCGTCGGTCGCACGGGCTTCGCACCGCCGCCACCGAACAGCCGCTTCAGAAAACCGAATGGATTCATGCCAAGCCCCCGTCTGGAATCGCCGCGCCGAGGGTCTTGCGCCCCGGTCGACATGCGTTGCAGTGTCGCAGACCCGGCCGGTGGACAGAAGGCCCTCGTGATTTTCGCAGGATCATGTGCGGGCGAGTCGGCGCAGCAGCGGCGTCGCCAGCAGCATCAGCACGCCGGCGGCGATGCCGATCCACATCAGGTCGCTGAACACGTCGGCATAGACCGCGAGCGCGCCGGCGCGGTCGAAACTGCCGTCGGCATTGGGTTCGATCGCCGCCCAGGTGCCGAAACGGCCAGCGATCATCTCGCCGAACGCCGAGGCAAGGAACCAGGCGCCCATCATCAGGCCAACCACGCGCGGCACGGACAGGGTCGTGACTGCGGACAGGCCGATCGGTGACAGCACCATCTCGCCGAGCACGAGCAGGGCATAGGCAGCGATCATCCACCACAGGCTGACCAGGCCATCGCCACCGGGGTTGCGCGCCGCGAGCATCAGCAAGCCGGTGCCGAGCCCGCAGAAGATCAGCCCCCAGCCGAACTTCGCGGGCAGGCTCGGATTGAGCCCGCGCTGGTCCAGACGCGGCCACAGCCACGCGAATACGGGACTGAACAGAATGACGAAGATGGCGCCGAACGACGTCGTCTGTCCGGCGGTCCATTCGACCCCAAACGTGGTGCGGTCCATGCCGCGCTCCGCGAACGCGACCCAGGTGCCGTAGCTCTGTTCGTAGATGCCCCAGAACAAGGCGCTGATCGCGATCAGGACCATCAGCACGATCATCTTGCCGCGCTCGACCGCGGTGATGCCGCTGAACAGGAAGGCGATGAACCAGGCCAGCAGGCCGAGGCCCATGACCACGGCGACGACTTCGGTCAGGGTGACTTCGTGGCCGCCGGCCAGCGCGGTGAGCGGGCCGAAATCGATCTTGGTCTGCAGGATCTGCCAGACCGCGACGGTCGCGACGATGCCGCCCAGATAGATCGCCAATTCGCGCGGCAAGCCGAAGCTGCGTTCACGCAGGTTGGCCGGATTCGGCGGTTCGGCCTGGCCCATCAGGTACTTCTGGCCCCAGATGAACTGCAGGAGCCCGCCCGCCATCATCACGCCGCTGAGCGCGAAGCCGTAGCCCCAGCCGTAGTGTTCGCCGATGTAGGCCACGACCAGCGACGACAGCGCCGCGCCGACGTTGATGCCCATGTAGAAGATGGTGAAACCGGAGTCGCGACGCGGATCGTTGTCGGCGTACAAGCGTCCGACGATGGTCGAGATGTTCGGCTTGAGGAAGCCGACGCCGACCGCGATCAGCGCCAGCGACAGATACATGACCTGGATCGCGGTCGCGTCGCGACTCGCGGCACCGACCGATCCGGTCGCGGGATCACCGGTCCAGGCCATGCCGAGTTGACCCAGCACCAGCAGCGCGCCGCCGAACAGCACCGCCTTGCGCATGCCCAGCCAGCGGTCGGCGATCATGCCGCCGAGCAGCGGCAGCGCATAGGCGAGGCCGGCATAGGTGCCAAGCAGGACGTAGCCATCGCTGTCGTTGAACAGGTGGTACTTGGTCAGGTACAGGAACAGCAGCGCCTTCATGCCGTAGAACGAGAATCGCTCCCACATCTCGGTCATGAAGCAGACGAAGAGGCCCTTCGGGTGGCCGAGCAGTTCATTCGAGGCGACAGCGTTCATGGGCGATCCAGGACGAAAGAGGCCGAGTATGCCCGCCACGCCCGAGCCACGGCCAGTCCCGCGTCGCTTCCCGCTTGGCGCGATGAGCGACTACGATGCCGGTTCCGTTCGTACAGGAGTTTGTCCATGCGTGTGCTTGCCCTGGGCGCCATTGCGCTCGTCGCCGCCGGATCGGTCCTTGCCGAACCGCGCGGATTCGATGTCAACGACCTCGTCAATCTCGATCGCGTCGCCGACCCGCGACTGTCGCCGGACGGCCGTCAGGTCGCCTTCCAGCTGCGCGAAACCGACTATGCCGCGAACAAGGGCCTGCAGAGCCTGTGGCTGGTGCCGGCCGATGGCTCCGCCGCACCGCGTCGCCTGACCGCGAAAGGCGCGACCTCGGTCGGTCCGCGCTGGGCGCGCGATGGCCGCTCGATCTACTTCATGTCGCCGCGCTCGGGTTCGATGCAGGTCTGGAATCTGCCATTGAGTGGTGGCGAGGCGATGCAGGTGACCGATTATCCGATCGATGTCGGCACCTTCCAGCTCTCACCGACTGGCCGCCAGTTGGCGCTCAGCGTCGAAGTCTTCACCGATTGCGACACGCTCGAGTGCAGCAAGAAGCGTCTCGACGAACGTGCGGCGCAGAAAACCACCGGCGTCGTGTTCGACAAGCTCTTCATTCGCCACTGGGACACCTGGATGGATGGTCGCCGCAGCCAGCTTTTCGTCGCCGACCTCGGTGCCGATGGCAAGGCCGAATCCGCGCCGGTTCGGGTCAGCAAGGGCATCGACGGCGATGTGCCCTCGAAGCCGTTCGGTGACGAGAGCGAATATGCCTGGGCGCCGGACGGTCAAAGCCTGGTGTTCTCGGCACGCATTGCCGGCAAGACCGAAGCCTGGAGCACGAACTTCGACTTGTACTCCGTGCCCGCAGACGGTTCGCTCGCCCCGGTCAATCTGACCGACGCGAACGCCGCCTGGGACAGCTATCCGCTGTTCTCGCGCGACGGCAAGTCGCTGTATTACCTCGCGATGAGCCGCCCGACCTTTGAAGCCGACCGCTTCCAGATCAAGGCGCGCGATCTCGCCACCGGTACGACGCGCGACATCGCGGCCGATTGGGATCGTTCCGCCGGGCCGCTGCAACTCTCGGCAGACGGCAAGACGCTTTACACGAGCAGCGATTCCGACGGCGAACACCCGCTGTTCGCGATCGACGTGAAGACCGGCAAGGTCAGCGACCTGACCGGCCAGGGCAACATCGGCGCGTTCTCGATCGGCCCGAACGGCTACGTGTTCTCGCGTGACACCCTGACCTCGCCGGCGCATCTGTTCGCGCGCAACGCGAAGAATTCCGGCGAGAAGCAGATCACTGCATTCAACACCGACAAGCTCGCTGGCATCGCCATGGGCGCACCCGAGTTCTTCGACTTCAAGGGCTGGAACGACGAACGCGTCGAAGGCTACGTCGTGAAGCCCTGGAACTACGAAGCCGGCAAGAAGTACCCGGTCGCCTTCCTCGTGCACGGCGGCCCGCAGGGCGCGTTCGGCAACGACTGGCATTACCGCTGGAATCCCCAGACCTATGCCGGCGCCGGCTTCGCCGTGGTCGCGATCAATTTCCACGGATCGACCGGATACGGCCAGAAGTTCACCGATTCGATTTCCGGCGACTGGGGCGGCAAGCCGCTCGAAGACCTGAAGAAGGGCATGGCGGCGGCCACCGCGAAATACGACTGGCTCGACGGCAGCAAGGCCTGCGCGCTCGGCGGTTCGTACGGCGGCTACATGATGAACTGGATCGCCGTCAACTGGACCGACGGCTTCGACTGCCTGGTCTCGCATGCGTCGATCTTCGACAATCGCTTCATGGGCTACAGCACCGAAGAACTCTGGTTCGACGAATGGGAGATGCAGGGTACGCCCTACGAGCAGCCGGCCAACTACGAGCGCCACAACCCGGTCAACCACGTCAAGGACTGGAAGATTCCGACCCTGGTCGTGCATGGCGCGATGGACTTCCGCGTGCCGCTGGAGCAGGGCATCTCGCTGTTCACCGCCCTGCAGCGCCGCGGCATCGAATCCAAGTTCCTGTACTTCCCGGACGAAAACCACTGGATCCTGAAGCCGCACAACTCGGTGCAGTGGCACAGCGAGGTCAATGCCTGGCTGAAGGCGCACACGCAGTAAGTGCGTCGCCGATTGCTTGCGCACGACGGGGCCGCGAGGCCCCGTCGTCGTCTCTGGAGCGTCATTGTTGGCGGAGAATCGCGACATCATCAGACCGATTTCGCTTCGCGGATCGGGCGTCGCATGAAGTCGATTCAGCCAATGC
>DATMVT010000257.1:0-1575 GCA_035562895.1 Patescibacteria group bacterium | reverse complement strand
TCTTCGAGCGCACGCTTGTCGTAGCCGTCGGTCAGGCAGACGCGGCCGAACGCGCAGGTGTTGCAGAACCGCTGGACATCGCCGTCGCCCGGATCCAGCGGGCTCGGCCAGCGCAGGACGCCGCCCTGCGGGCTCATGGCTCACACCACGCGGGAGAACTTGTGCGGAATGACCTGCGGCGCGTGCAAGTGGCGGTCGAAACACATCGCGACGACGCGCATGAGCAAGCGGCCGCGCGGCGTGATTTCGATGCAGTCGGGTTTGAGATTGACGAGTCCATCGGCGGCCAGTGGGGCAAGACGCGCCAATTCTGACGCGAAATACTCGTCGAAGACGAGATCATGACGGCGTCCGAAGGCATTTTTTTCCAGTTTGCAGTGGCACATCAGGCTCTGGATGGCATCGGCGATGATCCGATCCTGTGCCGTCATCTCGTAGCCGCGCACGATCGGCAGGTGGCCGGACAGCAGCGAGGTGTAGTACGTCGGCAGTTCCTTGGCGTTCTGGACGTAGGCCGTGCCGACCTTGCCGATCGAACTCATGCCGAGGCCGATCAGGTCGCATTCGGCACGGGTCGAATAGCCCTGGAAGTTGCGATGCAGGCCGCCGCGGTCCTGGGCGCGCACCAGTTCGTCGTCGGGCAGCGCGAAGTGGTCCATGCCGATGTAGACGTAGCCGGCACCGGTCAGCTTGTCGATCGCCAGCGCGAGCAGGCCGAGCTTGTCCTCGGCACTGGGCAGGTCCTCGGCCAGAATCTGGTTCTGCGCCTTGAAATGGTTCGGCAGGTGCGCATAACTGTAGGCGGCGACGCGGTCCGGCCGCATCGCGATGACCGTATCCAGGGTCTGCCCGAACGCGCGTTCATTCTGCTTCGGCAGTCCGTAGATCAGGTCGACGTTGATCGAACGCATGCCGTTGGCACGGGCCGCGTCGATCAGCTCGGCGGTCTGCGCCACCGACTGGATGCGGTTGATCGCCTTCTGCACGTCCGGATCGAAATCCTGGATGCCGAGGCTGATGCGATTGATGCCGGCCGCGGCGATCTCCGCGACCAGTTGCGCATCGGCATGGCGCGGGTCGAGTTCGACCGAGAATTCGCGGCTGGCTTCCGGATCGAAACTGAAGGCCGATTCGAGCCGGGCCATGATCGCGAGGATGCCCTCGGCACCGAGGAAATTCGGCGTGCCGCCGCCGAAATGGATCTGGGTGAGCAGGCGGTCGCGATCGAACAGCTTCGCTTGCAGGTCGATCTCGATCGCCAGCCGCTCGATGTATTCGTGGCCGCGCGCCGGGTTGCGGGCGATGATGCGGGTGCAACCGCAGTAGTAGCAAGCGCTGTGGCAGAACGGCACGTGCACGTAGACCGACAGCGGGCTCGGCACCGGATCGTCGTTGCTGGCGCGGGCGTGGCGACGATAGTCGGCCTCGCCGAAGCGGGCATCGAAATGCGGCGCGGTCGGGTACGAGGTGTAGCGCGGACCGGGGCCATCGTAACGGCGCAGCAGGTCGCGATCGAAGACGGGAATGACGGACACGGGAACCTCCGGATGTGCGGGGCAGACTAAGCATTCCGCG
>DATMVT010000256.1:0-5512 GCA_035562895.1 Patescibacteria group bacterium | reverse complement strand
GCCGATGGTAGTGTCGCTTAAGCGATGCAAGAGTAGGTCACCGCCAAGGGCTTTATCCTCAAAACCCCGCATCGAGTACGATGCGGGGTTTTGTTTTTCCGAATTGCCGTGATGCTGCGAACTCGCACGCTCCGGTCATGGTCTCAGCGACGAAACGATTCGACAGGCGCATGTACCTCGACCATTTCGAACTCAATGAAGCGCCGTTCTCGATCACGCCGGATCCGCGTTTCGTCTATCTGACGTCGCAGCATCAAGACGCTCTGGCGCATTTGTTGTTTGGCATTACCCAGGGCGGAGGTGGCGGATTCGTCCAGTTGACGGGCGAGGTCGGAACCGGAAAGACGACCCTGTGCCGCCTGCTCATGGCTCAGGTTCCGGACAATGTCCGCATTGCGCTGGTCCTGAATCCGATGCAGCAGCCGATCGAGCTGCTGCGCACGATCTGCGACGAATTGCGGATCCTGTTGCCGAAGCGAACGTCCAGCATCAAGACGCTCACCGATGCGCTCACTCGCTACCTCCTCGAATCCTATGCCGCCGGTTTGCGCGTGGTGCTGATCATCGACGAGGCCCAGAATCTGTCGTTCGAGTCGTTGGAGCAGGTTCGCATGCTGACGAACCTGGAGACGCCGACGCAGAAGCTCCTGCAAGTCATTCTGCTCGGCCAACCGGAACTGCGTGAATTGTTGGCCCGAGACAATTTGCGCCAGTTGGCACAGCGCATCACCGCGCGCTTTCATCTTGCCCCGCTCTCTGCGGAGGACACCGCGGCGTATGTGCAGCACCGACTTGCGGTTGCCGGGCGAAAAAAGCTCCTCTTCACGACCGACGCGATGCGCGAGTTGCACCGCCGTACCCGGGGCTTTCCGCGTGCGATCAATGTCGTAGCCGATCGCGCCTTGCTCGGCGGGTACGCGCGGGCACGCGAGATGATCGATGCGTCGATGGTGGCCGTCGCGGCCGATGAAGTGACGGGGAACTCTCCGATCAGGCCGCGAACCTTTCAGATGGCGGCTTGGCTTGTCGTCTCGGTCGCCGCGGTCGCTGCAGTGTTTGTGGCCATTCGATCGATGACGCAAAGCCCGGTGCCGGTGCACGACGAGCCTGCAGTGGTCGCGACGAAGCATTCCGATGCGCCTGTGCGAACGACAACCTCCCCGCCACTTGCGGGATTCGATACCGCAGCCTCAGCGGCGAATGTGATCGCCGGTTGGTGGGGTTCTCCCGGTCTGGTTTCCGAACGCCACTGCAGAGAAGCCGCCGGCGAAGGTACGGTGTGCGCACGTCTTCGCATGAACGAAGCCATGTTGCGCCAACTCGATCGTCCGGTCGCGATCGAATTGCGCGATCAGGATGGTCGTGCCTGGTATGCGTTGCGTCGGCTGCTTGGCGACAATGCCCAGTTGGCCGGACCTGCGCGCCTGACCGAACGCTCCTGGGGTGCGATCGACGCGAATTGGGTCGGTGATGCCCTGATGGTCGCCGCGTCGCCGTCGTTCTACGACGGCAATGCCTTGGCGGTCGGGGCTGTCGGTCCGCCAATCGAATTCATCCATGAATCCTTGGCCGAGTTCGATCGCCAGACGACCCTTGATCCGTCCCGCTTCACGGGCGAGACAACGTTGCGCATCCGCCGCCTGCAGGATCGATTCGGCCTTTTGGACGACGGCATCGTGGGTCCGGAAACCATGGCTTTGCTGATCGCCCTGCAGCCCGGCGGTCCCCGATTGTCCGACGCCACCGGAAGCGGCGCTTTCGTTTCCGTTCCGCAACAGTGAAACTTCATCCATGTCCCTGATCCATGAAGCCCTGCAAAAAGCCGAATCGGAACGTCGTGCGGGTGAATTACCGCCCCTGGTGTCGGTTCCCTCCGCGCAACGACGACGCGAGTCCGACACCACGAAATGGGGGTGGATCGCCTTGGGCATCGCTGTCCTTGCGGCGGCTGCCTACACCAATCGCGGCTTGATCCTTCCTGCGGACGACCACGCAGAGGCGCCTCAAAGTGACGTCGCGAGGGATGATGCGGTGCCGCAAGCGGTCAATCGTTCGCCCTCGCCAACGACACCCGCAGCAACGTCGCAGGTTGCGCGCAAGCCCGACGTCGTGCGCCAACAACCGGCGCCCACGCCCGCGATGGACGTCAAGATCGCCGCCCAGACCGATGCCATTGCCGCCGCGCTCGGCGCCGGGCGGGGTACCGCACCGGAATTGCCGGGGGGCTCGGTGCCCGAGAACGTTTTGCCGGAGGCCAAACCGAAGGAGCCGCAACGCCCGCTTCCGAATCCGGTACTTCCGCCGCCTGCAGCCACCGGGGACTCGGCGGACACCGCCACGGTCGCTGCTGATCCCATCGAGGCCGTGGCATCGCCGCAGAAGATTGATTCCGTGCCGACGACAACGAAACCAAAACCGACCTCGGCGCTGACACCATCTTCGGATCCCGGCACCCCGGTCCCGATGATGTTCGAGTTGCCGCTCGCGATACGCCAGGGACTTCCGGCCCTGAAGGTCACGATGCAGGTCTACCACAAGGATCCGGCTCAACGATTCGCAATCATCGACGGGAAGCGAGTGAACGAGAACGGGGTGGTCGGCAACGAACTGAATCTGATCGAGATCCAGCGCGATGCGATGATGCTCGAGTTTCGCGGTACTCGTTTCCTCATGCCGCGGCTTGGACGCTGATGTTCGTTCACGTTCCGTCGCGCAGAAAGCCCCGTCCCGCAGTCGCCACGTATTTGCTGGTCGCGATCTCGGTCGCGATGTTTCTGATCTGGTCGGTCCAGTCGCCGGAAGTGCGGGCACGCTGGGTCGAATGGTTCGGGGTCCTGCCGAGCGATTGGATCGACGTCACCCGGCAGGCGCCGAAGATGCTTGTACTGCACGTCCTGAGCCTGGCCACCGCCCTGTTCGTGCACGTCGGCGGCCTGCACTTGCTCGGGAATCTGGTGTTCCTGCTGGTCTTTGGCGCTTCGGCCGAAAAGCCGCTCGGTGCATTTCGACTGCTCGCGCTGTTCCTGCTGTGCGGGATGGCCGCGAACCTGGTCGGCGCATGGTGGTTTCCTGCACAGACCGCCCCGATCGTCGGCGCCAGCGGTGCCGTGTCGGCGCTGGTTGGCGCGTACGCGACGCTGTTCCCGCGCTCTCGGCTTGGCCTGGTGTTGCCGCTGGGTGCCTTCTTCGAATTCGTGCGGATGCCGGCCTACAGCCTGATCGGACTCTGGGTGCTGGTGCAGGCGCTGATGTTCGTCCTGACCCCGGGCGGCTCGCCGATCGCGTGGCCGGTGCATCTGGCCGGATTCGCCTGCGGCGTGATCTACGCGCTGTTCTCGCGCGACGCGATCGCCCGCCGAATGCGCAACTGAGGATTCAGTTCGGCGTTCGGGCGCTGGCCTTGACCGGGTCGAAGCACTCGACCTGCTCGAACAGGCCATCCTTCACGCGCAGCGGTTCACGCGCCGCCATGCCGGGGGCGAGGCTCGCCACTTCGAATCGAACGCTGAAGCGACCGGAAATCACGGCACCGGTCGGCATCGGCACGATCGACGTCAGCTCCGCGCTGGCTTCCTGAGGACGACCGAAGGCGACGCCGGTCGTGGTCGCCATGCCGTTCACGATCGATCGTGGTCCGGGCGTCTCGTCGCCGCGATCGATGCCGACCTGGATGGTGTGCGCCAGATCATCGGTGAACGTGAGCAGGAACTGCTCCCGGTGATCCGCGCCGTAGGGCCGGATCACGCACTCGAACATTGCGGTGCCGCCGACCACCGGACGATCATCGACCGTCGCCGTGAAATTCCGATCCGCTGGCGGCGCCGGTTGGGGCGGCGGCGCCTCGTCGGCACAAGCCGAGAGCATGAGGGCGGTGGCGAGCGCTAAGACGTCGCGGGCAAGCGTCATGATTTGCCTCATTCACCCAGGGTCAGCAGGGATGCATTGCCGCCGGCAGCGGTGGTGTTCACGGTCAGCGAGCGTTCGGTGACGAAACGGGCGAGATAGTGCGGACCGCCCGCCTTGGGGCCGGTGCCGGACAAGCCTTCGCCGCCGAATGGTTGTACGCCGACGACCGCGCCGATCTGGTTGCGGTTGACGTAGCAGTTGCCGACGCGCACGGTGCGCGAAATCCTGTCGATCGTCGCATCGATGCGCGAATGGATCCCGAGCGTGAGGCCGTAGCCGGTCGCGTTGATCGCGGCGAGCACGGCATCGAGGTCCTTGGCCGCATAACGGATGACATGCAACACCGGGCCGAAGACCTCGCGTTGCAACTGCGACAGGCTGGAGAGCTCGTATGCGCGCGGTGCGAAGAAGCTGCCCTGTGCGGTCTTGGCCGGATCCAGCACGATCTGCTTGATCAGCTTGGCTTCCTGATCCATGCGCGCGGCATGGGCGTCGAGAATGGCCTTGGCGTCGGCGTCGATGACCGGGCCGATGTCGGTCGACAACAGCCTCGGGTCGCCGACCACGATCTCGTCCATCGCTCCGGCCAACATTTGCACGACCTTGTCGGCGATGTCTTCCTGCACGAACAGCACGCGCGCGGCCGAGCAACGCTGTCCGGCGGAACCGAAGGCCGAGCTGATCGCGTCCTTCACCAATTGCTCGGGAAGCGCCGACGAGTCCGCGATCAGCGCATTCTGGCCGCCGGTCTCGGCGATCAGGACCGCGATCGATGCCTCGCGCGCGGCGAGGCTGCGATTGATCAGGCGCGCGGTCTCGGTCGAGCCGGTGAACGCGACGCCGACCACGCGCGGATCGCGGGTCAGCGCGGCACCGACCGTTGCGCCGTCACCGGGCAACAATTGCAGCACGGACTCCGGGACGCCGGCTTCGTGCAGCAGCTTCACCGCCGCGTGCGCGATCAGCGTCGTCTGCTCGGCCGGCTTGGCGATCACGGCATTGCCGGTGACCAGCGCTGCGACGACCTGGCCCATGAAGATCGCGAGCGGGAAGTTCCACGGACTGATGCAGACGAAGATGCCGCGGCCATGCAGCGACAGCTGGTTCAACTCGCCGGTCGGGCCCTTCAGGGTCTCCGGCGCGTGCATCATCTTGCGCGTCTGTGCCGCGTAGTAGCGGCAGAAGTCGACCGCCTCGCGCACCTCGGCGATCGCGTCGGACAAGGTCTTGCCGGCCTCGCACACGGCCAGCGCCATGAATTCGGCGTGACGAGCTTCAAGCAGATCGGCAGCGTGCTCCATGATCTTGGCGCGCGCGGCGGGCGGCGTCGCGTCCCACGCCGGCTGTGCGCTTGCGGCATTGCCGAGCGCGACATCGACGCAGGCGGCATCGGCCGGTGTCCACGCACCGATCTGCTGGCGACGGTCGGCCGGATTGGTCACCGGCAGTGCCGTCAGGTTCGAGCGATGGCCCGGCACCAGCGGCGCGGCGCTCCAGGGTTTCACCGCCGCATTCATCTGCTCGGCGAGTTGGCGCAGATCGTTGTCGTTCGCGAGATTGATGCCCATGGAATTCTTCCGTTGGTCGCCGAACAGGTGCGCCGGCA
>DATMVT010000255.1:0-1717 GCA_035562895.1 Patescibacteria group bacterium | reverse complement strand
TACATCGAGTCGACCGCAGCACTCCCGGATATCGAGAGTCATCTGCTCGACGTCTTCTGTTCCACCGTTGCCATTTGCAGCGAGAACGTTTGCCTCGTCGAGCGCTTGCGCACCGCGGCCTACGTCGACGACCTGACCCGGTTGCCGAACCGGGTTGCGCAGATCGAGGCAATCGACCGCCTGGGGAAAGTTTCGCGAGCCCAAGACCGGGTCCTTGGGCTGATCGATATCGACGAGTTTTCGGAAACCATTGATGCTTTCGGCTACCTCTTCGGCGACCGGCAATTGCAGGCGGTGGCGGCACGGTTGCGCGCCGCGTTACCGGCCGATGTACACCTTGCGCGGGTCGGCGGCGACATATTCGGGGTCTATGGCAGTCGGGATGTGGTCAATCCGGCCAGCCTGCGCAGCATCCTGTTCGAACCCTTCGAAAACGAAGCGGGGCCACACACGATCTCTTTCTCGATCGGCTTCGCGAGTGGCGCCGAGGCTGATGACCGGGGTGCCGAGTTGCTGCGTAACGCGGCGATTGCGCTCAAGCGCGCCAAGCTGGACGGGCCGGGGAACGATGCCTATTACACCGCCGAGGTTGGCATGCTCACACGGCAGCGCGTACACCTGCTGCATGACTTGCGTGCCGCGCTCGACAACGCCCAGCTTTTTGTCGTCTACCAGCCGCAGTTTGATCTCGCTTCGGGCACCATCTGCGGGATCGAGGCGCTGGTCCGCTGGCGTAGCGGGACGGGCGAGGCGGTTCCCCTCGATCAGTTCATTCCGGTGGCCGAGCAGTCTGGACTGATTGTCGATCTCGGCGCCTGGGTGTTGCGCATGGCGCTAGCCGCCCAGCGCGAACTCGCCGATCATGGCTATCCCCTGCGCATGGCGGTCAACGTATCGCCAGTCCAGTTTCGCCACCACGCGTTTCTGCGCATGGTCCGCGCGGCCGTTGCCGAAGCAGCGATCGATGCGCGCCTGCTGGAACTCGAAATCACCGAGTCGGTTGCACTGTTCGGCTGGGCACAGACTGTCGAACGGATGCGGGCGATCAAGGCGCTCGGGGCGTCGATCGCCATCGACGATTTCGGCACGGGCTTTTCGTCGCTCAGCTATCTTGCGCGGCTGCCGACCGATTGCCTCAAGATCGATCGCAGCTTTGTCGCTGCATTGGGGAACCGGCACTCCGGTACGCCGATTGCAGAACTGGTGGTTCAGCTGGGCAAGCAGTTGGGTATGCGTGTCCTCGCCGAAGGCGTCGAAAATCCGCTCCAGTTGCAGACCCTGCGGAGCCTCGGCTGCCACGAGGGGCAGGGAATGGCGTTCGCGCCACCGATGGAGCAGCAAGATTTACTGCACTGGCTCAAGGGTCGGGAGCCCTGAGCGCGCTGGTGCTCCGGACAGCCGCTCTCGTGCTGGTGCTCGGCCTCGTCAGCGGTTGCGGCCCGCGTGAGCCGGTGCGTGTCGGCTTCCTCGGCGGGCTTAGCGGTCGTGTTGCCGATCTCGGCGAGTCCGGGCGCAACGGGGCGCAGATCGCGGTCGAGGAGGTCAATCGCGCGGGCGGCATCGGCGGCCGTCAGGTCGAACTGATTGTCCGGGACGATGCCCAGAATCCCGAGAAGGCGATTTCCGCGATCAATGAACTGATCGGCGCGCGGGTCGAGGCCATTGTCGGGCCGATGACCAGCGCCATGGCTGAGGTTGTTCTGCCGATTGCCGAGAA
>DATMVT010000254.1:0-10143 GCA_035562895.1 Patescibacteria group bacterium | reverse complement strand
GAACACGCCACACCGTCAAGCCAAGGGTGCCGGCAGTGCAGTTCGCGCACCCACGCTTCGTCGCCGACCTCGGGCGCTTCCACGAGGAAGAACACCGGCAGGCCCAGGGTCTCGTGTACGCGTCGCAGCGGCTCGATGTCGAAGCACTGCACCCACACCGGGTCGGACTTGCCCCCATGTCCGCGCGCACGCAGCTGATCGATGCAGATCGAGGTCACGTCGATGCCGCGTGCGGCGAAATGCGCGGGATGCTTCAATTCGGGATAGATGCCGATGCGATGCGTCGGCGTCGAATGCGTCACGGCAAGGTCGAGCACGTCGGCGAAGGTGGGCAGCGGATGCCGCGAATCGAATGCGCGACCGCGCCGCCCGAACGGCTGCACGGCGCGCAGGTTCGCGATCTCGTCACGGTCGAATCGATGCACCGGCCAATCGCGCCGCCCCAGCCGATCCAGCGTCGATCGCGCGATGAATGTGCGTCGACGCACGATGTCGGTGCTGCGTCGCAAACCGACATCGTGGCGAGCGAACAAGACGCCGTCACGACTCGGCACCAGATCGGGTTCGATCAGGTCCGCGCCCTGTGCAATCGCGAGTTCGTACCCGACACGCGTGTGCTCGGGCCGCAGACCTGACGCACCCCGATGCGCGATGATGCGCGCTGGCCGGCCATCGAGCGTGGCCCAGCGCATCAGCGATGTCGCTCGCGCAATACCCGCAGCACATCGTCGAAGCCGCGATCGCGCAGACGCAAGGCGACGCCGAGGTGGTAGACCAGATCCGCGGCCTCGCTCACCAACGCATCGCCGTCCTGCACCACCGCGGCAAGCGCGACTTCAACGCCTTCCTCACCGACTTTCTGCGCGACCCGACGGATGCCGGCATCGGCGAGTTTCGTCGTGTAACTGCCTTCGGGGCGATCGCGCAGACGCTGCGCGATCACGGCATCGAGGCGCGCCAACTCGGACATGATAGGCAGGTCGCCCGGATCGAAGCAGGTCTCGCAACCACGATGGCAGGTCGGGCCGTTCGGCTTCGCGAGAATCAGCAGTGTGTCGCCATCGCAGTCAAGCGCCATCGACACGACGTCGAGGGTATGGCCGGAGGTTTCGCCCTTGGTCCAGAGGCGCTGCCGAGTGCGCGACCAGAACGTGACCATGCCGCTCGACAACGTGTGCCGGAGCGCCTCGCTGTCCATGAAGCCGAGCATCAACACGCGAGCCGTGCTCGCATCCTGAACGATGGCCGGCACGAGTCCGTCGCCCTTGGCGAAGTCGACGCGGATGGGATCGAAATCGATGCTGCTCATGGTCGGATCGCAATGCCCTGCGTGCGCAGGAACGTCTTGAGTTCAGGAATCGGCAGGGTACCGGAATGGAACACGCTCGCCGCGAGCGCGCCGTCGACGTCGGCATCGCGGAACACGTCGGCGAAATGCCGCGCGGTGCCGGCACCACCGGATGCGATCAGCGGCACCGTGCAGACGTCGCGAACCGCGCGAAGCTGGACGAGATCGTAGCCGTTGCGGGCACCGTCCGAACTCATGCAATTCAGCACGATCTCGCCGGCCCCGCGCGCCACCGCCTCGCGCACCCACGCCGTGGTCTCGATCGGCGCGACGCGGGTCCGGGTCGGATCGCCGGTGTACTGATGCACGCGCAATTCGCCATCCACGAGCTGCGAATCGACGCCGACCACGACGCATTGCACGCCGAACGCCGCCGCGAGTTCCCCGATCAGCGCCGGTCGCTCGAGCGCCGGCGTATTGATCGACACCTTGTCGGCGCCGGCATGCAGCAGGCGCTCGGCCTCGGCGACCGAACGGATGCCCCCGGCGACACAGAACGGAATGTCGAGGTGGCGCGCCACCCGCCGCACCCAGTCCGGATCCGCCGAACGACCCTCCGGGCTGGCCGTGATGTCGTAGAACACCAGTTCATCCGCGCCTTCGTCCCGGTAACGCAGCGCGAGTTCTTCGATCTCGCCCATCACGACGTGATCACGGAAGCGGATGCCCTTGACGACCTGGCCATCGCGGACATCGAGGCACGGGATGATCCGTCGCGTCAGCATGCATTCGCCTCGGCGACCGTGAAGCGACCTTCCAGCAGCGCACGACCGACGATCGCGCCCGCCACACCCACACCCTTCAGCGCCGCCAGCGACGCGACGCCGTCCACGCCACCGGACGCCTGGATCCGGGCGTCCGGATAGACATGCCGCAGCTCTCGATACAAAGGCAGGCTGGGCCCGCTCATCATGCCGTCGCGGGCGATATCGGTGATCAGGAACTGATCGAGCCCGGCATCGAGATACAGCGTGATGCGATCATGCAAGCCAATGCCGCTGGCCTCGGTCCAGCCATGCAGCGGCAAGGTCCATTGGCCGTCGACGAAGCGGGTGTCGAGCGCGACCACGATGCGATCGCGACCGAACACGCGCGCCCACTCGATGACGCGCGCCGGATCTCGCACGGCAACGCTGCCCACGACCGCTGCAGCGACACCGCCGCGAAACAGCGCGTACAAGTCGGACTCATCGCGCACGCCGCCGCCCGCTTGCACCGGCACGTCCAAGGTCGAGGCGATCTCGCAGATCGCGAGACGATTGCGACTGCCGCCATCGCGCGCCGCATCAAGATCGACGACGTGAAGTCGCTGCGCCCCTTCGGTGGCATAACGTCGCGCCAGCTGCACTGCGTCGTAGTCGTAGTCGCGTTGCTGGTTGTAGTCGCCCTGGGTCAGCCGCACGACGCGGCCTTCACGCAGATCGATGGCGGGAATCGGAATCATCGAAGCTCCAGGAAATTGGCCAGCAGACGCGCGCCGACAGACGCCGAGCGCTCGGGATGACATTGCGCACCATGGAAATTGCCCTTGGACACGACGGCCGCGAAGGCGCCGCCGTAGTTGCAACTCGCGACCGTGTCTTCCGTCAATGGCGCGGCGTAGCTGTGCACGAAGTAGGCGAAGGCATCGGCGCCAAGCCCATCCAACAGCGGCGATGCCCGCCGCGTGTCGATGCGGTTCCAGCCCATGTGCGGGACGCGCCCGCAGCGCGCCTCGTCGAACCGCCGCAAGCGCCCGCTCAGGATCCCGAGACAGGCCGTGTCACCCTCTTCACTGGACTCGAACAGCAATTGCATGCCAAGGCAGACACCGAGCACAGGCTGGGTCAGCGTCGGAATCAGCCGGTCGAGGCCCGACTCGCGCAAACGCTGCATGCCGGGTCCGGCGGCACCGACGCCGGGCAACACGACATGGCTCGCACGACGAATGCGTTCCGGATCACGCGACAACTCGGCGCTCACGCCCAATCGCTCGAACGCGAACCGCACCGAAGCGAGGTTGGTTCCCCCTGAATCGAGCATCACGACATCCGGCATCACAGCGAACCCTTGGTGCTCGGGATCGCATCGCCCTCGCGACGGATGGCCTGGCGCAGTGCACGCGCGAACGCCTTGAAACAGGCTTCGACCATGTGGTGGGCGTTCTCGCCGCGCACGTTCAGGTGCAGGTTCGCGCCCATCGCGTCGCACAGTGATCGGAAAAAGTGCGGCACCAGCTCGGTCGCCATGCCGCCGACTTCGGTGCGCGGAAATGCGCCGTCGAACACGAAATAGGCGCGCCCGGACAGGTCGAGCGCTGCACTCGCCAGCGTCTCGTCCATCGGCAGCGTGAAGCCGTAACGCCCGATGCCGCGCTTGTCGCCGAGCGCCTTGCGCAAGGCCTCGCCGAGCGCCAGCGCCGAGTCCTCGATGCTGTGGTGTTCGTCGATGTGGGTGTCTCCGGCGCACGTCAACGTCAGGGCGAATCCGCCATGGCGCCCGATCTGTTCCAGCATGTGGTCGAAGAAACCGATGCCGGTCGCGACTTCGGCCTTGGCCTCGCGATCCAGATCGACGCTCACGCGAATCCGCGTCTCGCTGGTGACGCGCTCGACCGACGCGACGCGCGGCGCGTCCGCGAGCTGATGCGCGATGGCCGCCCAATCCTCATGTTCCGGACCGAGGCGAAAGCCGCGCACGCCCAGATTGCGGGCCAGTTGCAGATCGGTATCGCGGTCGCCGATCACCGCGCTGTGCACGAAATCCAGCGTGCCCGAGCGCAGGTAGTCGAGGAGCATGCCGATGCCGGGTTTGCGCGTCTGCGCGTTCTGGTGTTCGAAATGCGGGTCGATGTGGATGGCGCTGAAGCGGATGCCCTGCGATTCCAGGATCTCCAGCAGCAGTCTCTGCGGTGGTTCGAAGTCGGCGACCGGAAAGCGGTCGGTGCCGAGGCCGTCCTGGTTGCTGACCATGACGAATTCGTAGCCGGCCGACTTGAGCTTCAGCAACGCCGGGATCACGCCCGCGACCAGCCTGAACTTTTCCAGCGCATCGATCTGGAAGTCCGCAGGTTCTTCGATCAGCGTTCCATCGCGGTCCAGGAACAGGATCTTGCGCAGGCTCATGCGGTCTCCTTGCGAACGTCGAGTGCGGCGAGCACGGCATCGTTCTCGTCCTGCGTGCCGATCGAGATGCGCAGGGCATCTTCGAGTCCCGAATACTTCATCAGCTTGCGCACGATCACCCCGGTGGCAGCGAGTTGCAGATAGCGGCGTGCCGGATCATCGAAGCGCACGGCCAGGAAATTGGCGTCGGAGGGCAGGACTTCGCGCACGCCCTCGCAGCGCGAAAGCGCGACGTGCATGCGTTCGCGCTCGCTGCGCACCTGGCCAATCCGTGCCTGCGTCAATTGCCGTGCCTCCCACGACAGAGCCTTCATCGCCGCATCGATGCTCGGTTCCGGCAGTGGATAAGGCGCCATGATCCGGCGCAACAGACCGATCACGTCCGGCGCCGCGATCGCCGCACCGATGCGCACGCCGGCCAGTCCATGCGCCTTCGACAACGTGCGCAACACCACCAGATTGTCCGGCATGCCGGCGTGCGTCGCGAGGGATGGCCGCAACGAGAACTCGATGTAAGCCTCGTCCACGACCAGCAGGGCGCGATCACGAATGCGCTCGGCGAGATCCAGCAGGATCTGCGGATCCGTGCTGTTGCCGGTCGGATTGTTCGGCGTGCAGGCATAGACGATTCGGGTCGTTGCATCCACGGCGGACAGCATGGCCTCGACATCGAACGCGAAGCCCCGCTCGGCAAGCAACGGGACCGAACGCACGCGCGCACCCTGAACCTGCGCGGCGACCGCGTACATGCCGAACGTCGGCGGCGCGACCAGGACCGAGTCGATGCCGGCGCGACAGAACGCCCGTGTCAGCAGGTCGATCGGCTCGTCGGAACCGCGACCGACGAACAGGCGCGTCGGATTGACGCCGTACATGTCCGCCATCGCCTCGAGCAACGACGGTGGCTGCGGCTCCGGATAGCGATTGATGCGTCCCAGTGCCATCGGATTCCACGGCGACTCGTTCGCGTTCAACCAGATCTCGCCGCTCGTTGCTTCCATGCGCGCCGATGAATACGGCGACAGCGCCAGCAATTCCGGCCGGGCAAGCCCCAGCACGCTCATGCTGCACGCTCCAGACGCAATCGCACGGCTTGCGCATGGGCATCGAGCCCTTCGATGCCGGCCAAGGTCATCGCACACGGCCCGATCGCTCGCAGGCCGGCGGCGGTCACCTCCTGCACGGTGATGAAGTTCAGGAAGCTCGTCAGCGACACGCCACTCCACCCTCGTGCGGCACCGTTGGTCGGCAACACATGATTGGTGCCGGAACAATAGTCGCCGAGCGACTCTGCAGCATAGGCGCCGAGGAATACCGAGCCCGCGGCACGAATCCGCGGAAGCAGCGCGCGTGGTTCACGGGTGTGCACGATCAGGTGCTCCGGCGCATAGGCGTTGGCGATGTCGGTGGCTTCCTCGAGCGTCGCGACGTGGATCCATCGACTATGAGAGAGCGAATCACGCGCGGTTCCGGCGCGCGCCAAGCCTGCCAGTTGCACTTCGGTCTCCTGCGCGACGGCATCGATCAAGGTCGCGGACGTGGCCACCAGCACGACCTGCGAGTCGGGACCGTGTTCGGCCTGCGACAGCAGGTCGGAGGCGATGAACGCAGGATCGGCCGCATCGTCCGCGATCACCATCACCTCGGAGGGACCGGCCGGCATGTCGATGGCCGTGCCTTCCGCCGCGAACTGCAGCTTGGCCTCGGTGACATAAGCGTTGCCCGGTCCGAACAGCTTGTCGCAGCGCGGTACCGATGCCGTGCCGATCGCCATCGCGGCGATCGCCTGCGCGCCACCGACCTTGAAGACCTCGCTGATCCCGCAACGCTGCGCGACGTACAGCACATGTGGATCGACCCGCCCCTGCGGATTCGGTGGCGAGCACAGCACGACGCGTTCACAGCCCGCCAATTGCGCCGGCACGCCGAGCATCATCGCCGACGACGGCAGCGGTGCCGAACCCGCGGGTACGTACAGGCCGACCGCACGGATCGGGCGGCTGATGCGCTCGCAGACCACGCCGGGGGCCGTCTCGACGCGCAGCGACAGCGGCTGCTGCGCCGCGTGGAAACCGCGAATGCGCACGCAAGCCTCGTCGATGGCCTCCCGCGCCGTCGCCGTGATCGACGCGGCGGCCTCCGCGAACTCTGCGACCGATACCCGCAGTTCACCGAGTTCGACCCCGTCGAACTTGCGCGACAGGGCACGCAAGGTCGCATCGCCATCGGCACGCACCTGCTCGATGATGCGCGCCACCGCCCGCCGCAGCTCGTCGCTGCGCCGCGTCACCGGTCGCTGCAACGCGGCGTCGCGGGCCGAAGGCGCGAGCAACGCCCAGTCGATGCGGTTCATGCCAGCATCCTCTCGACCGGCAACACCATCATCTGGCGCGCGCCGGCACGACTCATCGCCTCGAGTTCCGGCCAGCCGACCGGGCGCGGCACGATGGCCTGGACCGAGACATCGGTGTCGTCGCCGTCGATCAAGGTCAAGGTCGGCAACGAACCCAGCGGCAAGGCGTCGCGCACGGCCGGCCAGTCCGCGCGACTGGACCGCAGCATCAGCATGCGCGTGTCGCGCACGGCGAGGACACCGTCCAGGCGCCGCATCAACATCGCCAGGATGTCGTCGCGCTCGTCGCCGAACGCCGTCGTCGTCCCGGCGAGCACCGCCTCGCTCTTGAGGATGATCTCGGCTTCCTTCAACTGGTTCGCGATCAGGGTCGCGCCCGACGACACCAGGTCGCAGATGAGATCGGCAGTGCCGAGTCGCGGCGCGATCTCGACCGAGCCGGACAAGGTCACGACGCCGGCACTGACGCCACGATCGGCAAGGAACCGCGACAACAGGCGCGGATAGCTGGTCGCGATGCGCCGACCGGCCAACTGCATCGCATCCGCGTACGCCTCGTCGTGCGGCACCGCGATCGACAGCCGGCAGCCACCGAAGCCCAGGGCGCGGACCTCGCGCAGCAGGCTCGTGCCCTTGTTCGCCAGCTGGTCGAGCCGCGCTTCTTCCAGCACGTTGCGCCCGAGAAAGCCGAGATCGCAGACGCCATCGTCGATCAGGCCGGGAATGTCGTCGTCGCGGACCAGCAACAGGTCGATGGGCTGGTTCTCGCCGAAGCAGAACAATTTGTCGCGGCTCTGGCGGAAGCTGAGGCCGCACAGCGCCAGCAGATTCTGCGACGGCTCGGAGAGTCGGCCTGATTTCTGCACGGCAATGCGCAGTCGGTCGCGGGTTTTCATCGTGATTTCCGTTTCGTTGGATTCTTGGCGGGCGCTGCGATCCAGCCGAGGCGCTCGGCCGCGGCACGGTATCCGCCCTCGCCCATCTGCAGGCAGCGCGCGACGCGCCCGATGGTGGTGACGCTGACCGCAGTGCGATCATGGATCTCGCGATAAGGCACGTCGGCGGCGAGCAGTGGAACGACGCGCCAACGATCACGCAGCGCCTCGAGCTCGGCCGGCGTGCACAGATCATGGAAGAACGCGTGCAGCTCGGTCTCGTTGCGCAGCGTCAGCAAGGCTGCGTACAAGGACGCCTCCGCCACTTCGGGCGGCGCGTCGGCCTGGATGGATTTGCGCTTCATTGGATGGATGCGACCGCACACTAATGTGATAGCGCATTGTTACATGCGACCGTCGACCGGCGCAAGCGCCGCCGCGGCGCCCGCCGACAGCGGATCACGACAGCGCTATGCTCGCGCCATCCGGGAGCCGTGCATGCATCGCCTCGTCCTTCTATTCCTGCTGATCTGCACGATGTCCGTCCCGGGCGCGCTGCTGGCCGCCGATGGGACGCTCAACCTGCATGCCAACCAGTCCACGTTCACACCTGCGAAACATCTCCGCTACTGGGTCGATGCGAACCCGGCATCCACCGAACACGACGCCGAAGCCGCGCTCGATGCAGGCCGCTTCAAGCCGGTCGACCGCTGGCCTCCCACTTTCGGTTTCGCGGAAGGCGTGCATTGGTTCGCGCTCGACTTGCGCAATGTCGATCATCCCGACGAGTCCTGGCTCTACGTCGTCGAGTACGCGCTACTCGACCATCTCGACCTGCACCTGCGCTACAGCGACGGACGCGACCAGCGCTTTCTTTCCGGAGACCGTGAACCCTATGCCGCGCGCAGCGTCGACCATCGTCACTTCAATTTTGCCCTGAAACTGCCGATTGGCCAGCACGTGCGCAGCCTGCTGCGCGTACAGACCGAGAGTTCGGTGCAGGTCCCGATCGCGATCTATTCCGACCACGCCTTCCTGGAGACGCATCAGCGTTCGCAGCTTGGACTCGGCCTCTATTACGGCGTGCTGATCGGACTGCTTCTCTACAATCTGTTGATCTTCCTGTCGGTTCGCGATCGCAGCTATCCGTACTACATCGGTTATGTCGCATTGTTCGGCCTGGCGCTCGCTTGCCTGAACGGCATCAGTTACCAGGTCCTTTGGCCGACCTGGCCACGCTGGGACGACGCCGTGCTGCTGCTCGCGATCGGTGGCTCGCTGACCTGCATGGTGCTGTTCACCAAGAGCTTCCTCGAATTGCCCAAACGCCAGCCCAAACTCGCGCGCGTCCTGCGCATCGCGGCCTGGGCGCTGGGCGTGATCACGCTGGCATCGCCATTCATCAGTTACCGCCACGCCATCCTGCTCGAGACCGCGTCGGTGTTCCTGCTCGCGATCCTGATGATCGGCGCAGGCTTCAGTGCTTGGCGCCATGGCTATCGCCCGGCCTACTATTTCCTGCTGGCTTGGAGCTTCATGGTCGCCGGCATCGTCGTCTACGCCTGCGTCTCGTTCGGAATGCTGCCGAAGAACTTCTTCACCGAATACGGCATCCAGTTCGGATCCGGCATCGAGATGGTCCTGCTGTCGCTTGGCCTCGCCTATCGCTTCAAGTTGCTGCGCGAGCAGAATCTTCAGCTGCAACTCGAAGCGACCGAACGACTGGAAATCCGCGTCGCGGAACGGACCAGCGAGCTGAATCAAGCCATGGGCGAACTGCGCACCGCGAACCGTCGCCTGCACGAATTCAGCCTGCGCGACGGACTGACCGGGGTGCACAACCGCCGCTATCTGGACGAGACGCTGGCACATGCCGTGGCACAGTCGCGCGAGCGCAATGCGCCGATCGCGCTGTTGATGATCGACATCGACCATTTCAAGCGCATCAACGACACCCACGGCCATCTCGCCGGAGACGACTGCCTGCGCATCGTGGCCGACGTCCTGCGCAACCACGTGCGCGAAGGCGACGACTTCGTCGCTCGTTATGGCGGCGAAGAGTTCGTCGTCCTGTTGCCCGGCGCCACTCGCGACGATGCCGCACGCCGCGCCGAAATCCTGCGCGGCGAAGTCGCGGCATTGCGCGTCGACGGCCATGGCGAACCGATCACGATGACGATCAGCATCGGCCTCGCCGCACGCGACGGCGCCGACCTTCATTCCGGTCCGGACAAACTGATCCGTGCCGCCGACGCTGCGCTTTACAAGGCGAAGCGCGACGGTCGAAACCGTCTGGTCATCGCCGACTGAGCAACGGCCTGGTCAGACTTCGTCGAATGCGTTCGCGGCCACCAATTCGCACATCGTCTTGATGTCTCCGTCCATCGCGCGGTCGCGGTGCATGAACGGGATGCGCGACCGAATCAGGTCGAAGGCGCGGGCGACGCGCGGCGACGGATGGAA
>DATMVT010000253.1:0-2195 GCA_035562895.1 Patescibacteria group bacterium | reverse complement strand
ACGTCCCGATCGCGGGTCTGGCGATGCTGCCCCTGCTTGCCGGCTTCCCGCCGATGCTGTTGCCGGCGCACGTCGTGCTGACCGAGATGATCATCGACCCGATGTGCACGGTGGCGTTCGAGAACGAACCGGACGAGGCCGGGCTGATGTCACGACCGCCGCGCGCGCTCGACGAGCCCCTGATCGGCGTCGCGCAGTTGTTGCTCGGCCTCGCTCAAGGCGCAGTCCTGCTGGCCGCCTGCCTCGGCCTCTACGTGCTGCTGTTGCGCGACGGCGCCGCCGTCGAACTGGCGCGCACGCTGGCCTTCATCGCGATGACCGCCGGCAATCTGATGCTGGTGCGCGCCAACGCCAGTCATCACGTCGGTGCCGGACGCCATCTCGGGCGTCGCCGCGGCTACTGGCTGATCGCGCTGCTGGCGAGCGGCACGGTGGCGCTGTGCATCGCGGTGCCGGGCTTGCGCGGGCTGTTCGGATTCGCCCTGCCCGAGCCCGGCATGGCCGCCGCGGCGGTCCTGCTCGGCCTGGTCGGCGGCGCGTCGCTGTGGCTGGTCAAGTGGCATCCGCGCGTGCGGCACTGGCTCGGCTGCGCCGCCCCGGGCTAGGGCTGCGACGGCTCCACGGCCGGGGTTCAGGCCTGCCGCGCGCCGACGATGATCATGCGCACCATCGTGGTCAGTTGCTCGATCAGCTCCGCATCGCGGTCCGCGGGCAGGTCCATGGCCGACGCCCCCATCGCGAAGGCGAGACGGGTGATGGCCTTGGCCGCAAGCGCCGGGTGCTTGAAGGTCGCGCCTTCACGCGCGGCGATACGCACCAGATCGGCACACAACTCGTCTTCGAAGTAACTCAGTTCGCGATCGACGGCTTTCTTGAAGGCATCCGATCCCACGGTGCCTTCGCGCAACAGCACATGCAGCAGCGTGTCATCGGCGCGCACCTGTTCGATGAAGGTCTGCACCGAGCCGAGGATCATGCCCTCGTCCGTCGCGATCCGATGCCGGGCGGCGCCGACGATCTTGCGCAAGGACTGACCGGCCAGATCGATCAGCGCGACCGCGAGTTCATCGGTGTCGCGGAAGTGGCGATAGAAGCTGTTCGGTGCGATGCCGGCCTCACGCGCGATTTCACGCAGGCTCAAACTCGACACGCTGCGATGCGGGCCGATCAGGCGCAGGGCCGCGGCGAGCAATTCATCGCGCGAAGTGGCGGCTCGGCGGCCGACAGGCGGGGCCGAGGAAAGCGTGTCGGGCGTCATCGTGAGGAGATTTCTTGCAGCGGAGCGTGGCCCGCATCATACGCTCCGTCGAAAATGTACAGGTGTATAGACATCTGTATGCGTATCTGTATACTGCCGCAATGCAGCACACTCATCCGCCATCCGAACATCGCCCTTCGAGCCGGCTCGCGCGCCTGGTCGAAGCCCTGATTCCCGCGCCCACGCTGGATTTCTGGGGTGCCCGGATCGCGCCGGCCTGGTCCTGGCATCTGCCGAAGGCGGTCATCGTCGGTCGCGAGACCGCGGCCGAAGGCATGGTGACCCTGCTGCTCCGGCCGAATCGTCACTGGCACGGTGCGGCACCCGGGCAGCACGTCAACGTCTCGTTCGAAGTCGATGGTCGTCGCGTCACCCGCTGCTACAGCCCGAGCGCCGCGCCGGGACGACCGGGCTGCATCGCGATCACGATCAAGCAGGTCGAGGGCGGTCGCTTGAGCACGGCCCTGTGTCGGTCGGCAAAAGTCGGCGACGTGCTCGATCTTGGACAGGCCTTCGGCGACATGATCCCGGAGGCCGGCAACAACGCTCCGCTGCACTTGCTGGCCGCTGGCAGCGGCATCACGCCGATGATCGCCATGGTGCGCGCGCTCGCCGCCGACGGCATGCCGCGCGACGTCCGCCTGCACTATTGGGCGCGGCGACCGGCCGAACTCGGTTTCGTCGACGAACTGCGCGCACTCGCCCGTCGACATGCCCGTTTCAAGGTCCGTTTCCACCTGACGCAGGCGTGCGCAAGACACGAGGACGAGTCGGAAGGACGCATCGACGCCCGCAGCTTCGCGACCGCGTCCGACGCGCTCGCAGGCAGCACCGTGCTGGCCTGCGGACCGCAGGGCTTCGTCGATCGTGCGCGCGGATTGCTTGCGCATCGCGTCGAGACGTTCTTGTCGGAAAGCTTCACGCCGATCACGGCCCG
>DATMVT010000252.1:0-9615 GCA_035562895.1 Patescibacteria group bacterium | reverse complement strand
TCCAGTCCACCGACGCCGACCACGTTCTGGAGACCTTCCGTCCCGACGAATCCGAGGATGCCGAACGCGCGGACCTGTCGATTCCCGACGGCGCAGCGCCGATCTAGCGTCATGTTTCCGAAACAGCCCCGAAACAAATCTCCGGCGTTGTCATAAAGCAGTCAAATATCGGCAATAGAGTGCGCACCCAGCCGTCACTGAAGGGTCGCCCGCATGTCACACGCTCGTCGTTTGTCCGCACTGGCGATCGCCAGCGCGCTGTCCTTGCCGGCCCATGCCGAGTACCAATTCGATCGCATTGGCGAATATGACGCTTTTGTGGACGGCGTCCTGCAGACCGATGCGAACTGGTTCGATGACGACGTCAAGGACTTCGTCGATGACGCCGAGTTCCGTCGCGCCGAGATCATCTTCCGGCTGAAAAACGAGAACAACACCGAGTTCTTCGTCGGCTACGACCCGCGCGCCGACAAGTGGCTCGATGTCTATGCCAAGTGGATGGTCGGTCCGAACGGCCAGTTCCGGGTCGGCCAGTACAAGCAGAACATGAACATGGAGGAATTGATCTCGACCAAGAGCATCGACTTCGTGTCGCGCGCGCTGCCGAACATGTTCACGATCGGTCGTCGCCTCGGCGCGGAGTACATGCGCTTCGGCAGCAACTGGACCGCGTCCGCCGGCGTTTACGATCGCGAGTTGACGAACAATGCCGGCAAGGGCGCCGGTGTCGCGCTGCGTGCGACCTATGCGCCGATCTATGAACTCGAGGAAACCCTGCACCTCGGCATTGCCGTGTCGTCGCAGGAACAGGCCAAGAACGTCGCACGCTTTTCGACGCGACCCGAGGCCGAACTCGCGAACTTCCGGCTGGTCGATACCGGCATTCTGCCGGAAGCCGAACGCAACACCCAGATCGGCCTGGAGGCGGCATATTCGAACGGTCCGTGGGCAGTGCAGGGTGAATACATCCGCGCCGACCTGTCGCGCGCTGCCGGCCTCGACAACTTCGTGGCGGACGGCTATTACGTCTACGGCACCTGGTTCGTCACCGGCGAATACAAGACCTACAGTCGCGGCATGTTTTCCTACCCGGTGCCGAACGACCCGGGCAAGGGTGCGCTGCAACTCGGGCTGCGCTACTCGGCGATCGACCTCGACGACGGTGCCGTGCGGGGCGGCGAGGAACAGAACTGGACCTTGGGAGCCAATTGGTACTGGCGTTCAAACTTCAAGCTCGCGCTCGACTACACCGCCGTCAGCAGCGAAAAGGCCGGTGTCTCGGATGATCCGAACATCGTCTCCGCCCGTTTCCAGTTCATGTTCTGAGGACCGATCCCATGATGCGTTCACTCAAGCAGAAGATCGTCGTCGCAGCGCTGGCGTTCAGTGCCTGCGGCATCGCGCCGGCCGCCGACGTGGTCGGTGCCGGTTCCACCTTCGTCTATCCGGTCATGGCCAAATGGTCGGCCGACTATCGCGCTGCAACGCAGACCAAGATCAATTACCAGGCCATCGGCTCGGGCGGCGGCATTGCCCAGATCAAGGCGCGCACGGTCGATTTCGGCGCATCCGACAAACCGCTCGACGCCAATGAGTTGTCGGCTGCCGGCCTGGTGCAGTTCCCGCTGGTGATCGGCGGTGTCGTGCCGGTCGTGAATGTCGCCGGCGTCACGCCGGGCGGCATCCGCTTCAATGGTGCGGTGCTCGCCGACATCTTCCTCGGCAAGATCAAGCGCTGGAACGATGCCGCGATCGCGGCACTGAATCCGGGCCTGACCCTGCCGGATCAGGCGATCACCGTCGTGCATCGCTCCGATGGTTCGGGCACCACGTTCAACTTCACCAATTACCTGTCCAAGGTCAACACCGAGTGGAAGACCAAGGCGGGCGAGGGCATTTCGGTGCGCTGGCCGGTCGGCATCGGCGGCAAGGGCAACGAAGGCGTGGCGGCTTACGTCAAGCAGATCAAGGGCGGCATCGGTTACGTCGAACTCACCTACGCGCTGCAAAGCAAAATGAGCTACGCGTTGATGCAGAACGCCGCCGGCGAGTTCGTGTCGCCGAACGAGGAAAGTTTCCAGGCCGCTGCCGACAGTGCCGACTGGGATCAGGCGCAGGACTTCAACCTGGTCATCACCAACGCACCGGGCGCCAAGGCCTGGCCGATCGCGGCCACCGTGTTCGTGATGATGAACAGGCAGCCGAAGAACGCCGAGAATGCCAAGGCGGCGCTCGCTTACTTCGACTGGGTGTTCGCCAATGGCGCGCAGCAGGCCAGTGCGCTGCACTACGTGTCGCTGCCGGCCAAGGTGCAGGCGCAGGCCAAGGCGCACTGGACGACTGCGTTGAAGTACTGAGGCCATGCAGGAAACCCTGATCGCCGCCGCCGAGCGGCGCGCCGTTCGCGACGCGCGCCACGATCGCCGCTTCCGCTGGATGCTGGCGGGCGCGGGCCTGTTCGTGTTGCTGGCACTCGGTGGCGCGGCGTTGTCGATGCTGTGGGGTGGTCGCGAAGCCTTCGCGACCTTCGGTCTCGACTTCATCACCAGCAGCACCTGGGATCCGATCGGGCAGCAGTTCGGCGCATGGGTGCCGATCCAGGGCACGCTGGTGACGGCTGCGATCGCGATGATCATCGCCGTGCCGGTCAGCTTCGGCATCGCCCTGTTCCTGACCGAAGTCGCGCCGACCTGGTTGCGCACGCCGGTCGGCACGGCGATCGAATTGCTCGCCGGCATCCCTTCCATCATCTACGGCATGTGGGGCTTGTTCGTGTTCGTGCCGATGCTGGCCGAACACGTGTACCCATGGGTCGACGCGAACCTCGGACAATGGCCCGTGGTCGGTGCGTTGTTCGCCGGTCCGCCGCTCGGCATCGGCACGCTGACCGCCGGCCTGGTGCTCGCGATCATGGTCGTCCCCTTCATTTCATCGGTGATGCGCGATGTGTTCCTGACTGTGCCGACTCGTCTGAAGGAGTCCGCCTACGCGCTCGGTTCGACGCGTTGGGAAGTGGTCTGGGACGTGGTGCTGCCGTACACGCGTTCGGCCGTGATCGGTGGCGTGTTCCTCGGCCTCGGGCGCGCGCTCGGTGAAACCATGGCCGTCACCTTCGTGCTCGGCAACGCGCATGAACTCTCGACCTCGTTGCTGATGCCGGGCAACTCGATCGCCGCCACGATCGCCAACGAGTTCGCCGAGGCCGATACCGATCTCTATCGTTCTTCGCTGATCGCGCTTGGTTTCCTGCTGTTCGTCGTCACCTTCGTGGTGCTGGCGTTGGCGAAGTTGATGCTGCGTCAGCTCGCGAAGCGGGAGGGCCGCTGATGTCCGCCGACCTGCTCATCCTGAAACGTCGCGCCATCAATGCGGTGGCGCTCGTGCTTTCGGCAGCGGCTGCGCTGCTCGGCTTGTTCTTTCTCGCCTGGATCCTGTGGACGACGCTGAGCAAGGGCATCGCCGCGTTCGACGTCGCGCTGTTCACGCAGATGACGCCGCCACCCGGCGAGCCGGGTGGCTTGGCGAATGCCTTGTTCGGCAGTGCGCTGATGTGTCTGCTCGCCGTCGCGATCGGGGCGCCGATCGGCATCGCTGCCGGCACTTTTCTCGCCGAATACGCGAACCGGCACTGGGTCGGCGCGACGATCCGCTTCGTCAACGACATCCTGCTGTCGGCACCGTCGATCGTGCTGGGACTGTTCGTCTATACGCTGGTGGTGCGGCCGATGGGCGGCTTTTCAGGCGTCGCCGGCGTGATCGCACTCGCCTTCATCGTGCTGCCCGTGGTGGTACGCACCACCGACGACATGCTCAAGCTGGTGCCGACGCAGATGCGCGAAGCGGCGCTGTCGCTCGGCATCCCGCAGTGGAAGGTGACCCTGCAGATCCTCTACCGTGCGGCGGCACCGGGCATCACCACCGGCGTGCTGCTGGCACTGGCACGCATCAGCGGCGAGACCGCACCGCTGCTGTTCACGGCGCTGAACAACCAGTACTGGAGCGCCGACCTGTCCGAACCGATCGCGAGTGCGCCGGTGGTGATTTTCCAGTACGCCATGAGTCCGTTCGAGGATTGGCACGCGCTGGCCTGGGCCGGCGCCTTCATCATCACCCTCTTCGTGCTCGTCCTGTCCCTGATCGCGCGCCTCGTGCTGCTGCGCAAGCGAGTTCCCAATGACTGATCTCCGCACTGCCGTCGCCGCGCGCGACGCCGCTCCGGCCGCGACCAAGATGGCCGTGCGGCGCCTGAATTTCCACTATGGCGAGTTCCATGCCATCAAGGAGGTCAGTCTCGACATTCCGGAAAAGCGCGTCACCGCGATGATCGGTCCGAGCGGCTGCGGCAAGAGCACCTTGCTGCGCGTGTTCAACCGCATCTACGCGATCTACCCCGGCATGAGGGCGTCCGGCGAAGTGCTGCTCGACGGCGAGGACATCCTCGATGCGCGCTATTCGGTGAATCGCCTGCGCGCCAAGGTCGGCATGGTGTTCCAGAAGCCGGTGCCGTTTCCGATGTCGATCCACGACAACATCGCCTACGGCATCAAGCATTATGAACGCCTCGGCAAGTCCGACATGGCGGATCGCGTCGAGCAGGCACTGCGCCAGGCGGCGCTGTGGGACGAGGTCAAGGACAAGCTGAAGCAGAGCGCGAACGGCCTGTCGGGCGGACAGCAGCAACGACTGTGCATCGCGCGCGCGATCGCGCTGAAGCCGGACGTGCTGCTGCTCGACGAGCCGACCTCGGCGCTGGACCCGATCGCGACCGGGCGCATCGAGCAGTTGATCGCCGAATTGCGCAACGACTTCACCATCGTCATCGTCACCCACAACATGCAGCAGGCGGCGCGCTGTTCCGACTACACCGCCTTCATGTACCTCGGCGAACTGGTCGAACACGGCGCCACCGCACAGATCTTCACCCAGCCCGAGGTGCAGCGCACCGAGGACTACATCACCGGCCGATTCGGCTGATTTCCCGGCTGAGGAGCCCGCCATGCCGAACGAACACATCGTCAAGAGTTACGACAGCGAACTGGCGCGCCTGACCGAGGAAATCGCGCGCATGGGCGATCTCGCCTGTGCGCAGTTGCGCGCGGGTGCGAAGGCGCTCGATGCGCGTGACGCCGAAGCCGCCCGCGCGGTGATGGCGGCCGATGCGGAGATCGACGCGCTCGAACACGAAGTCAGCCATGACGTGATCCGCCTGTTGGCGTTGCGCCAACCGATGGCGCGCGACCTGCGCGAGGTGATGGCGGCGTTGCGCATCAGCGCCGACATCGAACGCATCGGCGACTACGCCAAGAACGTCGCGAAGCGCACGCTGGCCTTGCGCGACGCGCCGCAGATCGCCGCCACGCGCGCGCTCGCTTCGCTGGCGCAACTGGCCCAGGAACTGGTCGCGGAAACCCTGGTTGCCTACCGCGAACGCAATGCCGAACGCGCAATGAAGGTGCGCGCCCGCGACGCCGAACTCGATGCCGAGTACACGCAGCTGTTCCGCTCGCTGCTTACCTACATGATGGAAGATCCGCGCAACATCAGTGGTTGCACGCACTTGCTGTTCGCCGCCAAGAACATCGAACGCATCGGCGACCATGCCACCAACATCGCCGAATACGTCTGGTTCATCGAGCACGGCGATCGCGAAATGCCCGAACGCGAGAAGCGTGACACCACCATCGACGCGCGGTGATGGCCCGACTTGTTTTACCCGATGTGCTTGACCCACAAATCAGCTGTCCACCCGAGTAGCGTTCCGACCAACGATGCGATCGCGAGCTGTTCGGCGGTCGCGCCGATCAATGCCGTCACTGCAACGGCAACCGATGCACCAAGCAGCGTCTGTACGAGCAACGACAAGCTGCGCTTCTTCTCGGCGGTATCGAATCCGATCGACGCAATCGGCAACCAGAGTCTCATTCCGGGTTTGCTCTTTCAGGCAGCGATGTTCACGTACTCGACGACGCTGGCCGGCGGCGGGATCGGCAGGCCATCCTCACGCAAGCCTTCCAGATGGAAGACGATGGCCTCGCTGATTTCGCGTTCGACATCGGCCACGGTTTCACCGGTTGCGACGCAGCCCGGCAGGTCCGGAACATAGGCGGAAAAGTTGTCTCCAGCCACTTCGATCACGATGGCGTAACGCATGGCATCACCTCTTGAGGCTCGCTTGCTTGTAGATGCTGATCAGGGTTCCGGGCGCCAAGTCGTCACTCGGCTTGCCTGAAACCGTAACACGGCCAGGCTTATTGGGATGCTTGAACTGTCGATGGCTGCCGCGTGTCACCACGAGAACCCATCCGTCTTCATGGAGCAGGCGCAGCACGTCGGCGATTTTCATGTCGCGAGCCTACCTTCGGGTCAGCCTTCCCGCCATTTCATGCGCGTGTAGGCGATGCGGAAGCCTTGGCGTTCGCCGTTGCGTTGCGAGGGGCTGCCGGGTTCAGTGGCCATCATGCTGAGCGGGCAGTGGTGGCGCGCGGCGTAGTCGAGACGGGCGGCGAGCAGGGCGGTCTGCGCGCCTTGGTTGCGCGCCATCGGGACGGTGCTGGCGCCCGCGAGCAGGGCGACGCCGTCGCCGAGGAACAGTGACGCGCTGGCGACCGGTTCGCCGTCGAGTTCGGCGAGGAAGCTGATCATGCGTTCGGCGGGCACGATGGCGAGGCTGAGATCGTGGATGAAGCGGGCGACTTCGTCCGATTCGCTGCCCCAACCTGATGCAGCCACGCGCGCCCAGGTTTCGGTGTCATGCACGTCGATCGCGCGTACCGTCAGGTTCGACGCCATCGTCGGTGCACGCGAGACGCCGCCTGCGGACGGTCGGCACAGCACCGAACTCATCTCGACGATTCGATAGCGGCGTTCCTGCAGCGCGCCGATGGCATCCAGCCCGGCGAGTGGCGACATCTCCAGCACGGCCTTGGTCGAATGGCCGTGGAAGAAGGCCTGGATCGCATCGAGCTCATGACCTTGTGGATCGTCGAACAGCCCGTGGCCGAACGCCTGCGTCATCGGTGATCCGTCGCCGTCGAACATCGCGCACGTGCCGCCGAAGTCATGCCAGCCCGATTTCGAGGTCGGATTCAGCCGCGCCCGAGATTGCACGATGGCGGCACAGGCCAGGCCTTCGGTGCGTTCGAGCTTGCGGGCGAGGTCGAGGTCGGCGTGCGGATAGGAATGGGGCATGCGATGCGGGCTCAGTCGATGGGAGCGTAGGGATCGGCGACGCCGAGTTCGGCCAGCAACTTCGTCTCAAGTGCTTCCATCCGCTCGGCTTCGTGTTCGTCGATATGGTCGTAACCGAGCAGATGCAGGGTGCCGTGCACGACCATGTGTGCGTAATGGTCGCGCAGTCGCTTGCCCTGCTCTTCGGCTTCGCGTGCGACTACCGGCGCGCAGATCGCGAGGTCGCCGATCAACGGCGACTTCACTTGCGGTGGCAGTTCGGTCGGAAAGGACAACACGTTGGTCGCGTAGTCCTTGCCGCGGAAGTCGCGATTGAGCGCGCGCCCGATGTCGGCGTCGGTGATCAGCACGTTGATCTCGGTCGCGCGCCGGCGCTTCGCGCCTTTCAGCGCGAGTTCGATCCAGGCGCGGAACGAACGCGGCGCCGGCAGTCCTTTCCAGCCGACATCGCTGCGGATGTGCAGGATCAGCGGCATGCTCACGCCTTGTCCTTCCTCGCTGCTGCTTCGGCCTTTTCGTAGGCCATGACGATGCGTTGCACGATCGGATGACGCACCACGTCACGGGCTTCGAAGAGGGTGAAGCTGATGCCTTCGACCTTGCGCAGCACGTCCATGGCATGGCGCAGGCCCGAGGTCACGTGCTTGGGCAGATCGACCTGGGTGATGTCGCCGGTGATCACCGCGACCGAGCCGAAGCCGATGCGGGTCAGGAACATCTTCATCTGCTCGACCGTGGTGTTCTGCGCCTCGTCTAGGATCACGAAGGCATCGTTCAGCGTGCGTCCGCGCATGTAGGCGAGCGGCGCGATCTCGATGACATTGCGCTCGATGAGCTTGGCGACACGGTCGAAGCCGAGCATTTCGTAAAGCGCGTCGTACAGCGGGCGCAGATACGGATCGACCTTCTGCGACAGGTCGCCGGGCAGGAAGCCGAGCTTTTCTCCGGCCTCGACGGCAGGCCGCGCCAGGATCACCCGCTGCACGCGATTGTTCTCCAGGGCATCGACGGCACTGGCGACGGCAAGGTAGGTCTTGCCGGTCCCGGCCGGACCGATGCCGAAGCTGATGTCATGGCGAGCGATCGCATGCAGGTAACGCTGTTGGTTGGCGCCGCGGCCGCGGATGTTGCCGCGCTTGACCTTGATCGAGACGTCCTGCGCCCCGGGGGCATCGCGTTCGACGATGCGATCGGCCCCGGCTTCGCTCAGCGCGAGGTGCACGTCGTGCTCGCCGATGGCAGCATCGGCGGTGGCATCGAACAATGCCCGGATCACGGCCTCGCCGCGTTTGGTCGCGGCGCTGCCGCCGGTCAGCCGGAACACGGCGCCGCGGTTCGCGATCTCGATGCCGAGTCGCGCTTCGATCTGTCGCAAATGCACATCGACCGGACCGGCCAGGTTGCTCAGCCTTTCGGGTTGCTCGCTGTCGAGCGCGAATTCGCGCGATTTGCTTCGTGTCGTCATGGCCGCAGTTTACCTGCGGCCGGTGCTGCCGCGATCATTCCGCCTGCACGATTTCACCGGTGTCGATGCTCGCGCGACTGCGTTTGATGCTGCGCTGGCCGAGCATGCGCGCGAACCCGCTGAAATACGATGGAAGTCCTTCGGCATCAAGGTCGGGGCCATTCTGCAACTGGAAGTGCAGGTGGGGAAAGAACGCGCTGCCGGAAGCGCCGATTCGCGCGATGGCTTGGCCGCGACGCACGCGCTCGCCGACCTTGGCCGTCACGCTGCCCTGGCGAGCGTGGGCATAGACGCCGAATTCGCCGCCGCCATGGTCGATGACCACGTAGTTGCCGAACAGCACCATCTTGTCCTCGGCAAGCTTGCCCTGGTCAAACTGGCGGTTGTCGGCGTTCGAATGCGCCACGGCCACGACCTTGCCGTCAGCGATGGCAAGAATCGGCTGGTCAAAGCCGAACCAGTCCTCGTTCCGCGCGAAATCGCCCTCGAACATCGCGCCGTCAGCATTGACCGGCACGAAATCGTAGCTGTAGCGCATCGCATTGGTCTTGAACCCCATCGCCTTGATCGGCGCGAACTCGACGTCGAAGCGGCGATGGTGCCCGAGCGCGTCGTGACCGTCATAGTTGATGAAGCGACCGGACAGTGGCGTGCGGTAGTCATTCGGGCTGCGATGGTCGCGCGCGCGGGCGTCGATCGATGCCCTCAGGCTGCGGCTGCCATCGGCATTCGACAGTTCGAAGTCGTAGCGCAAGGTCGTGACCGGCACCTCCGCTGCCAGCGTGTCGAAGGGATTGAACACGCTCAGGCGCTGCCCGGGGGCGATCCGGCGTTCGCCGAGGATGCCAATGCTCGGACGAACGCCGTTGCCATCGACGAAGCGGCGCAGGACCAGTGCGCCCTCGGCGTCGAACACGCTCAGTTCGATGCGATCGATGTCGATCGCCTCGTCGCCGCTGTTG
>DATMVT010000251.1:0-2075 GCA_035562895.1 Patescibacteria group bacterium | reverse complement strand
CTTCGTCGACGCCGAGGGTCGCGCCGCCGAACGCTATCCGGCCAACCCGAACGGATCGCCCGGCGGCGCCACCGCATTCACGATTCCCGATGGCCGTGTCACGATCCTGATGCCGCATCCGGAACGCGTGCACCGGTCGGTGCAGATGAGTTGGGCGCCGCGCACGTTCGGCGAGGCCAGCCCGTGGCTGCGCATGTTCCGCAACGCGCGCGCATGGATGGGTTGAGGCGATGAGTGACCGGAACTCGGAATCATTGAAGGCGGCGGAGCAGGCGGCGGTCGAAGAGGCGGCGCGCACCGTCCGGCTTGGCACGTTCTTTCTGGTCGCGGTGATGTGGCTGGCATTCTCGTTCGCGATCTGGTTCGCGCTGCGCACCATGATCGTGTTTCCGGTGATCCGTGCGACGCACTGGGTCTTGACGGCGTGGATGCCGGAATTGTTCCAGTCGGTGTCGCAGTCCTACCAGCAGGTGAAGCTGTCGCTGTACGCGGCCACGCATGCCATCGGCGGCCTGCCGGACTCGCAGTTCATCGTCGACATCAGCTTCGATGCGCTCAAGTTCTGCTACGGCCTGCCGATCTATGTCGGACTGACCGCCGCGACCGCACTGTGGAGCGACCGTTACTGGCCGAAGATCCTGCTTGGCCTGGTGATCCTGCCGATCACCCAGGTGTTCGCGCTGATCGGCAATGCCCTGAAGGTCGCGGGCTTCGAGATGGCTGCGGCCGCGTCGACCGGCCTGGTCGATGCCGGCGTGGCGCCGGCCGTGGCCCAGCAAGTGGCGATCGCGGCGAACAACGATGTCGGTGCCATCCTTTCGAAGCACTGGATGAACCTGGAGCTGATCGCGGTGTGGTCGCAATTCGGCACCTTGATCGTGCCGGTGCTGGCGCCGGTCGCGCTCTGGATCGCGTTGAATGGTACGTTCCTGCGTGCGCTGCAGGGCAGTGCGCTGGCCGTTCCGGAACCACCGCCCGGCCAGGATGGTCCAACGCAGTCAACGCCCCCGAGTTCGCCATGACCGACAACGATACCGACTCCCCGATCGCCGAAGCGCCTGTCGCCGTCGAACCGAGTTTCGACGAACGCATCAGCGCCCAGATGATCGCGCGTGGCCGGCTCAAGGAAGCCGATCTCGGTCGCGCCCGCCGCCTGCACGAGGAGAATCCGGACGGCGACTTCATCTCGCTGATGACCCGGCTCGGGCTGGTGTCCGAACGCGACGCCGCCGAAGCGCTCGCCGAGGTCATGCACCTGACGCTGCTGTCGGCTAAGGAATGCCCGGATGCACCGCCGCCGAACGTGCAGGTGTCGACGCGCTTCCTGAAGCAGTACCACGTCGTGCCGATCGGCGAAGACGAGACCCACGTCAGTCTGCTGGTCGCCGAACCGCAGGATGCGTATCCGGCCGAAGCGATGCGGCTGGCCACCGGCAAGGACGTGCATGTGCGCGTCGGTCTGCGCTCCGAGATCGACGACTTGATCGAGCGCTATTACGGTTCGGGACGTTCGGCGATGGGCGCCATCGTCGAGAACCTGTCGGACGACGCGACGCGCTCGGAAGACGACGTCGAGCACCTGCGCGATCTCGCTTCCGAAGCGCCGGTCATCCGCCTGGTGAATCTGGTGATCCAGCGCGCCGTCGAGGCACGCGCATCCGATATCCACATCGAACCGTTCGAGAATCGGTTGAAGGTGCGCTACCGCATCGACGGCGTGCTCGAGGAAGTCGAGTCGCCGCCGGCGAACTCGACGGCCGCGGTGATCTCGCGCGTCAAGATCATGGCCAAGCTCAACATCGCCGAGCGCCGCCTGCCGCAGGACGGCCGCATCATGCTGCGCGTGCAGGGCAAGGAACTCGATCTGCGCGTCAGCACCATGCCGACCAGCTACGGCGAGTCGGTGGTCATGCGTATCCTCGATCGCGAATCGGTGGTGCTCGACTTCCACAAGCTCGGCTTCACCGACCAGTTCCTGCCGCGCTTCCTCGAGGTGCTGAACCTGCCGCACGGCATCATGCTGGTCACCGGTCCGACCGGTTCCGGCAAGACCACGACGCTTTACACGGCACTGT
>DATMVT010000250.1:0-6876 GCA_035562895.1 Patescibacteria group bacterium | reverse complement strand
CCATCCTTGTTGATCGCGACGATGGTGCCGGCGTCCTTGATCCCGGTGAGATGCTGGATCGCGCCGGAAATGCCGATTGCGACGTAGAGCTCGGGCGCGATGATCTTGCCGGTCTGACCGACCTGCATGTCGCTCGGAACGTAACCGGCATCGACCGCCGCACGTGAAGCACCGACGCCGGCGCCGAGCTTGTCGGCGAGCGAATAGATCACGCTGAAGGCTTCGGCCGAACCCAGCGCGCGACCGCCGGAGACGACGCGGCTGGCCGTCTGCAGATCCGGGCGATCCTTGGCGCCGGCCTGCAGTTCGACGAAGCGCGTGTGCGTCGGCAGTTCCGCCGAGACCGCGGCGGCTTCGATCGGTGCGGTCGCGCTGCCGTTGCCGGTGGCCGCGAACGAGGCATTGCGCACGGTTGCGATCAGCTTGCGATCCTTCGGCGCTTCCACGGTGATGATGGCGTTGCCGGCATAGATCGGGCGCAGGAAGCTGTGACTGCCAACCACTTTCATGATGTCGCTGACTTGGGCCTCACCGAGCAGCGCCGCGACGCGCGGCAGCAGATCCTTGCCGAAGGTCGTGCTCGGCCCAAGCACGTGCGTGTAATTCGCGGCCAGCGCCACGACCTGGGGTGCGAGCACGGCGGCGAGCGCGTTCGCGTTTTCGGCGTTGGTGACCGTGAGCACGCGGCTGACGCCATCGAGTGCGGCCGCCTGCGTCGCCACCGGCGACGGATCAGCGGCCAAAACCACGATGTCGATGCTTGCGCCGCCCATCTGCTTCGCGGCGGTCAGGGTCTTGGCCGTGCTCGGATTGAGCTGGCCGTCGGCGTGTTCGGCAATGATGAGAATCTGGGTCATGGCGGGCTCCTTACAGCAGTCCCTTGGACTTCAGTGCAGCGACCAGTTCGGCCGCATCCTTGACCATCACGCCCTTGCTGCGCTTGGCCGGCGGGGCGAACTGCGTGGTCTTCAGATGGTCGCCGGATTCGACACCGAGCGAGTCGAGCGTGATCGTCTCCAGCGGCTTCGACTTGGCCTTCATGATGTCCGGCAGTTTGATGAAACGCGGCTCGTTCAGGCGCAGGTCGGTGGTGATCACGGCGGGCAGGTCGACGTCGAGCACTTCCAGACCGGCATCGACTTCACGCGTCACGCGAGCGACGTTGCCGTTCACCTCGACCTTCGAGGCCGAAGTCGCCTGGGCCTTGCCCCACAACGCCGCGAGCATCTGGCCGGTCTGGCTGCAATCGTCGTCGATCGCCTGTTTGCCGAGGATGACCAGGCCGGGCTGTTCCTTTTCGACCAGCTTCAGCAGCGCGCGCGCCGCGGTCAGCGGCTGGATCGGACCATCGGCGGTGACATGGATGGCGCGGTTGGCGCCCATCGCCAGGCCATTGCGCAGGTGCGCCTGGGCATCGGCCGGCGCGATCGTGGCGACGATCACTTCGCTGGCCACGCCTTTCTCGCGCAGTCGCAGCGCTTCCTCGAGCGCGATGTCGTCGAACGGATTCGGCGACAGCTTGACGCCGTCGGTGACGACGCCGGAACCGTCCGGCTTCACTTGGATGCGCACGTTGTAATCGACGACGCGCTTGTAGGCGACCAGGATCTTCATTCGGGAGTCCTCGAAATCCGCCGGTCGGCGCCGGCAAAGGGCGCGCAGTTTAGCCGGAAGCGAAGTGAAGGCCTATTCAAAGGGTCCCGTGCTAACGCCCCCGGGCATCGGCGATAATGCGCCCTTTCCAACGCCGGCCAACCCGGGGACATCGTGAAAACCCCCAAAGGCTTGCAGCCGTTGCTCGACGACGGCGTCATCGATGAAGTCCTGCGTCCGCTGAAAAGCGGCAAGGAAGCCTCGGTCTACGTGGTGCGAACCGGGGATGCCATCCGCTGCGCCAAGGTCTACAAGGACCTTGCGACACGCAGTTTCCAGGCACGCGTGCAGTACCAGGAAGGCCGCGCGGTGCGCGGATCGCGCCAGGCGCGGGCGATCGGCAAGGCCAGCAAGTTCGGGCGGCGCGAAGCCGAGGACGCGTGGAAGAACACCGAAGTCAACGTGCTCTACCAGTTCGCCGCAGCCGGGGTCCATGTGCCGAAGCCGCACGGCTACTTCAACGGCGTGCTGTTGATGGATCTGGTCGTCGACGAGTCGGGGCACAGTGCGCCGCGACTGGGCGAAGTCGACTTGCCGCCGGAAATCGCGCGCCTGTTCCACCATGACCTGATCCAGGACGTGGTGCGCATGCTCTGCCTCGGCTGGATCCACGGCGACCTGTCCGAATACAACGTGCTGGTCGCCGAGGAAGGTCCGGTGATCATCGACTTTCCGCAGGTCGTGAGCGCCAGCGGCAACAACAATGCGCGGCGGATGCTGCTGCGCGATGTCCACAACCTGCGCGACTGCCTCGCGCGTTTCGCCCCCGAACTCGCCCGCACCCATTACGGCGAAGAAATGTGGGCGTTGTACGAGAAAGGCGAGCTGAAACCCGACACCGCGCTCACCGGCAAGTTCGTGTTCGATCAGCGTCGCGCCAACGTCAAGTCGGTGATGATGTCGATCGAGGACGCGCGCCAGGAAGCGATCATCCGCGAGCAGGGCCGCAAGGAAGCCGAAGAGCGCGATTGACCCGCCGCATCAGCCGCCGAGGAACGCGTCGTCGGCTGGAAAGTCGGCGCGATTCGGCAATGCCGAGACGGCAACGGTGTTGGGCGACTTCGGCAGCGACGAATCCTTCGCGGACGCGGCGGCACGCTGCGCGGCCTTGTGCGGAATGCGCCAGAGCTGGTTGACGTCGTAGAACGACGGGCCGCGGGTCCAGCGTGAGTGGCCGGACTTGGCCGCTTCCGAAATCATCTTCAGGTCGCGGCCGGAACCCTGGAACAGCGGCGTCCACAGTCCGGCGCGCGCATCGACTTCGAGACAGACGAAGAAATGCTGGGCCGAGACGGCATCGTCGGGGGTCGCGGTGCATTCGGCCCCGTGCTTGAGCAGTTCGTCGGGATACATGTACAGCACCAGTCCGGGTGCGAAAACGTGGGCCATGGCGATGTGTCCTGGGTGGCAGGCAGTGACGGACCGCGCGGCTGCGCGCCCGGACGAGCGGTGGCGCGGTCAGCAGCGCAACGTGAACGGGATGTCCTTGGTGCCGTGCTCGTAGTAGTCCTCGCGCTCGGCACGGCAGTAAGGGCCGCCCATCGCGAAGCGGCGGCAGGCACTCGGGCGCTGCTCGTAGATGCCGCAGTTCATGTGCTTCTCGTCGATCGCCACGCACCAGCCGTCTTCGCCGCGCGCCATCTGCTCATAACCCTGCGGCGTGCGCTCGACCAGGTGCGGCGGAACGCGGTCGTCCGGCATCAGGACCACGGTCAGGCGACAGCACACGGCTTCGCAACTGCTGCAGGAAACGCTCGGGTCGATGCCCTCGGCATACGGGTCGGTCGGATCGCCGTTGGCATCGAAGATTTCGTTGGGGTTCGACATGGGGGCTCCCGTGGAGGCGCCATCATGGCGCAGGCCACGATGAATGACGTACGAGGGGAGCGGAATCGCAGTGGATCGATCCTGCGATGACGCGGCGATGAAGCGGGATGGGCGCCATCTTACGCGAATGCGCTCGGGCTTGCCGGAGTCAGCGCGGCAGGCGCTTGCGCGCGGCGGCGACATAGCGCTCCGCCGAGCCGGGGCCATGGGCGAAGAACAGTGACGGTTCGGTCAACTCCAGTTCCAGCACGCACGGGGAGCCGTCGGCCGCCCGCAGCAGGTCGACCCGCGCGTACAGCGGCGCACCACCCGGAATCGCGGCGACGACGCGGCGTGCCAACGCGATTTCATCCGCACTCGGCGTGCGCGCAGTGATGTCTTCGGGCGCAAAGAGCTTCTCGGTCGGACCTTCGTCGAGACGCAGCAGTGGCCCCTTGCGGATCGCGTGGCTGAACGCGCCGTCGAAAAACATCAGCGCGGTTTCGCCGGCCGAATCGACCTGGTCGAGGTAGGGCTGCACCAGCACGCTGCGTCCTTCCCGTAGCAGCACATCGGCATGACGCATCGCCGTATTGATCTGCCGACGCCGGTAGCGTTGCGCATCCTTCGACCCGGCGCCAACCGCGGGCTTCACCACGAACTCATCGCTGCCCAGTGCGGCCACGACGGCGTGCACGTCGTCCGCGGCGCTCTTCGCCGGTTCGAGGAAGTGGCTGGGCACGGTCGCCAGTCCCCGCACGGCCAGATCGGCGAGGTAATGCTTGTCGGTATTCCAGCGCACCAGCGCTGGCGGATTCAGCAACAGCGTCCGCGCTGCCACCTGCTCGCACCAGGCCAGGAACTCGGTCAGGCGCGGCACGTAGTCCCAGGCCGATCGCAGCAGCACGAGGTCGAAACGCGCCCAGTCGATGCCGGCGTCGTCCCAGCATGCGGCGATCGCATCACCACCGAAGGCCGTGATCAGTGGCGGCAGGTCGTCATCCAGCGACTCGGCTTCCTTGGCAGTGACGAGGGCGATCTGGGGCATGGCGGGATCCTGGGGAGCGCAAGCGTCCATGCTAAGCGATGCCGGCGACCGGGAAAACGTCGGCGATGGCGGTTGCCGCTCGACCGCCGAACCGCGATGATCTTGGTGACAGCCAAGGCAGCGCATGAGCGGCGAACGACCGAGCAACTCCGATTTGCCGACGCAGATCCAGCAGACGCCGACGACGGGCAGCGGCACGCCTGTGCCCGACGGCACGTTGGTGGTTGCACATGGCGCCGACGTGAAATCCGCATCGGCGATGAAGGTCGATTTCCGTGATGACGCGACCGAGTCGCACCTGAGCCTGATCGGCAAGTGGATCGGTCCGTACAAAATCCAGGCCGAGCTGGGCGCGGGCGGCATGGGCGCCGTCTATCTGGCCGAGCAGGTCGTCCCGGTGCGCCGCCAGGTCGCGCTGAAAGTGATCAAGGCCGGCATGGACAGCGAGGACGTGCTTGCGCGCTTCCAGTCCGAGCGCGAGCTGCTGGCGCGCATGAACCACCCGAACATCGCCCAGGTGCTCGATGTCGGCGCGACGCCGGAAGGGCGCCTCTACTTCGCGATGGAATACGTGCCGGGCGTGCCGGTCAACGAGTTCTGCGATCGCCGCGGCATGGACATCGCGCATCGTCTGGAACTGTTCCTGCAGATTTGCGAAGGCGTGCAGCACGCGCACCAGAAGGGCGTGATCCATCGCGACATCAAGCCGTCGAACCTGATGGTCGCGGACTACCATGGCCAGTTGCTGGTCAAGGTCATCGACTTCGGCATCGCCAAGTCGATGGACGCCCACGGCCGTGGCGATACCGGTTCGACGCGCGTCGGCGTGCCGATCGGGACACCGGCCTACATGAGCCCGGAACAGGCGGCCGGCGATCTCGCCGCGATCGACACGCGCACCGATGTCTACTCGCTCGGCGTCGTGTTGTATCGGATGATCACGCACGACCTGCCGATTTCCGCGGACACCATCGCCAAGGCGATCGATGTCGATCTCGCGCGCGTGCTGCGCGAGGCGACGATCCGGCCGCCGAGCCGCAAGGTCCTGGAGATCGCCAAGGATGCCAAGGTCAACCAGGCCGACTGGAAGCGCGCGATGGCCAGCGATGCGCCGGCCCTGTCGCGCACGCTCAAGGGCGACCTCGACTGGATCACCCTGAAGGCACTGGAGCGCGAGCGCGACCAGCGCTACGCCTCGGTCTCTGAGTTCGCGGCCGATGTCCGTCGCTACCTGCAGGGCGAAGTGGTGCTGGCCGGGCCGCCGAGCAAGCTCTATCGCGCACGCAAGTTCATCGCCCGCAACAAGCTCGCGGTGAGCGCGGCCGCGGCCGTGGTGCTGTCGCTGATCCTCGGCATCATCGGCACGACCTACATGACCCTCGAAGCGCAGCAGCAGCGCGCGCGCGCCGAAGCGGCACTGAAGGATGCGCAGCAGCAGCGCGACCGCGCGGAATCGGAAAGTGCCCGCGCCATCGCCACGCGCAGCTTCCTCGAGGAAATGATCGCCGCGCCGGATCCGTGGAAGCTCCAGGGCGGCTCGCCGGAGACCCGCAACGTGCGCGTCGTCGACGCATTGCAGACCGCCGCGACCAACCTCGAGAAGAGCCTCGCCGACAATCCCGCGTTGCGCGGCGAGATCGCGACGATGCTGGGGCGGACGTTTCGGCGGCTTGGATTGACGGAGGCGTCAAGGCAGCAACTCGAAACGGCCGTTCGGCTCTTGAAGTCGGATGACGGAGAGAACGCACGACTTCGATTGCACGCCGAATTGCAGTTGGCGATCACGATGACCGAGGTCGGAGAGGGAGATGTGGCGGATGCGATGTTTTCGCGTCTGTTGCCGATGCTGCCGAATTCGGATGTGCCCGCGGATGTCGTCACCGAAGCGCGCCGCGTCGCGGCCGTGGCTGCTCTCACCGCCGGTGACATGCGTCGTGCCGAATCCATGGCACGCGCCAACCTCGCCGATGAAGTTGCACATGCGGCGGTCGATTCGGCAGCGAGCGGCGCCAAGGCGGCTCTGGCCGACATCCTGGGAGAGCAGGGCAAATGGAGTGAGGCCGAGGAACTGATCAACGAAGCCTATACCAACGAGCAGTTGCGCTTGGGCCGCAATCATCCGGTGGTCGTCCGCCTGCTGTCGATGATGGCCACCTTGGCCTTTCGAAAGGGGGACTATGCTCTGGCCGAGCGTCACTATCGCGAAGCTGCGACGCTCGCCGAACAGGTCCTCGGGGCGCAGCATCCTGACACCCTGCAACACAAAGCCCATGCCCTGCTGGCGATGGCCAACGGCGGCGCATACGCCGCGGCACTTCCGGAATATCGGGAGCAGATCAGGCTGCGCTCCGCTGCGATCGGCGCCGATC
>DATMVT010000249.1:0-14917 GCA_035562895.1 Patescibacteria group bacterium | reverse complement strand
ATCGACGGCGGGCAAGCTCGCCACGTCGGCCCAGCCCGTTGCTGCAGCCAAGGCCAGGCGTGCGGCATCACGGCGTTCGCGTGCCTCGACGACATCGAGCGCGGCATCGGCGGCCGCAGCGCGTTCCGCCGCGAGTTGTTTGAAGGCGATCGTGCCAGCCTCGTACATGCGCCGCGCCAGCGCGCGCGCGGCGTCGGCGACATCGGCCTCGGCCTCGGCGATCTTCAAGGCGCGTTCGGCCTCGGCGACACGGATGCGCGCGGCGCGCACGTCGAGCACGCGGTCGCCGACCGCGGCCGCGACGCGATGCACCGCCGCCTGCCAGTGTTCCTCGCCGATGCGCGCACGCGCAGGCATCAACAGCCACTCCGCCAGCGGCACATGCACCGACCAAGTCAACACGTTCAATGCACCGGCCTCTTCGACATCCAAGTCGCTGTAGCTGATGCCGGGATTGGCGAGGCGGCCGGCATCAAAGCACTCGACCGCAGCCAGACCCAATTCCGCACGCAGACGGACGAACTCGGGATGGTGGTTCAGGGCATACGCGACCAGATCCGCGTCCGTCATCGCGCTTGTGGGAGCGGGCTCTGCCCCGCGATGCTCTGGCTCCGAATGATCGGGTACGGTCGAAGACAAGAATCGCGACCCGTGGGGCGCTCCTACGGTGCGGGCGACGATGTCGTCGACCTCGGCGGTGCCACGATCCCGCGGCAGGCTGGCGCAAGCTTGCAGGAACACGACACCGGCCAGCAGCGGCGCGTGCAGGAAGAAACGTTTCATCGGCATGTCCATGACAGTCGATCGCGCAACGGCGCGACAGCATCGCCCGAACGGGCGCAGCAATTGGATCGACGCTCAGGCGCTCGGCGGTCGCAGCGGACGCTCGAGGCGGACCAGCGGCAGACGCGACAACACGGTTGCAGCCACGACTTCAGGCGGTGCTTCGGAACGCGGCGACGGCATGTCGATCTGCGGCAACGCCAGCATCAAGCCCAGACAACGGCAAGCGCCGTGGCTGCAGCAGTCCGACACCGGCGACGGCTCGCCCGCGGCCGCCGCGCGATGACAGGGCGGCAAGTCCTCGTCCACGGATTTCGTCGTCGCCGCTACCGCATCGGCCATCAACGCCGCGCGCGCTTCCATCGCACCCACGGCGAACGAGTGCGCCAGCAGCAGCACGATCAGCAGGCTTCTAACGAGGGTGGCGATGCGGGACATGCGGCATAGACTGCGTGCCCGCGCCGGAAGTTTCAAGGGAAGGTTGGGCTCAAATCGGCGCACCCGGCGGAACGACCGGCAGCGGACGAAGTTTCACGCTCTCCGGCGCATCGAGATAGCGCTGGATCAGCCGCGCCGCCTCGCGTGCATCGGCGTTCGCGGCCGGCTGCGCGGCGAGTTCGCCGGCGAACGCGCGCAGGCGCGCACGCCAGTCGGCATCGACCGTCGCATGCAGCTGGCCGCCAGCGAGCAGGTTCAACGCGGCGTCGAGCAGCACCCAGTTGCGGGTGCGGCGCACCAGCGCGCGCGTCGTGCCGGATTCACGCCACGGCGCCGCGACCAGCGTATCGAACAGATCGCGCGGCGCCGGGTTCGCGCTGTCGCGCGCGTGTTGCCAAGCCAGGCGGTTCAAGCGCTGCGGCGCGAACGCGTATTGCACGACGATGGTGGTGGCCGCGGCAGTCGCAGCGGCCTCGTCGAAGAGCGGACCGGTCTGCGTCGCGAAGTATTCGGGGCCGCGTGCGTATTCGGTCGAGGGCGGCGTCAATGCGGAGACCACGGACGCCGGCAAGGCCAGCGTATCGACCGTCAACGCGCGCCCCAGCGCCGCCAGCGCCTCGCGCTGCCGCGATGCAGCGACCGCACGTGTGCCCGCCGGCGTATCGCCACCGAAGCCATAGTCGTATTCGGCACCGCCGAGCAGGCGAGCCACCGCTTCGCTCTGGTAACGATGCAGCAGATGGATCGGCACCAGCCGGCGTTCGAGTTCGCCGAGCTGGCGATCCGGCGGCAATGCACCTTCGACGAAATGCGCGAGCGCGCTGGCGCGCACCTTGAGCAGATGATCGAAGCTCGCCAGCGGATCGCTGCCGAAGTCCCAGAGCAGACCCTCGGGATGGGCGTCGCCCGGCGCACGCGCGTCGGCATCGCTGACATAGCGATAACCCCGCGCCGCGATGTCGCGACGCAGTGTCGCCAACGCCGCAGCCTCGTCGTTCGCGGCGAATTCGCCATAGGCATGCGCGACGACGTACTTGTCCCAATCGCCGACGCCGACGCCATACGGCTGCGCCAGTTGCACGCGCCCCACTTCATCGAGTGTGATGATCGGATGCGGATAGTCGAGCACCGAACCGTTGCCGGTACGGCTGGCCGCGAAGTTGTGCGCGAAGCCGAGCGCGTGCCCGACCTCGTGCGCGGACAACTGCCGCAGTCGCGCCAGCGCCATGTCCAGCGCCTGCTGCTTCAGCGCCGGATCGGCTTCGCGTGCATGCGCGGCGAGCAGGCCTTCGGCGATTAGCAGATCCTGGCGCACGCGCTGCGAACCGAGGTTGACGTAGCCCTTGATGATTTCGCCGCTGCGCGGATCGATGATGCCGCCGCCGTACGACCAGCCGCGCGTGGCGCGGTGCGTCCAGGTGATGGCGTTGTAGCGCACGTCGGCCAGGTCCAAGCCCGCGGGCGCGAGTTCGACCTTGAACGCGTCGATGAAGCCGGCCGCATCGAAGGCATCGGCCCACCAGCGGGCGCCATCGAGCAGGGCACTGCGCACCGGCTCCGGCGTGCCGCGATCGAGATAGAACACGATCGGCTTGACGACCGTGCTGCGTGCGGCAGCCGGATCGGTCTTCTGCAAGCGGAAGCGGGCCTGCCAGCGCGTGTCGAGATCACGCGTCAACGGCTGCGCGAAGTCGAAACCACCAATGCTCCAACCGCCCGAGGCCGGGTGGTACGCGCGCTTGCGGAAACCGTGGTCCGGCAAGCGGATGAAGCTCAGTTGCTGGCGCAGCGTGATCGCTTTCGGATCGGCCACCGCCTGCTGCACGAACGCGCCCTCGCCGGCGCCGGCGAAGGTCAGCAAGGCCTCGAATTCGACATTGTCGGGATACGCCTTCGCAGCCGCGGCCAACACGCCGCTGCGTGCTGCATCGAGCACGTATTGGCCCTGTTGCGCGCCCTTCAGGCGATCGCCGACACCGTGCAGGTCGCTCGCGACCAGCGTCGACAGATCGACCCGCCACGGGCCGCGCGCATCGTCCGGGTTGATCATGTCGCCGGACCACAACACCGCTTCGGCGAACGCATCGCGCGCCGACATCGATTCGTCGGCATCGGCGCTGTCGGCACCGAATTTCGTATTCCGCTGCACCAGCAGCAGCTTCTTGCCGAGGCGCCGGAACTCGACCAGCTTCGGTTCGCCCGATTGATTGCGATCGAGCCCGAGGTCGTTCGATCCGAGCGCACCGGGCAGCGCCGTGACCATCAGCATCGGCGCATCGAGCACGTGTACGCCAACGACGATACGTGCGTTCGATCCATCCGCCTGAACATCGAGGAAGCCGGGTTGCGTCGGCGGAGCGGCGGGCGGCGCATCACGCTTCGCCCATGCCGTCATCGCGGCCAGCATCAGCAAGGTTCCGATCCAGTTGCGCATGTGCATCGCCGACCTCCGACCAAGGAAGTCCGAGCTTACGACCCAACGAGTAGCGCCGGCACGCGGCAATCCCGTCGCGTGCACGGCTTGCGGCATCAACCCTCCGCGAGCTTGCCGCGAATCTGCGCTTCGACGGCGGCGAGCGCGGTCATGTTGACGACGCGGCGCACGGTGCTCGCGGGCGTCAGCACGTGCACCGGCTTCGACACGCCCATCAGGATCGGGCCGATGGCGACGCCGTCGGTCATCTGGCGGGTGATGTTGTAGGCGATGTTGGCGGCGTCGAGGTTCGGGCAGACGAACAGGTTGGCGCGGCCTTTCAAGGCCGAACCCGGGAACAGCTTGTCGCGGATGGCCTCGTTGAGGGCTGCGTCGGCATGCATTTCGCCCTCGATCTCCAGTCGTGGCGCCTTCGCCAGCACCAGCTCGCGCACCTTGCGCATTTTCACCGCGCTCGGATTGTCGTGCGAGCCGAAGTTGGAGTGCGAGAGCAGCGCGATCTTCGGTGGAATGCCGAACAGCCGCAGCCGGTACGCACCCTGCAAGGTCGCCTCGGCGATCTGCTCCGCGGTCGGATCGGCCTGCACGTGCGTGTCGAGGAAGAAGAACGTGCCACGGTCGTTCGCGACGGCGGTCATCGCGGCCAGCGAGTTCACGCCGGGATCACGCGGAATCACGCTGAGGATGTGTTGCATCTTGCGCTGGTAACGACCGACGATGCCGCAGATCATCGCGTCGGCCTCGCCACGGTCGAGCATCAGCGCGGCCACCACGGTGACGCGCGAGCGCACGATCGCCTTGGCCGCATCCGGATTCACGCCGCGGCGCTCCATCAACTCGTGGTAGCGCTGCCAGTAACTGTTGAAGCGCGGATCGTCGTCGATGTTGGTGAGTTCGAAGTCCTTGCCCGCCTCGATGCGCAGTCCGAGCTTTTCGATGCGGCGCTCGATCACCGCCGGGCGACCGATCAGGATCGGCCTGGCCAGACCCTCGTCGACCACGGTCTGCACCGCACGCAGCACGGTCTCCTCTTCGCCTTCGGCGTAGACGACGCGCTGCAGGCTGGCACGCGCGCGATCAAAGATCGGCTTCATCAGCATGCCGGTGCGGAACACGAATTGCGACAGCTTTTCCTTGTACGCGGCGCAGTCGACGATCGGTCGCGTGGCGATGCCGGAGTCCATCGCCGCCTTCGCGACCGCAGGCGCCAGCTCGACGATCAGGCGCGGGTCGAACGGTTGCGGAATCAGGTATTCGGGACCGAACGACACGCTGCGCCCGCCATAGGCCGCCGCCGCGACGTCGCTGGCCTCGCGCCGTGCCAGCGCGGCGATCGCGCGCACACAGGCAAGCTTCATCGCCTCGTTGATCGTGGTCGCGCCGACATCGAGCGCACCGCGAAAGATGTACGGGAAACAAAGCGCGTTGTTGACCTGGTTCGGATAATCCGAGCGACCGGTCGCGATGATGCAGTCCGGGCGCGCTTCCTTCGCCAGCTCGGGCAGGATCTCGGGCATCGGGTTGGCGAGCGCGAAGATGACCGGCCTGTCCGCCATCGACTTCACCATCTCGGGCTTCAGCACGCCGGCAGCGGACAGGCCGAGGAAGATGTCGGCGCCTTCGACGATTTCCGCGAGCGTGCGCTTGTCGGTGTCGCGCGCATAGCGCTGCTTGTCCGGGTCCATGTGACTGCGGCCGTGGTAGAGCACGCCGTCGCGATCGACCGCGAGGATGTGTTCCGGCTTCATGCCGAGCGCGACCAGCATGTCGAGGCAGGCGATGCCGGCGGCGCCGGCGCCCGAGGTCGCCAGCTTCACGTCCTCGATCTTCTTGCCGACCACATGCAGCGCATTCAGGATCGCCGCACCGACGATGATCGCGGTGCCGTGCTGGGCGTCGTGGAAGACCGGGATCTTGACGCGCTCGCGCAGCTTCTTCTCGACGATGAAGCACTCCGGCGCCTTGATGTCTTCGAGGTTGATGCCGCCGAAGGTCGGCTCCAGCGACGCGATGATGTCCACGAGCTTGTCCGGGTCGCGTTCGTCAATCTCGATGTCGAACACGTCGATGCCGGCGAACTTCTGGAACAGCACGCCCTTGCCTTCCATCACCGGCTTGCCGGCCAGCGGGCCGATGTCGCCGAGACCGAGCACGGCGGTGCCGTTGGTGATCACCGCGACCAGATTGCCGCGCGCGGTCAGTTCGCCGACGGTGTTCGGATCGCGCACGATTTCCTCGCAAGCCGCCGCCACGCCGGGCGAATACGCCAGCGACAGGTCTTTCTGCGTGACCAGCGACTTGGTCGGCGCGACCTTGATCTTCCCGTACGGCTGCTGACGGTGATAGTCGAGCGCTTGGGCCTTGAGTTCTTCCGAGAGAGACATGGGCGGAGCCAGTGGAAACAAGGCGACGGAGAATACCACGCGGGTATCATGCGGCCCTTGCAATGGAGCGAACCCATGATCGACCTGGCCAGCGATGTGAAGACCCGACCGACCGCCGCCATGCGGCATGCGATGGCACAGGCCGAGGTCGGTGATGAACAGGCCTTCGAGGATCCGACCGTCAATGCCTTGTGCGAACGCGTCGCCACCCTGCTCGGCAAGGAGGCCGCCGTCTTCGCTCCGAGCGGTGCGATGTGCAACCAGATGGCGATCGCGACCTGGTGCCGTCCCGGCGACGAAGTCCTGTGCGAGCGCACGGCGCACATCGCCGTGTACGAGGCCGGCGGTCCGGCCGCGAACGCCGGGGTGATGATGCATGCGATCCATGGCGAGCGCGGACAATTCAACGCGGCACAGTTGCGGGCCAGCTTTCGCGCCCCGTGGCGGCATTGTCCGCAACCGTCGCTGCTGTGCGTCGAGCAGACGGCGAATCTCGGCGGCGGCTCGGTGTGGCCGCTCGCGCAGTTGAACGACGTCGCCGATCTCGCCCACGAGCGCGGCCTGCGCACCCACATGGACGGCGCGCGCCTGCTCAATGCCTGTGCCGCCACCGGCATCGCGGCGCGCGACTACGCCGAACGATTCGACTCGGTCTGGATCGACTTCAGCAAGGGCCTCGGCGCACCGATCGGTGCCTGCCTGGCCGGTTCGCGCGAGTTCATTCAGCGCGCCTGGGTGATCAAGCAGCGGCTGGGCGGCGCCATGCGCCAAGCCGGCATCGTCGCCGCCGGCGCCCTGTACGCGCTCGACCACCACGTCGAGCGCCTGGTCGACGATCACGCCAATGCGACACGACTGGCGCGAGGACTGTCCACCCTGCCCGGCGTGATCCTCGACGCGTCGACGATCGAGACCAACATCGTGTTCTTCCAGCTGGACATCGATGCACTCGGCTTCGACGCGCACGAATTCTCGCGGCGACTCTCCGTGCATGGCGTGCGCATCGGCCCGTTCGACGATCGCACCTTGCGCGCCGTGACCCATCTCGACGTGTCGGCGGCCGACATCGACGCGGCGATTGCCGCCGCACGCGCGGTCCTGGCGTGAATCCGAACCGGCATCCGGTCCCGCGCGACCACGGCGAGATCAATGCGCTGCTGGCCGCACAATGGGTCGCACCGGATCTCCTGTCACGGCCAGCGGCGGACTGGCAGCGACGTCTCGCGATCATCGTGCCCTATCGTGACCGCGCACAGCACCTGCGACAGCTCCTGCCGCATCTGCACGACTACTTCCGCATCGACAAGCTCGATCGCCACATTCCGCTGCAGATCCATGTCGTCGAGCAAGCCGACGCGCGTCCGTTCAATCGTGGCCGGCTGATCAATGCCGGCTTCCATCTCGCCGGGAACGAGGCCGACTACCTGTGCCTGCATGATGTCGACCTGCTGCCGATCTGGGCCGACTACGCATTCCCTCGGCAGCCGGCGCGCCTGTGCTGGTACGGCTCGCCGAACTCGCAGCAGAAGCACTTGTACATCGGCGGCGTCACCGCGATCTCCTGCGCCGATTTCCGCACCCTCAACGGCTTCAGCAACGATTACTGGGGCTGGGGCTACGAAGACCACGACCTGCGCCTGCGCATGATCGCCAACGGACTGAAGGCCGAAGCGCGCGACGGTGCCTTCCGGGCGCTGTCGCATCCGCACAACGGCTTCACCGGCGACGGCGGTGAGACCGAGGCCGGACGCCGCAACCGCGAACGCATCGAGGCTTTGCATCGCGACGGCTTCACCGCTTGGGCGCGCGATGGACTGAACTCGCTCGCGTTCGGCCACCTGGACAGCGCCCCCCTGCAGATCGACGGACGCACCTGGGAACAGGCCATGCACCATCGTGTCCGCTTCGACTGAGCCGGGCTTTCGCGCGGGCCGCGGATTGCTACACTCGGGTCACAAATGCCCCGGACGACTCCGCCGCACGCGCAAAAGCTGGCACCGACGATCGAACACGACGGCGACGGGCAGCTTGCGCGATTCGCACTGAGCCTGCTCGGCTGCGAACGACTGGATGGCATCGCGCAGGTCTGCGACCCGGCCTTCGGCGACGCCTTCGGGGTTCGCGGACTGCGCCTGCTCTGGCGCATCGGCGGCGGCACCGGCAGCGACATCCATCGCGGCAGTGCGCCGGCCCTGCCCTATACGCCGTACCTGCGCGACCTGATCGACCACTGCCCGGGCGAGGCCGGCATCACGCAACCGCTCGATGCGCAGAAACTCGATCACGGCATCGCCGTCTCGCTGGGCGGACCGCACCTGTTCACGCGCGCGCAACTGCTGTTGCTGGGTGATCCGGTGCGCCTGGCGATCGAGGTCGAGACCGATGCGTTCCGACGCCAGTTGCTTCCGCTGACGCGTCGCGTCGCCGAATTGATCGACCGCGAGCGGTTGCGCACGTCGCTGCACCGACTCGAGTCGGCGGAACGGCTGCAGCGTGCGTTGTACGCGATTGCCGACCTCGCTTCGGCCGATCTCGAGATGCCGGAAATGCTCGCCGGCATCCACGAGATCGTCGGCGACCTGATGTACGCCGAGAACTTCATGATCGTGCGCTACGACAAGGCGCGCGGCCGCGTCCGCTTCATCTATTTCGTCGACTCGCACGACACCGACGAGCCGGACCCGGCGATCGAGTTCAGCGTCGACGACCTGCAGAACAGCCTGACCATGGCGATGCTGCGCCATGGCCGGCCGGTGATGGGTCCGTCGCGGCAGTTGCGCGAGGAGCTCGGCGTCGCGCGCGACGAATCCTTCGGTCCCGACAGTATCGACTGGCTCGGCGTGCCGATGCTGGCCGGTGGCGAGGTGCTCGGCGGCATCGTCGTCCAGACCTACGACGACACCCTGCGCTACAGCGAGGAAGACCGCGCCCTGCTCAGCTACGTCGCGCAGCACATCCTCACGGCGCTGGTGCGCAAGCAGGCCCACGAGGAACTGGAAGACCGCGTCGAGGTGCGCACCAGCCAACTCCGCGAGCAGATCGTCGAACGCGAGCGCGGCGAGCGCCTGCAAGCCGCCTATCGCGCCATCGCCGAAGCCGCGACCAGTGCCGAAACCATGGACGCGTTCTACCGCGAGGCGCATCGCATCGTCGGTGAATTGCTGTATGCCAAGAATTTCTTCGTCGCCCTGCTCGGCAGCGACGAAACGTTCTGGTTTCCCTATGCCGTCGACGAGCGCGACCCGTTGGCACGCTTCGAGCCGCGCAAGCGCGGCAAGACGCTGACCGACTTCGTGATGCGCGCCGGACAGTCGTTGCTGGCGACGCGCGAGCAGATCCGGCAAATGAATGATGCCGGCGACGTCGTCTCGGTCGGCACGCCGGCGTCCTGCTGGCTCGGCGTCCCGCTTCGCGGCGAGTCCGGCCTGCTCGGTGTCATGGCCGTGCAGAGTTACCAGGACAACGTGATCTACAGCACGCGCGACGCCGAGATCCTGAGCTTCGTCTCCAACCACGTCGCGCTCGCGCTGGAACGCAAGCACGCCCAGGATTCGCTGCGCCGCGCCTACGCCGACCTCGAGCGCCGCGTCGACGAGCGCACGCGCGAACTCGCCGACACCAACCGCGAATTGCGCGACCAGATCAAGGTGCGCCAGCAGATCGAGTTGCGCCTGAAGCACGAAGCCCTGCACGACGCGCTCACCGGCCTGCCGAATCGCGCACTGCTGCTCGATCGCCTCGGTCATGCACTGGCGCGATTCCGGCGTGATCCGGCGCGGCTGTTCGCGGTCCTGTTCCTCGATCTCGACCGCTTCAAGATCATCAACGACAGCGTCGGCCACCTGGTCGGCGACGAACTGCTCAAGGAAGTGAGTTCGCGCATCAGCGGCACGTTGCGCGCCGACGACACCGTCGCGCGACTCGGCGGCGACGAGTTCGCGATCCTGCTCGCCGACGTCGACAATCCGGAGGATGTCGTCGCCGCCGCACGGCGCTTGATCGGCGTGTTGCAGGAGCCGGTCCGTGTCGCCGGCAAAGAGCTGTTCACGTCGGCCAGCATCGGCATCGCGTTGGCACACGAGCGCTATACCCGTGCCGAGGAGCTGCTGCGCGACGCCGATGTCGCGATGTACCGCGCCAAGGCCTCGGGCCGGCATCGCGTCGAGCTGTTCGACGAGAAGCTTCATCAGGAAGCGCTGCGCGTGCTCGATCTCGAAGGCGACCTGCGCCGCGCATTGGCGCGCAACGAATTCGAGCCGCACTTCCACGCCATCGTCGACCTGATCGACGAGAGCGTGGTCGGCTACGAGGCGCTGCTGCGCTGGCGCCATCCGGAGCGCGGGCTGGTGTTGCCGGGCGACTTCCTCGAAGTCGCCGACGACACCGCCTGCTCGGAGCAGATCGATTGGCAGATGTTCGACCAGGTGTGTTCGCAGATCCAGGGACTGGCGATCGGCGAGCAATACGTCGCGATCAACGTCTCGCCCAGGCACTTCCGCTCATCGGATTTCCTGCGCCGCATCCTCGACCGCACCATCGCGTACGGCGTGCCACCGCATCGCCTGCGCATCGAGATCACCGAGGGCGCCCTGCTCGAGAATCCGCTCGACATCCGCGAATCGCTGGTGCAATTGCGCCAACAAGGCATCCTCGCCTCGCTCGACGATTTCGGCACCGGCTATTCCTCGCTGTCCTACCTGCACCAGTTTCCGATCCATGCGCTCAAGATCGACCGCAGCTTCGTCTCCGACCTGAAGCCCGGACTGCCACGCGGCAATACCGCGATCGTGCGCGCGATCCTCGCGCTGGCACGCTCGCTCAACATCGAGGTGGTCGCCGAGGGCATCGAAACCAGTGCCCAACGCGAAGCCCTGCTCGAACTCGGCTGCCGCTACGGCCAGGGCTTCCTGTTCGCCCATCCCCGGCCTTCTGCCGACATCGTCGCGCTCAGGCGCCCAACGTGAGGTCGAAGGCTTCGACGCGGTCGAGGCGGATCTTGTTGGCGAACAGCGAAAACGCCAGCATGCCGGCCAGTCCGTTGGCCTTTTGCACCCACGGCGGCAAGTACACGGGCGCGGCGATGTAGCCGGTGTCGAACCAGGGTTCGAGGGCGATGACGTCGTGCAGGGTCATCTTGCCGGCGAACAGGTTGCGGCACAGCTTCAGCTTCTGGTTCTTCAGCGCCCACCGAAAGAACGTGTGCACCGACAGCAGTCCGTGCAGATAGACCGTGTCCTTGGTGAAAGCTGCGCCTCCTTCGACCGGAACGCCGCGGAAGATGCGTGCGGCCGACGCGAAGCTGTCGTGCTCGGTCTGCCCGGAATCGAGGAAGAAGCGGAACACCTCGATGAAATCGGCGCCCGATTGCGCCTTGTCGATCGCGAGGATGCGCAGGGAGATGCGCTTCATGCGCTGGATATCGATGGCGCCGGTAATCAGTTCGGCGAAGGTCGCGAGTCCTTCCTGGGTCGCGGTGATGCGCGGCGAATTGCGCGCCATCGACGCCAGGTGCGGCTGGGCGCGGCCGTTCAGCGCGGTCAGCGAGTGCACGAAGGCTTCGTGTTCGAGCAGCTGGTGGCGGTCATATTCGGTGAAGCCGGTGTCATCGCGCAGGCGGATGCGCGTGGTGCCGGCGGCGGCCTTCGCAGTGAGCTTCGGATCGATCTCGACGCGCACCTTGTGATGGACGAAGAACGCATCGAGGCGATCCTGCAATTCTTCCCGCATCGTCGATGCGGAAATGACGTAGTCGGCCTCGACGGTGGCGAGTTCGCGCGACAACTCGTCGGCGAGCGCGATGAAGTGTTCGGCGGCATCGATGTTGTGATAGTCCGACCCGGGCAGGAAATCGCCCGGCTTGCCGAACAGTGCCGCCGAATGCACGCTGACATCGCGCGTGCCGATCGATTCCAGCAAGCGCGTCGCGATCTCCCAGGATTCGGCGGTGCGCCGCACATAGCCGCCGACCGGATGGTTGTCGGTGGCCAGGGCCTCGTGCTGGATCGCATCCAGCTCCGCGCGCACGTCGCTCAGGTCGAACTGCTCGTACTCGACCCTGGGCAGTGCAAGACGACCCGCGCGCCATTCGTCGAGGAAGCGGCGCTGCACCGATGCCGGCCAACTGATCGCCTCAAGCAGGCGGATGCCGCGCACCGCCACCACCAGCCGCCGATCCAGTGCCGCAAAGTAGGCGAGATCGGCGGGGTCGTGCATTTCATCGCTTCCCGTACTTGTCGATCAGGCGGGCGCCCAATGCCTTGTTTTGCACCCGGTCGGCGGCACGCTTTTCGTGTTCGGCCGCGCGCAGCTTCGCCGCATCGCGCTCCTGCAGCAGCTTCAGGTAGCCCTCGTAGCGACGTTCCTCGATGCGCCCGTCGGCGATCGCCGCGCGCACCGCGCAACCGGGTTCACGGCCATGCGCGCAATCGCGGAAGCGGCACTGGCCGAGCAGGCTCTCGATGTCGGTGAAACTGGTCTCCTCGACCGGCTCCTCGCCGGTGAGCTTGATCTCGCGCATCCCCGGCGTGTCGATGATGCAGCCGCCCCCCGGGAGCTGGATCAGGGCGCGGAAGGTGGTCGTGTGGCGACCACGCGAGTCGTTCTCGCGTACCGTGTTGGTGCGCATTTTCTCGACGCCGAGGAGGCTGTTGGTCAAGGTCGACTTGCCGGCACCGCTCGACCCGACCAGCACCGCCGTGGCGCCATGGCCCAGCCAGGGCGACAGCACCGAGACCTGATCCCGGTCCTTGGCGTTCAGCGTGAACACATGACCGCGTTCACCGGCGAGCCGGCGCAGCTCGTCATGACAGGCCTGCGCATCCTCGGCGCGATCGGCCTTGGTCAACACGATGACGGGGGTGGCGCCGGACTCGCCGACGATGGCGAGGTAGCGTTCGATGCGCTTCGGGTTGAAGTCGCCGTCCAGCCCGCAGACGATGAGCACGGTGTCGATGTTCGCGGCGATGATCTGTTCGCGCCCGGATTCGCCGGCGGCGATGCGGCGCAACTGGCTGTGTCGCGGCAACAGCGTCTCGATCTGCCATTCGTCGTTGATCGCCGCGCTCATCCACACCCAGTCGCCGACCGAGGGCCGCACCGCGTCCTCGACGTCCTTGCGTCGTGCCGACGACTTGGTGCGCGCCCACAGCACGTCGCTGCCGTCATGGGTTTCGAAGGCATTGCGATGCTGCACGATCACCCGTGCCAGTCGGGCCCCGGTGAAGGGTGGTTCGGGCAAGTGCTCGTCGCGCCAGCCGATGCGGCGCAGGGCGGACAGGTGTTCGTCTTCGGTCATGGCGGCATTGTAGGCGCAGGGCCGCGCATGCGCGCGCTTCACCGCGAACGGCCTATGCTCCGGTGCACGAGGTGAAACATGCGCGTCCTGATGCCGTTGCTGCTGTCGTTGTCCGGCCTGTCCTTCCTGGGATTCGGCGTCGCTTTCCTGATCGCGCCTCGGGAAACGCTCGCGCTTGCCGGCGTCGCCACCGAAGGTGCGATCGCGGCGACCGAACTTCGTGCGTTCTACGGTGGCGTCGAAGTGGCGCTGGGTGCGTTGATCCTGTTCTGCGCGACACGCGCGTCGCGCTGGCGCGACGGCCTGTGGCTGACCTTGTGCTGTTATGGCGCGATCGGCGTCACCCGCATCGCCGGCATGGCCATCGACGGCAGCGATTCGTTCTTCCTGCGCTTCGCGGCCGGCACCGAGATCGGTTTTGCCCTGGCCGCGACGCTGTTGCTGAGGATCAAGCAAAAAGCCTAGGGCACGTTCCCTGTGCCCGTGGCTTGGGGGAGACTCAGGGCGCGCTGCGGGCCACGGCGGGCGCGAGGTTCGCGGCGGTGCGATTGACGATGGTCACGGCGTCGCCGTCGCTCAGCTGGGACTGGCCGAGACTGACGACCTGCGCGCCCTCGGCGAGGCCGCCGAGCAATTGCACCCAGCCGTCCTGCTCGCCGCCGAGCACGACCGGCTGGCGATGCGCCTTGCCTTCCGCGACCGTGAACACTTCCGGCTGGCGACCATCCATCAGCACCGCCGACTTCGGCAGCAGCAGGGCGTCGGCGATGCGTTCGCGCTCGATCGTGATGCGCACGAACTGGCCCGGTCGCAGCGGCGTGTCGGCCTCGTCGATGTCGATGCGCACGTTCGCGGTGCCGCTGGCGGCGTCGACGATGGCAGCGATGCGTTCGACCTGACCGAGGTACTCGCCCGCGCGGAACGCGTCGGCGGTCACCGTGACGGGCTGACCCGCATCCAGACCGGCGAGCTCCTTTTCCGGCACCGGCACGTCGGCGACCAGATCGTCGAAGTCGGCGATCTCGAAGGCCAGTCCGTTCGGCGACAGCCATTGGCCAGACTTGATGTGACGGCGCGTGATCACGCCTGCATACGGTGCGCGAATCTCGCTCTTGCTCAGACTCAACGCCGCCAGATCGACCGCGGCGCGTTGCGCGTCACGCTCGAAGCGCGCGCGTTCGACCGCATCGGCAGCGATCATGTGCTTGTCGAGCAGCAAGTTCGCACGATCGGCCTCGTGGTCGAGGCGCTGCGCGACGCTGGCGGTCTGGGCCAGCGCCAGTCGTGCGCGCTCGCCGTCGATGCGCGCCAGCACCTGGCCGGCGACGACGCGATCGCCCTCCTCGACATAGATCTTCAAGACCTCGCCGCCGTTTTCGCTGACCAGGTTCGCGGCGCGCTCGGCAGCCAGCGTGGCGGTCCCGGCGAACACCCGGACCAGCTCGCGACGCTGCGGCTGCACCGTCTCGACCGCGATCGCCGTATCGTCCACCGCGGCGATCGTCTGCGCGTCGCTTTGACCGCAACCGCTCAGTCCGGCGCTGACGCCCGCGACAATCGCACTGAAAATCAACAGCTTGCGCA
>DATMVT010000248.1:0-2088 GCA_035562895.1 Patescibacteria group bacterium | reverse complement strand
ATGTCATCCAGCGCCTGCTCGAAGTGTTCGAACATGCGCTCCATCTGCTCGATGGTGGCGGGCGGATCATCGCGTGTCGCTGCGGGCAGCGCCGGCATCGATTGCGCGGCGAGCGCCGCGTTGCGCACGCAATACGAAAGGACTTGCACCGCCTGGGCCAGGTTGAGCGAACTGAAGTCGGACTCGGTCGGGATATGCACGGCGGCATCGCAGCGGCTCAGGTCCTCGTTGGTCAGCCCGGTGCGCTCGGCGCCGAACACCAGGGCCACCGGACCGTGCGCGGCTTCGGAAATCAATGCATGCGCGGCCGTGGCGGGCTCCCGCAACGGCAAGCTGATGTCGCGCAGACGTGCCGTGCAGCCGGCAGCATAGACACAGTCGGCGATGGCCTCGGTCAGCGAATCGCAGATGCGCGCATTCGCGAGCACGTCGTCGGCACCTGCGGCCAGTGCGGTCGCACGCTGGTCCGGGAACAGCTTCGGACGCACCAGGGCGAGGTCTTCGATGCCCATCGTCTTCATCGCGCGCGCGGCGGCGCCGATGTTTTCGGGCAGGGCGGTATCGATCAGGACGATGCGGATCGGTCGCAGGAATTCACGCAGGGACATCCGTCTAGTCTAGCCCGTGGCTGAAGGCCGCAGCGGCTTCCGCTTTCACGCGCGCGGCCGGTTTGTTACCCTGCAGCCACTTCGCCCGGCCTCGTGCCGGGCTGTTCTTTCCCGGAGATCCCATGCGAAACGGCGCCCTCAACATCGCCATCAAGGCCGCGCGCGCGGCTGGCAACGTCATCACGCGCGCGTTGCCCAAGCGCGACAGCCTCGTCATCCACGAGAAGGCGCACCTCGATTTCGTCACCGAAGTCGACCGTCTCGCCGAAGTCGAGATCATCAAGGAGCTGCGACGCGCGTTTCCGACGCACGGATTCCTTGGTGAGGAAACCGGCCAGGTCGGTCCGACCCGGCAGCACTGGGTGATCGACCCGCTTGATGGCACCAGCAATTTCCTGCGTGGCATCCAGCATTTCGCGGTCTCGATCGCGCTGGTCGAAAAAGGCGAACCGGTGCTGGGCGTCGTGTTCGATCCGTTGCGCGACGAATTGTTCACCGCAGAGAAGGGGCGCGGCGCGTTGTTGAATGACCGCCGACTTCGCGTCACGCCGCGCAAGGGCATCGACGGCGCGCTGATCGCCACCGGATTCCCGTTCCGCCAGCGCAAGTTGTTCGACGACCATCTCGACATGGTCAAGGCGTTGCTCAAGACCGGTGAAGACCTGCGTCGCACCGGATCGGCCGCGCTCGATCTGGCCTATGTCGCCTGCGGTCGCTTCGATGCCTACTTCGAAATGGGCCTGCAGCCCTGGGACATGGCCGCCGGCGTGCTGCTGGTGCGCGAAGCCGGCGGACAGGTGACCGACATGCGCGGCGGCGACGCCTTCCTTGCGAATGGACACATCGTCGCGGCCAACCTCCATGTCGGCGGTGAATTGCGCGCGGCGATCGAGCCGTTTGTCGGCGGTCTGAACTGAATCGACGACGCGCCCGCAGGCGCACGGTTGGCGTGGCGTGGGACCAAGGTCCAATTTGATTGAGGGCGGGGACCGCGAAGCATTCGTGCTCCGGATGCGGCGCGCAATCGCCCGGTCGCAGGGCACGCCCCGGCGATCCAGGACATCCGGTTTTCCCGCCACTGGAGTCCACGCACCGTGAACAAGATCAAATCGACCGTTTTTGCCATTTTCTTCGTCGGATCGTTTGCCCTCGGCACCACCAGTGCCCGGGCGGCCGACACCATCGTCGATACCGTGACCGAAGGCTGCAAGACCGAACTCGATGCATGGTGCAAGGACGTCACGCCGGGAGCAGGTCGCGTGTTGTCGTGTCTTGCTGCCCGTGAGGACAAGCTGTCTGGGCGCTGCGAATACGCGCTCTACCAGGCATCGGCACAACTCGAGGCGTTCGTTGGCGCGATCAAGCACGTGGCCACCGAGTGCGAAGCGGAAATCGAGAAGCATTGCGCCAAGGTCGAGCTCGGTGAAGGCCGTCTGGCGCAGTGCCTGAAGGCGAACGAAGCCACCGCCTCGCCGGCCTG
>DATMVT010000247.1:0-1599 GCA_035562895.1 Patescibacteria group bacterium | reverse complement strand
GCTTTTATGCAGCTCATAGGGCATGCAGATGAACGACAATTACGTTACATCAGAACGATGTCGTACTGCTCGGGCGAATAGCTCGGCTCGGACTGCAACGAAACGGGCTTTTCGATGAAATCGGACAACATGGCCAGCGCCTGCGATTCTTCGTCGAGGAAGAGGTCGACCACGGCCGGCCCGGCCAGCACCCGGTATTCGCGGGCGTTGAACTGGCGCGCCTCGCGCAGCAGCTCACGCAGGATTTCGTAGGCAACGGTGCGCGCCGTCTTGACCTCGCCGCGCCCGCCGCAGGTCGGGCAAGGCTGGCAGAGCACGTGCGCCAGCGACTCGCGGGTGCGCTTGCGCGTCATCTCGACCAAACCGAGCGCGGTGAAGCCGTTGACCGTCAGCCGCGTGTGGTCGCGCGCCAGGGCCTTGTTGAACTCGTCCAGCACGGCGCTGCGGTGCTCCTCGTTTTCCATATCGATGAAATCGACAATGATGATGCCGCCAAGGTTCCGCAGACGTAGCTGGCGGGCGATGGTGACGGCGGCCTCGAGGTTGGTCTTGAAGATGGTGTCGTCGAAATTGCGCACGCCGACGAAGCCGCCGGTATTCACGTCGACGGTCGTCATCGCCTCGGTCTGATCGATGATCAGGTAACCTCCCGACTTCAGATCGACGCGGCGCGCCAGCGCCTTCTGGATCTCTTCCTCGACGCCGTGCAGATCGAACAGCGGGCGCTCGCCGGTGTAGTGATCGAGCAGCGGCAGCACGGCGGGCGTGAATTCCTCGGCAAAAGCGGCCAGGCGCTGAAAGTTTTCGCGCGAGTCGATGGTGATGCGGGCGATGTCCGGATTGACGAAATCGCGCAGCACGCGCTGGCCGAGCGAAAGCTCCTGATAGAGAACGGTCGGCGGCGCGCAGACGCGCGCCTTGTCGCGGATGTCAGCGCAAATCTTGCGCAGGTAGGCGATGTCGGTAGCGAATTCCTCGTCGCTCGCGTTCTCGGCCATGGTGCGGACGATGAATCCACCGGGTTCGTCGGCCGGCACCAGACGGGTGATCTTTTCGCGCAGCGCCTCGCGCTCGGCTTCGGCCTCGATGCGCTGAGAAATGCCGATATGCTTTTCCTGCGGCAGATAGACCAGCATGCGACCGGCGATGGAAATCTGCGTCGACAGCCGGGCACCCTTGGTACCGATCGGATCCTTGACGACCTGGACGACGATGCTCTGGCCCTCCGCAAGAATGCGTTCGATCGGCCGCTCGGTCGCCGTTTCGCGTGGTTGCCAGATATCCGCCACATGCAGGAAGGCGGTGCGTTCCAGCCCGACATCGATGAAGGCCGACTGCATGCCGGGGAGAATGCGGCTGACGCGCCCGAGATAGACGTTGCCGACCAGGCCGCGGCTGGCCGTCCGCTCGATGTGCAGTTCCTGGACGACGCCCTGTTGCATGACGGCAACGCGGGTCTCCTGCGGGGTGAAATTGATCAGTATTTCTTCAGACATACACTCTACAATTCGCGGTTTTTGGTCGATTCTACTATGCGCAAGGCGCCTGAACTTCTCGCCCCGGCCGGTTCGCTCGAAATGATGCGCACCGCCTTCGCCT
>DATMVT010000246.1:0-2321 GCA_035562895.1 Patescibacteria group bacterium | reverse complement strand
AGTCCGGCCATGCGCTGGCCGTTCCACTGCACCGCGCCGTAGCGCGAACTCACGTTCACCACCGGCGGGTCGAGGCCCAGTGTTTTCCAGACCACCCCGCCCCAGCCGGCCTCGAACGCGCGGATGACGTTGTAGGCCTTGTCGGTCGGCGGCGCTGACGCCAGCCAGAACGGGTTCGGGGAACGGATGCCGACGAAGTTCGTGCGCAGATCAGCCATGTTGCACCTCGCGGTCGGCATTCAGATGAGCGTGGATCGCGGCCGCGGCGTGCTTGCCGTCGGCCACCGACTGCACGGTGAGATCGGTCTTGCCGCCGACGCAGTCGCCGCCCGCATAGACGCCGGCGAGACTGGTCGCGAAATTCCCGTCGACCGCGATGCGCCCCTTGTTCAACCGCAACAGGTCGATGCCGCCCTCCCTCAAGCCGTCCGTGAGCAGCACCTGGCCGATCGCCTTGAGCACGACATCGGCATCGAACTCGAAATGCTCGCCGGTGCCGACCAACTTGCCGGCGTCGATGCGCGTGTGCTCGAAGCGCACCGCGCACAACACGCCGGAACGCTGCAGCAATTCGACCGGCTGCGCATAGTGAATGACATGCACGCCCTCGGCCTGCGCGAACGCCTGCTCGTGGTCCGTCGCACTCATCGCTTCGGCACCGCGGCGATAGACCAGGGTCACGCGTTCCGCGCCGAGGCGCTTGCTCTGCACCGCGGCATCGATCGCGGTATTGCCGCCGCCGATCACGACCACGCGGCGACCAACGGGCAACGCGGCCTTGTCTGCGGCCTGACGCAGCTCGGCGATGAAATCGACCGCATCGCGCACGCCGGGCAGCGATTCATCGGCGATGCCGAGCGCGTTCACGCCCGAGAGGCCCAGTGCGAGGAAAACGGCGTCGTATTCGCGGCGAAGCTGAGACAGGAACACGTCGCGCCCCAGCGCCTGGTCGTTGTGGACGCGGATGCCGCCGATCGACAGCAGCCATTCGACCTCGCGCTGCGAGAAATCGACGACCTTGTAAGCCGCGATGCCGTATTCGTTCAGTCCGCCGGACTTGCCGCGAGCTTCGAACACATCGATCTCGTGGCCGCGAAGTGCCAACGCATGCGCGCAGGCCAGGCCGGCCGGGCCGGCACCGACCACGGCGACGCGCTTGCCGGTCGCTGGCGCACGCGTGAACAGCGTCACGTCCTGCTCGAACACCCAGTCGGTCGCATAACGCTGAAGCGCGCCGATCTCGACCGGCTTGTCCTCCGGGTCGTTGCGGACGCATTCGCCCTCGCACAGGATCTCGGTCGGACAGACGCGCGCGCACTGGCCACCGAAGATGTTCGCGTCCAGGATCTTGGTCGCGGCGCCCTTCAGGTTGTCGGTGCTGATCGCGCGGATGAAACCCGGAATGTCGATCGTCGTCGGGCATGCCTGAATGCAGGGCGCGTCGTAGCAGAAATGGCAGCGACTGGCTTCGATCAACGCGCGCTGGCGATCCAGCGGCGGTGATACGTCCGCGAAATTCTTCCCCAGTTGCGCGGCATCGAGCCGACCCGCCGCGATGTCCCCGGTGTCTTTCCTGGCCATGTGTCCTCCCCGATGGCAAAGAGCGGTTTTATTCGCATTGTGACAACGGCGCAAGCGGCGATGCAGCGGTCGGCATCGTCGACATCAGGATATTCCGCAATCAGACTCCACCGAACTTTTGCAGGAATCCTCATGGCGTTGTGGTCGAGTCGATGGTGCATGTGGGCATCGCTTGTGCTGGCGGGATCGGCGTGGGCCGGCCCCGAGACCGAGGCCGCGACCGATCCGGAAGCGATCCGCAATCTGATCGTCGAGGCGGAAGCTCTCGGCGCGCGCGATCTCGGCGCCGCCGCGAAGACCGCCGAACTGGCCTACACGCGCGCACTCGCGGCTCGCGATCACGGCCTCGCGGTCTATGCGCAGCTGATCTGGGCGGATGCGTTGCTGAAAGCGCGCCGACTCGATGAAGGCGATGCGCTGCTCCGGCAGATCGAAGCCGCGACCGGCAACGATGCCGATCCGGGCACGGAGTCGCGCGTGGTCGTGTTGCGCGCGCGCTGGCTGCGCGACCTGAACCGCATCGACGAGGCCGAGAAGGCCTTCCTGCGCGCCACCGAACTGGCCGAGCAGTCCGGCGACGACGGCCAGCTCGCGATCGTCCTGAACAGTCATGCGGCAATGCTGTGGCGACAGGCGCAGACCGAACGATCGACACGGCTGCTGGAGCGCGCGCTGGCGATCAACCAGCGCCTCGAGCGCGATGGCGAAGCGATCAAGAACCTGTCCTACCTCTCGTTGAT
>DATMVT010000245.1:0-2691 GCA_035562895.1 Patescibacteria group bacterium | reverse complement strand
CCCGGATGCGCGGCCGCGAGTTGCTGTGCCTCGACGCTGCCGCTGCGTGATGCGCCGGTCACCACGATGCGCTGCACCGACGCGGTGCGGGCACGCTCCAGCAGCGCCGACAGATCGTGGGCGAAGCTCTCGTGGGTCAGGTTGGCGCCGATATCGATGTAGGCCATGGGACACGGGGGCTGAACGGGCGCGCGAGTATAGTGGCGCGGTTAACCACGGATTCAGTGCCCGCGCCGCATCGTGCGCCGCGTATCCACAGGAGTCTTGCGATGAAACGCGTTGCCGCCCTTGCCTTCGTCCTAGCCGCTGCCTTCGACGCCCAGGCCTATACGCCTGCCTCCGGTTTCTGGCTCAGTCCGACCGAATCCGGCACCGGCATCGCCATCGAGATCGAGGACAAGACGCTGTTCATGGCCGCCTATGTGTTCGATGCGCAAGGCCGATCGACGTGGTTCACCAGTGCCGGCAACCTGACCCCGAGCGTCAGCGGCGGGGCCACCTATTACAACGTCTACAACGGCAGTCTCACCGGCTTCGCCAATGGCCAGACCATCGGTGGCCCGTACTTCTTCCCGCAAGTCCTCAACAACGCGGGCGGTCCGGTGCAGATCGTGTTCAATCCGAACGATGAAACCAGGGCAACCTTGACTTGGGGCGGACGCACCCTGCCGATCGAGCGCCTCGACTACTACGGCGGCTTCGGCGAGGCCGACAAGGAAATCCAGCGCATGATCGGCGAATGGTCGGTCGTCGTGGACCTGCACAGCCGTGGCGGCGATTACGCGTTCTATCCGTACTACGGCGACGTGCTGATCTTCGACTTGATCAACCGCCAGCCGAACCCGGACTTCTTCGAAGGCTGCCGTCCCGACACCTCGCTGACCGGTCGCTGCAGCAACAACGCGCTGACCTATCACGATGCCGCCGGCTATTTCGACGCGACCCGCAACGAACACGTCGCGGTCGTGACCGACGCCGTCGCTTCGGGCAACAGTCCGGCGCTTTACTGGGCCTATTATCTCGACGTCAACGTGTCCGATTTCGAAGGCGTGGTCGAGCTCTACTTCAGCAACGAGACCGCCGGCAATGGCCCGTACTACCCGGTGCGCGGCTACCGGTCCGGCAGCCGCAGCTTCGTGCTCGACAACGGTGCCGGCCCGGCCATCGCAGAAGACGATGCCAAGCGAGAAGTCGAGCCGCGTTCGCTCGCGAAGCAGATCATGGCCCAGCATGGCGGCAAGATGCCGGCCGGCCTGAGTGCCGAGGAAGTGCAGGCGCGTTATGGCATCGACGTGCTGGCGCACCGCGCCAAGGTGCATGAACTGCAGGCATCGCTCGGCAAGTAGGTCGCGCGCCGGTTCGAATTTCCGACGCGGCCTGCGGGCCGCGTTTTCTTTTGGCCGACGTTCAGATCAGGCGCAGGTGGATCGCCTTGAGCACGGCGCGCGTGCGGTCGCCGGTCTGCAGCTTGTCGAGGATGTCGCTGACGTAGTTCTTCACGGTGCCGGTGGCGAGCTCGAGGCTGCGCGCGATTTCCTTGTTCGAGTGTCCGGCCGCCATCAGGCGCAGCACCGACAATTCGCGTTCGGTGAGCGCGGGCGGCGCGTCGGACATCGCGTCCCCGAGGCGTGCGCGCTCGACGACCGCGATGGTCGGCACGAGCGTGGTCGTGGTCACGGGTTGCAGCAGCGATTCGCCGCGCGCGACCCGTTCGATCGCGGACTTCAGTTCCTCCGGCGACACGTCTTTCAGCAGGAAGCCGTTCGCACCCGCATCGACCGCGGCGCGGAACAGGGCGTCGTCGTCGAAGGTGGTGAGCAGGATGCAGGGCGTGCTGCGGCCGCGGGCGCGCAACATGCGCAGTGCATCGATGCCGTTGGTGCCGGGCATGCGGATGTCACTGACGATGACGTCGACCGCGGTGCTCTCGAGTGCGGCCAGCAATTCGTCGCCGCTGCTCGCCTCGATCACCACGGCGATGCCCGGCTGGGTCAGCAGCGCCTTGAGTCCCTTGCGCACCAGCGCCTGGTCGTCGGCGAGCGCAAGGCGCAGATTCATGCCGGCAGGGCCACGCGCAGGGTGGTGCCGCCGGCATCGCGTTCGATTTCGAGTTTGCCGCCGTGTTCGGCGACGCGCTCGCGCATGCCGGTCAGGCCATGACCCTCGCGGATCGGCGCACGCGCGCGGCCGTCGTCGCCGATGTCCAGACGCAGAACGCCGCCGTCGCGACGCAAGGACACGACGACGCGATCGGCGTCGGCATGGCGCACCGCATTGGTGATGCCCTCCTGCACCACGCGAACGATGGTCTGTGCGGTCTCGAGCGAATCGACCCGCAGGGCGGGATCGATGTCGATGCGCACCGCCGGCTTGCGGAACGGGGCGGCCAGCGACGCGAGCGCGCGCGCGAGATCGATGCCGTCGTCGCTGCGCATCTGCCGCACCACGCCGCGCAAGTCGCCCAGCAGTTCGTCCGCCAGTTGCGTGCACGAGGCGATGTCTTCGGCGAGTGCGCCGGTCGACTGCTGCTGCAGCGCGCGCAAGTTGAGTTTCAGTGCGGTGAGCTTGTGGCCGGCGACGTCGTGCAGTTCGCGCGACAGGCGCAAGCGCTCCTGGTCGCGTGCGCCTTCGGCGAGCAGGGTGCGGGTGGCAACCAGTTCTGCAGTGATCGCGCGCAACTGCTCGGCGCGC
>DATMVT010000244.1:0-6499 GCA_035562895.1 Patescibacteria group bacterium | reverse complement strand
GCACGGCGCCGGCCAGCATCAGGTCGGCGCTGCCTTCGTGCAGGCGGTCGCAGGCGAGCTTCAGCGCGTACAGCGAACTGGCGCAGGCGGCATCGAGGGCATGGCAGCCGGCATCGAGCGCGAGCGCCCGCGCCAGCACGTCCGCGGCGCCGCTGCTCATGAAACGATTGCGCGCATCGACCCCGTGATCGCGACCGGTCCAGACCTGCTCGGCATAGGCGGCCATCCGCTCGCTCGGAAATCCGAGATGACCGAACACGGCGCCGACGCGGCCGTCGGCCGACTTCGCCTCGGCCAGGGCGGTGCGCGAACAATGCAGCAGCCAATGCACGAGCGGATCGAGTCCGTCGAGTTCGTCGGACGGCAGCGCGAATCCCTGCGGATTCCAGATCGCGTCGAAGCCTTCGACATAGCCGCCGCGATCCGACCAGGTGCGGTCCGGCTGCGGTGCATCCGCGGAACACAGCGCGTGCTTCGGCGCCAGGCGCCAGCGTCCGTCGGGCACGGCGGTGAGCAGATCGCGGCCATCCCGCACCGCCGCCCACAAGGCCTCCGGACTCAGCGCGCCCGGCAGGACGCAGGCGCGCCCGACGATCGCGATCGGTGCGAAGCGCACGCTCAGGCCTGCGCCAACGCGTGATTGTGCACGCCGATCAGTTCCGCGACGCGTTGCCCGCCGGCGTCGTCGAAGTAGATGTCCGTGACCACCGCGGCGGGTCCGACGGCGCGCCGATGCGCGGTGGCGATGAGGGCCCCGGCGACCGGCTCGATCGCGAAGTGGCGGACGCGGTCGATCGCGGTCGGCAGGTTCGGGCGACCGAGCATGCGTTGTCCATACAGCACCGCGAGTTGCATGCCGCCATCGAGCGCGGCGACATCCAGCTGCCAGTCCTGCTGCGGCCACGCCGCCGCATGCACCCCGCGCACGCGCGCCGCCACGCCTGAGTCGGAGATGCCGTGCATCTGCTCGATCAATTCGAACTGGCCGCGATGGAACAAGGCCGACGGATAAGGTGCGGCGCCGGCCCACGCCTCCAGATCCAGGGCCGGAGTGCCTTCGCTGGCCTGTGCAGGCAACCGCCGCAACTCGGCACGCGCGCTGTAGCGCGGCCGGCCGGCGTCGTCGCGCAAGGTCATCTGCAGCACGGTCGCATCGGGATCGCGCAAGGCCTGCGCCTCGATGCGAAAGCGGTCGCCGCCGTTCTCGAAGCGATCGAGACGAATGCCCTTGAGCACCTTCACGTCATGCAAGGCGGTCAGCGCCAGGCCAGGGCGGAAACTGCGCGCCGCGCGCGTCAGCCATTCGGCGACCAGCACCACGGGCACGACCGGCGCGCCCTCTACGGCATGGCCTTCGAGCCAGGCATGGCTCGCGCGCTGCACTGACAGTTCGAGCGCATCGATGCGCTGGTCGGCGCCGTCGAACAACAGCGCCTCGGCACGTGGTTCACCGCCCAGCACGAGTTCGACGCCATCGGCACCGGCGTCCATCATCTCGTCGGCGAACATGCGCGCACCGATGGCAAGCGGAATCATCGGCACGCCGAGCTCGGCGAAGCGCGCCTTCAATGACGGCGAGACCATGCCGCCTTCCCAGGGCCCCCAACCGAGCGACTTCACGCGCAGACCGGGACGACGACGCGCTTCGGCGGCCGCCACCTTGGCCAGCACCTCGTTCGCCATCGCGTAGTCGGCCTGGCCGGTGTTGCCGCAACGCGCCGACACCGACGAGAACACGCACAGCAGCTTGAGCGGATCGTTCGCGGTCGCCGCCAGCAACGCGTGCAGCCCCGCGACCTTGGTCTCGAAGACCTGCCGGAACTGCGCGTCGGTCTTTTCGGCGATGCGCTTGTCGGCGAGCACGCCGGCCGCGTGCACGATGCCGCGGATCGGGCCCCACTCGGCGCGCACTTCGGCCAGCGCCGCGTCGAGTGCGACGCGGTCGTCGATGGCCGCGGCGCAGTAGCGTGCTTCGCTGCCGGCCGCGTTCAGGGCCGCCAGGGTGGCGTGGATTTCGCGCTGCGCCAGCACCTGCTGCACGCGCGCCAGCAAGGCACTCGGGGACAACGACTCGCCGGCCGCGAGCGCCGCCGCGAACAAGGCACGCTTCAATCCGGCTTCGTCCTGGATGCCGCGACACGCCGCTGGTTCATCCTGCAGCGCGGTGCGGCCGATCAGCACGAAGCGTGCGTGCACGCGCTCGGCCCAGCCTTGCAGGCAGGCCGCGGTCACGCCGCGCGCGCCGCCGGAGACAACGACGACGTCGCCGTCGCCGATCACGGGTGCATGCGCATCGACCGCGCGCGCCACACTGTGCAGGGTGTGTCGCGTGCCATCGCCCGGCAGGGCGACTTCGATCTCGCCGCCGCCGCTCAGCAACTCGTCGGCAATCGCGACGGCCACCTGCTCCGGCGTGCGTCCCTGCTGCTGCACGTCGATCGCCTTGACGCTCGCCTTCGGCCATTCCAGCGCCGCGGTCTTGATCAACGCAGGCAACCCGGCCAGCCATTCGCGTGCCTCGGGCGTGGCGTCGAGTCCGAATCTCCCACCGGTGTCCTGCACGCTCACGAACAGGCCGCCCTCCGCCTGCAGACGCGGTGCCAGCGCGCGCGCGAGGCGGAATGCATCGCGGTTCACCGTCATCGCGTCCTCGGCATCGCGCACCTTGCGCAGGCCACCAAGGAAGACGCAGGCAGTCGACGATTCGGGCGGTGCCGAAACGGCCAGCGCCTGCACGCCGCGCGCGCGCAACGCGTCCGCCAGCAGCGGCGCGATGTCGTCGTCGCCGACGATGTGCACGCGCAGTCCCGACAGCAGGCCCGGCATCGCGAAACCGGTGGTCGGTGCGGGAATCAGCGCCAGCGCGTAGCGGCCGAGTACGGCCACGTCCGGCACGGGCATCGGCGATTCATGCAGCGATTGCGTCGTGTCCGCCGCCGGTGCACGTTCCGCGTCGCCACGGTTCGACGCCGCAACAGGCACCGGCGGAACCTCCGCGCCCTGCAGGTAGTCGACGATCTCGCGCAAGGTGTGCAGCGCGCTCAGTCGCGCACGGTCGACCTTGGGCAACTGCGGTGCGCGCTCGTCGACGGCCGCGAGGATCTCGACGCGCTTGATCGAATCGACGCCGAGATCGCCTTCAAGGTCCATGTCGAGGTTCAGCATGTCGACCGGATAGCCGGTCTTCTCGGCGACGATGGCGAGCAGCAGCGGCTCGAGTGACGGCGTCGGCGTCAGGCGCTCCGCAGCAACGACGGTTGCCGCAGGCAGCGACGCTCCGAGGTAGTCGACGATCTCGCGCAGCGTATGCAGCGCGCTCAGACGCGCACGGTCGACCTTGGGCAACTGCGGTGCGCGCTCGTCGACGGCCGCGAGGATCTCGACGCGCTTGATCGAATCGACGCCGAGATCGCCTTCGAGGTCCATGTCGAGGTTCAGCATGTCGACCGGATAGCCGGTCTTCTCGGCGACGATGGCGAGCAGCAGCGGCTCGAGTGACGGCGACGGCGACGTCGACGCAGCCGGCGTCGGCGCGCTCGTCACGGTGGGCGAAGCAACGGCCGCGGTCACCGCGGGTGCCGGCGCGACCGGTTGCGGCATCACGGCGGCCACCGCCGCGGACGCAGGCGGGACCGACTGGCTCGGCGGCAGGATCATCGGCGCGGTCGCCGGCCATGCGTCCGGGGCCGGCGTCGCGACGCCACCGAGGCCCAGCAACGCGGCTTCGGCCAATTTCAGATACGCGGCATGGCTCTCGGCCATCGTGCGCTGGAAGGTCTCATGCGCAGCCGCGGTCTGCTGCTGGCTCTCCTGGAAGGCGGCCAGCCAGGCCGTGGACAAGTTCGGGGACGGGTTCATCGGTGATCCTGAAACGGGTGTGGCGACGTGGAAGGCGGCGGGTGCGGGTGCGGCCGGCAGGGCGCGCGGCGGATTCGGCGCCGGGAGGTCGCCCGGATCGGCCGGTGGATACGGTTTGCCGTAATTGCTGCCGCTGATCGACACGCTCAATTTGGGCGCCACCTTCGCGACCTCCGGCAGGCGCGTGTCGGCGAACAGTCGTGCCGACTGCATCGCCAAACCTGCGGCGGCGAGACGGGCCAGACCGACCAGCAAGGACTCGACGCCATCGCGACCCTTGCGATCCAGCGCCACGACCTGGTGCGGACGCGCACCGAGGATCGCGGACACCAGTCCGCCCAGCACCTGGCCCGGCCCGACTTCGACGAACACGCGCATGCCGCGTGCGTACAGGGTCTCGATCATGTCGACGAACCGCACCGGATTCGCGATCTGCGCCGCCAGCTGCGCAGACATCGCCGGCACGTCGGCGGGATACGCGGCACCACTGGCATTGCCGAATACCGGCTCGGAGAGCGCGGCGATCGGCAGCGCGCGCAGTTCACGCGCGAATGCGTCGCTGCACGAAGCGACCAGCGGCGAGTGGAATGCCGTGGCCACCGGCAAGCGCTTGAATGCGATGCCCTGCTGCCGCAGGGTCGCCTCGAACGCGGCGATCTCATCGCGCGCACCCGAGACGACGACCTGGTTCGGCGCGTTGTGGTTCGCCAGCACGAGTGCCGGCGCATGTGCGGCGATCAGCGCCTGCACGTCGTTGGCCGGCAGGCTCAGCGCGGTCATCGCACCCGCCGTCGCCGCCGCCGCATCGCGCATCAGTTCGCCGCGACGGCGGGCGATCCGGATCGCGGTCGCGACATCGCAGGCACCCGCGGCATGCAAGGCCGACACCTCGCCGAAGCTGTGTCCGGCATGGGCGTGGGCTTCGATGCCGAGGTCTCGCAGCAGCGCCCTCAGTGCCGCCGAATGCGCACCGATCGCCGGCTGCGCCCACTCGGTGCGCGTCAGTCGATCGTTCTGTGCCTGGCGCGTTGCATCGTCGAAGGCCGGGCGCGGAAACATCACCTCGTGCAGGCGCGCATCGTCTGCCATCGACGCATCGGCGGCGGTATCCCAGATGCGCCGCGCCGCATCGAACTGCATCGCGAGCGCCGCACCCATGCCGAGATACTGGCTGCCCTGCCCGGGGTACAGGAACGCGACGTCGCCGCTGCGCGCGCCGACGCCGTAGCTGCTGCCATCGGGCGACTCGAATCCCTGGTCCGGCTGGGCGACGATGCGCGCTCGCGCGGCGGACAAGCGCTGACGCAAGTCATCGCGCGTGGCGGCGACGAGGGCGAGGCGATGCCGCGCGCCAGCGTGCGCATCGAAGGCGATGCGACTGTCGTGGGCAATGCGCGCGAGCGGCGCGTCGTCGCCGAGCAGCGCATCGAGACGCTCGACCATGCCGTCTCGCGAATCCGCCGCCAACAGCACCAGATCGCAGGACTGCGTCGGCAAGCGCTCGGCGCGAGCGGCCGGACCGGTGTATTCCTCGAGCGTGACGTGGAAATTGGAGCCGCCGAATCCGAACGCGCTGACCGATGCCCGGCGCGGATGATCGCTGCCGCGAACCCACGGGCGCGCCACCGTGTTCAGGTAGAACGGACTGTGCGCGATCTCGAGCTTCGGATTCGGTGCGTCGATCTTGATCGTCGGTGGCAGCACCTTGTGGTGCAGCGCCATCACCGCCTTGAACAGGCCGGCAGCCCCTGCGGCGGCCTTGGTGTGGCCGATCTGGCTCTTTACCGAACCGAGCGCGCACCATTGTCGATGCACCGGATCGGCGGCGTCATAGACCATGCGCAAGCCTTCGAACTCGGCGACGTCGCCGGCCTTGGTGCCGGTGCCATGCGCTTCCACCAGCTCGACCGTCTCGGGACCGTAGCCGGCCGCGTCGTAGGCGCGCTGCAGCGCCTTCGCCTGCCCGGCGGCCACCGGCGCATAGACCGACTTCGAGCGGCCATCGGAACCGCTGCCAACGCCCCGCAGCACCGCGTAGATGCGATCGCCGTCTCGCTCGGCGTCGTCGAGCCGTTTCAGCGCGACCATGCCCAGGCCTTCGCCGAGCATGGTGCCGTCGGCCTGGTCGCTGAACGGCCGGCAGTCGCCGCTCGGCGACAAGGCCGGCGTCTTCGAAAAGCACATGTACATGAAGATGTCGTTGAGCGTGTCGACACCGCCGGCGATGGCCATGTCGCTGTGCCCGAGCTGCAGTTCGTTGACCGCCATCGACAGGGCGCTGAAGGTGGACGCACAGGCGGCATCGGTGACGCAACTGGTGCCGCCGAGATTGAGTCGGTTGGCGATGCGTCCGGCGACGACGTTGCCGAGCAGGCCGGGGAAGCTGGCTTCCTGCCAAGGCACGTACTGCGCGGCGATGCGGTCGCAGGCCTGTTGCACCTCGGACTCGGGCAGGCCGGTGTCGCGCAACGCCTTCACCCACACCGGGCGCTGCAGCCGCGAGACCATCGAGAACAGCAGTTCCTGGGCCGAGGTCACGCCGAGGATCACCGAGATCTTCGAGCGATCCATGGTCGCGAATTTCTCGCGCGTGGCGTCTTCGAGCACCGACTGCGCGACGATCAGCGCCAGCAGCTGCGAG
>DATMVT010000243.1:0-28266 GCA_035562895.1 Patescibacteria group bacterium | reverse complement strand
CGCTCCGACTGCTTCCGCCAAAGCATCAAAGGCAAGTCGCCGAAAAGCTCCTGCAACTGCAGATTGATCCGCGACCAGCCGATTCCCAGAAGTTGACCGACAGCGAGTTCTATCGGGCAACCGTCGGCGAATATCGCATCGTGTATCGATTCGACGCATCCGACATCCAGATTGCCCTCATCGAAAAGCGCGACATCGTCTACAAGCGTCTGAAGCGAAAGTAGACCGCGACATCAACCATCCCCCGTCTGCAACCGCCACAACGCGGCGTAGGTGCCGTTGGCGGCGAGGAGTTCGTCGTGGGTGCCGGATTCGAGCAGGCGGCCGTGTTCGATGACGTGGATGCGGTCGGCGTGGCGCACGGTCGAGAGGCGGTGCGCGACGACGATCGTGGTGCGGCCTTTGGAGACGTGGGCGAGCGAGCGCTGGATCGCGGCTTCGGTTTCGTTGTCGACCGCGGACGTGGCTTCGTCGAGGACCAGGATGGATGGATCGCGGTAGAGCGCGCGGGCGAGCGCGATGCGTTGGCGTTGCCCGCCCGACAAATTCGCGCCACGTTCGCCGACCGCGCTGTCGTAGCCGTCGGGTAGCGCCGCGATGAAGTCGTGGGCCTCCGCGGCACGGGCCGCGGCTTCGATGCGGGCGCGGTCGGGCTGGCGTTCGCCGTAGGCGATGTTGTCGGCGACGCTGCCGTCGGTCAGGAACGGATCCTGCGCGACATAACCGATGCGTTGCCGCAGTGCGACCGGATCGATCGCGGCGACGTCCTCGCCGTCGAGCAGGATGCGCCCGCGGGCCGGATCGTGGAAACGCAGCAGCAGCTTCAGCAAGGTGCTCTTGCCGCTGCCGGTGCCGCCGACCAGCGCGACCGTCTGCGCCGCCGGCACATCGAGCGTGATGCCGGACAAGGTCGGCACGTCGGCATACGCGAAACCGATGTCTTCGAAACGCAACGCGCCCAGCGGACGTTGCTCGATGCGGCGTACCCCGCGCTCCGGCACGCGCGTTTCCAGCAGGTCCATCACCCGGTTCACCGAGGCCATCGCGCGCTGGTACAGATCGGTCATGTCGGCGAGCCGCGTCATCGGCCACAACAATCGCTGCGTCAGATAGACCAGCGCCGAATAGCTGCCGACGCCGATGCGCCCGTTCAACGCCAGGTAACCGCCGTACAACAGCGTCGCAACGAAACCGGCGAGGATGGCCATGCGGATCACCGGCGTGATCGCCGCCGCGAATCGGATCGCTTCGGCATTGCGCGCACGGAACTGGTCCGACGCCGCACGCACGTGTTCGCGTTCGAAGTCCTCGGCGGTGTAGGCCTGGATCGTGGCCATGCCGGCGAGGTTGTTGTTGAGTCGGTTCGACACCACCGCCGCCGCATCCCGCGCCGCGACGTAGCGCGGATACAAGCGCCGCTGGAACCAGAACGCCCCGAACAGGATCAGCGGAATCGGCAACAGCGCCAGCACCGCGAGATCGCTGGTGATCACGAAGAACACGGCGCCGACCATCAACGAGGAACAGAACACCTGGATCAGGTCGTTCGCCCCGGTATTGAGGAAGCGCTCGATCTGGTTCACGTCCTCGTTCATCAGCGCCATCAACTTGCCGCTGCGTTCGCGCGCGATGAAATCCGGCGGCAACTTCTGCACATGCGCATACGCGGCCTGACGCAGCTCATGCTGCAGGTCCTGGGCCAGACCGCGCCACTTCAGCGCGTACAGGTACTCGAAGACCGACTCGAACACCCAGATCAGGATGGTCAGCGCCGTCAGCCAGCCGAGCTGGTGCATGGGATCTTCGATGCCGAGTCCGGCGAGGAAGCTCTGCTTCTGGTTCACGACGACATCGACGGCGACGCCGATCAGCAACTCCGGCAATACGTCGAAGAACTTGTTCAACACCGAATACACCGTAGCCAGCACGGCATTGCGGCGATAAGGGCGCGCGAACGCGAACAGTCGGGACAGCGGATGGGTGCTCAGGACGGATTCCTCGGTCGGGCCGGCGCCGCGTCGCGACCGCGAGTGATCCGCAGCCCCTCCGGCGCACGTATATTCCACCAGTATCCCCGATCGGCCCGCATCGCATGCAGTCAGAACGCTGGCAACAGATCCGCCGCATCTTCGAACAGGCCGTCGAACTCGATGACGACGCGCGCATGCGCGTGCTCGATGCCGCCTGCGGCGGCGATGCGGAACTGCGCCGCGAAGTCGAAAGCCTGCTCGATGCCGATGCGGGCGCCGCCGGCGACCGGACCTCGCTCGGTTCGGCCGCACCCGAGTTGCTGAAGTCGCTGCACGATGAGGACGATCGGGCGCAACGCGACGCATGGCAGGGACGCCGCGTCGGCGCGTGGCGACTGTTGCGGGAAATCGGCCGCGGCGGCATGGGCGCGGTCTGGCTCGCCGAACGTGACGACGGCGCCTACCGGCAGCAGGCCGCGGTCAAGCTGATGCGGCCGGGTTGGCGCGACGACGAGCTGATGCGCCGCTTTCGCGCCGAACGGCAGATCCTCGCCGCGCTGAACCATCCGAACATCGCGCGACTGATCGACGGCGGCATGGTCGATGAATCGCCCTTCCTGGTCCTCGAATACGTCGACGGCGAACCGATCGAGCGCTGGTGCGAGCAGCACGCGCTCGAGCTCGACGCGCGCCTGCGCCTGATGCTCGACGTCTGCGATGCCGTGGCACACGCGCATCGCCGCCTGGTCGTGCATCGCGACCTGAAACCTTCGAACATCCTCGTCGATCGCGACGGACAGGTGAAGCTGCTCGACTTCGGCATCGCCAAACTGCTGGAAAGCGACGGCAGTCGCGAGATCTCGGCGGTGCGCATGTTCACGCCCGATTACGCGGCACCGGAACAGGTGCGCGGCGATGTCGTGACCACCGGCGTCGATGTCCATGCGCTCGGACTGCTGCTGTGCCAATTGCTGACCGGTCGACGTCCCTATGGACAGACGGCATCGACCCCCGCGGCCTACGAGCAGGCGATCCTGACCCAGGAACCGGAAGCGCCCTCGCGCATCGTCACGCAGCGACAGACAGGCAGCATCGCACCGGTCGGGTCGCTCGACGTCGCGCGATTGCAGCGACGCCTGCGCGGCGATCTCGATGCGATCGTGCTCAAGGCCCTGCGCAAGCGCCCGGAAGATCGGTATGCCTCGGTCGAAGCCCTGGCGGCGGATCTGCGGCGCTTCCTCGCCCGTCAGCCGGTCGAGGCGCGCCGCGGTCGCTGGCGCTATCGCGCGACTCGGTTCCTGCAACGACATGCGCTGTCGACCTCACTGGCGCTGATCACCCTGCTGTCCCTGTTCGGTGGTTTGGCGGCGGCGTTGTGGCAAGCCGACGTGGCGCGCGGCGAACGCGACCAGGCGCGTCGCGAGGCCTTGAAGTCGACGCACGCACTCGAATTCATGACCTCGGTGTTCGAGATCGCCGATCCGAACGCGAATCTCGGCCGCGCGGTCACGGCCATCGAGTTGCTGAAGCGCGGCGCCGAGACCCTGCCGCTGCAACTCGACGACGAACCCGACGTGCGCGCAGCGATGTTCGGCGTCCTCGGCGATGCCCAACTCGGACTCGGTGAGGCGAAGATCGCGCATGACTTGCACACGCAGGGACTGGCCGAGGCACGTCGCAGCGAAGATCCGGTCGCGATCGGCGAGGCATTGCTGGCACTTGGCGCGGCAACGACCCGACTCGGCGACATCGCCGCATCGGAATCACTGGCGAAGGAAGCCGCCGCCCTCGCGCTGCCGCTCGGCGAACGCGGCGATGCGGTGCGCGCACGGACCGATCTGCGGCTCGCCAACCAGGCGTTGAGTCGCTCCGAATACGAGGTCGCCGAACCGCTGTTCCGCCGCGGCATGGCGACGTTCGAGCGACTGAACGGCCATCCCGATCCCGAGGCGGCGATTCCGTTTTCCTCGCTGCTGCATGCCACCGGTCGTGCCGATGAGGCAGAACCGGTATTGCGTGCCGCGCTCGCCCAGATCGAGCGCGAGACACCGCCGATCCATCCCGGTCGTGCGGCATTGTCGGCACAACTGGCGACCAACTACACGCGGCGCGGGCTGCCGGAACAGGCCGAACCGCTGCTGCGCGAAGCGCTCCGGGTCAAGCTTGCGATCTATGGTTCCGACCATCCGTCGGTCGATACGACCCGGCACAACCTGGCGCGCATCCTCGCCGATCTCGGGCGTTGGGACGAAGCCGAAGCGATCGATCGTGCCGTGCTCGCAGCCCATCGCCGGCGCCACGGCACGCATCATCCAAGCATCGCCGCGAGCGAGGCCGGACTGGCGCGCGTGCTGCTCGACAGCGACCGCGCCGCCGAAGCCGAACCGCTGTGGCGCTCGGCCCAAGCCACGGCGCGAGACAAGTTCGGCGAACTGGATGCCGCGGTCGGCATCACCGCGCTCGGGCTCGGTCGCACCTTGCTCGCCCTCGCCCGCTTTGATGAGGCCGATGCGCAACTCGCACTTGCCGAGCGCGTTTACACCCGCCTCGGCGACAACGGCACGTCATCGCTGGCGCGTGTGCGACTAGAACGGACCCGGCTGGCGTTGCAGCGTTCCGACGCGCCGGTCGATTGTACCGATGCCGCTGCAGGACTGGCGACGGCGACCCGGACCGATGCGACGCGCGGCTACGCGTTGGCCGTGCTTGCGGCCTGCCAGCATCGTGGCGGGGACATGGCCAAGGCGATGACGACGCTCGCCGATGCCTTGCAAGTGCTGCGCACCCATCGCGGTGAACGGTTCCCCGAACGCCGCTATGCGGAAGCACTGGCCGCGACCTGGCGCTGAACGCAACCAGGTCGGGCCAGGATCCGGCTACTTCGAATTCGCGACCATGTAGTCGATCGCGGCCTTGACCTCGTCATCGCTCAAGGTCACGAACCCGCCCTTTGCGGGCATCATGCCCTTCTTGCCGGTGAAGCCCTTCACCGCATGCTCGAGCATCAGCGCATCGCCCTGCGCCACGCGCGGTCCCCAGTCGGCGGCGTCACCGATCTTGGGCGCACCGGCAATGCCGGCGCCGTGACAGGCGACGCAAGCCTTCTTGTACACGGCCTCGCCATCCGCGGCAGCGACGGCCACCGGCTCGGACGATGTCGCGGCGGCGGCATCCGTCGCCACGGCGTCGGTTGCGACGGCATCCGTCACCGGGGCCGCGACTTCGGCCACGGGCGGTGCTTCGGTTGCGGGCGCAGGCGCGTTGACTTCGGGCGGCAGCGGCGCCGGGTCCTGCGGCTTGCACGCGGCCAGGGACAGGGCAATCAGGATCAAGGCAATGGGCTGCTTCACGGGCGTTCCCCTTTTTCGTTGGGTGGGATGGCATCAGCGGCGAGCGCTGAGGTGGTTGGAACATCGGCGTTCGGCGCCTCGGAACCCGGTCGAAAGCCCGGCACGAACGCATCGGAAAAACAGGCGTTTTCATCGAGCCCCTGCGCCAGCATGGCCGGCACCGCATTCTCGACCATGCGCACCGAACCGCACACGTAGACCTCGTGGCCACGCAGATCCGGGAAATCGGCCAGCAGGGCTTCATGCACGAATCCGGTGCGCCCGGTCCAGGCATCGCTGAGGTCAGGTTCGGACAACACCGGGACGAACTGGAAATGGGCATGCTCCCTTGCCCAGGCCTCGGCCAAAGCAAGCAGGTAAAGGTCCTGCTTGCGGCGCACGCCCCAGTACAACCACATCGGCCGCTGCACGCGACGATGCAGGGCATCTTCAACGATGCTCTTGATCGGCGCGAATCCGGTGGCGCCGGCGATGAACACGATCGGACGCTGGCTGGCATGCAAGGTGAAACGACCGACCGGCCCTTCGAAACGGATCTCGTCGCCGACCTGCATCGTCTCGAACACGCGCGTGGTGAAGCGTCCGCCCGGAACACGTCGGACATGCAGTTCGATCATGGCGTTGTCGTGCGGCGGATTCGCGAACGAGAACGCGCGTTTCTGACCGTCTTCGAGCAGGATGTTGATGTACTGACCGGCAGCGAACGGCAGGCGCTCGCCACCCGGCAACAGCAGGTGCATGCGGATGACATCGTCGCCGAGGCGTTCCATGCGCTCGACGCGGGCAACGTGGACGTCGGCCGCCGCACCTGCACCCGCTTGCAGGGAATCGACCGCCACTTCCAGCTCGACGTCTTCGAGCGGCGTCGCCACGCACATCAGGGCCTTGCCGGCCGCGCGCATCGCGTCGGTCAGGACCGCAGGCTGATAGGCACCGTGGTCGACGCGGCCGTTCAGCACGCTGCATTCGCACACGCCGCAGCCGCCGTTGCGGCAGTCATACGGCAAGGCGAGGCCGGCGCGCAGTCCGGCGTCGAGCAGGGTCTCGCCGGGGCGAGCCGACACGTGCACGACGCCCGGGTGGAAGGCGAGCTGGAACTCCTGCTGTGCCGAAGCCTTGCCGGCCCGCCGCAGCCACGGCAGCGCCAGCAGCAGCGCGGTACCGAGGCCGACGACCCACCAGGCGGTTTCAGGCGAGGTCCGTGCGATCAATGGCAGCACCGGCAGGAAGAACCAGTCCATGTGCACCACGTCCACGGCGCGCATCAGGTCGGCCATGCCGCCCTGGCTCATTACCGGCAGAAGGATGGCCATCGCCGCCAGCGTCGCCAGCAGGCTGAGCGCGATCGGTCGTGGCGGCTGCGTCGCCGCTTTCGGCACGCGTTGCACATGCACCCACATCATCAACAGGATGATCAGCGACACGCCGATATGGATGAAGGCGAGCAACGAGAAGAAGCGGTCGGTCATGCTCGCCGGATAGACGAAATTGCGCATGATCGTCGCACCGAACAACGGCAAGGCGCTCATCCACTCGAACGCCTGCACCGTCACGAATTGCGCGTAGCGATCCCAGGGCAGCATGTAGCCGTTGATGCCGACGATGTAGACGAGCCAGATCAGTCCGACGCCGGACACCCACGAGAACCAGCGGAAGCCGCGCAGGCGGTCGAAGGCGAACCAGCGCAGCATGTGCAGCAGCATGATCACCACCATCGCATCGGACGCATACCGGTGCACGCTGCGCAAGAGGCCGCCGGCGAACCATTGGCGATGCGTGATCGCTTCGACCGAGGGATACGCCGCGGCGACCGCGGTATCGAAGAACGCATACAGGTAGGTGCCACTGACCGCGACCACCCAGAACAGGAAAAACGCCGTTGCACCCAGGTGATACAGCGGATTGAAGCGGTCGCCGAATGCGCGGTTGAAGACCCCTTCGACCGCCATGAAGATGCGGCGCAGCAGCCGTTGCAACAAGTCGATCATGCCCGCAACTCCTTGTCGGGATGCAGTCGCATCGCGCGCAACACGACGACGACGAACAACAGGCCGCCGATGATCGCGACCAGACCACCAAGCCCCATGACCCCCATCCCGGCGATCTCGGACGGCGTGCGCAGGACCTGCTCCGCACCCGCGACCTTGCGTTGCACGCCGTAGCCGCCGGACCAGACCAGACCCAGAATATGCAGGGCTTGACCGATCGCATAGACGGTCGGCTGCACGCGCGCGAGACGCGAATCCGGCGCGGCATGGCCGAGACGCGGCAACAGGAAGTAGACGAGGCCCATCAGCGCCAGCGTCACGCCGACGATGCTGCCATGGTAGTGCGCGGGAATGCGCACGTTGTTGCCGGCGATGACGATGCCGATGACCCCGCCGAGCGCGAAGATCGCCATCGACGACCACAGCGCCGCGCGCAAGGGACGCTGCGCATCCGACAGCGGCCGTCGCTGCAGCATCGCCTGGATCACCGCGAGCATCACCGGCGCGATCGCGAGTCCGCCCCCGATCCGCATCGCCCAGGTGTGCAGATTGCGATGTTCGACCGTCGCGATGTCGTGCGCGAGATAGGCATACGGCGTAACGAACACGCTGACCAGGGCCAGCGCGAACATCAGCACCACCAGGCGCGGACTGAGCAGGACGCGACCGCCGCAGGCACCCGCCAGCCACAGCCACGCCAGCAGCATCAGGATCGTCCAGGTGAATTGCAGCGCATGTCCGCCGCCCCAGAACAGGACCTCGTAGTAGGCCTTGCCGTCCAGCGACGGTGGCATCACCGCCCACGACCACGCGAAAGCGATCAGCGCCACCGCCATCGCCACCGCGCTGGCATTGCTGCCGAACTGCAGCGCACCGATCGGTGCCGGCGATCGTCCTGGCCTTGGCGCAGCCACCAGCGCGTGCGCCACCAGCAGCATGCTGCCGAATCCGAACACCACCAACGCGGCGAGGAACACGTGCCCGTCGAGCACCGGGATGTAATTCGCCATCAGCGCTTCGCGACTGCCGGCGAACGGCGCCACCAGCATGCCGAGCGTGCCCAAGGCGGACAGGATCAGCGCGGACCGCGCCAGCGGCAACGCGACCGGGCGGGCATTCAGGCTCCACAGCATGCCGGCCATCGCCACGAACCAGACCAGGACCGAGAGATCGACGTGCACGACCAGGGCCAACCGGAAGAAGTCGGCGACCGGGAACAGATCCTGCAAGCCCGGCGTGCGCGACACGACGAGCAGGATCGCGAACAGTCCGGAACCGATCAGCGCGGTCATGCCGAGCCACAGCCAGGCGCGCGCAAGGCGACGTTGCGCGGGCGCGAACTCGGCCGGAAGATAGATCGTGCCGGCGACGGCCGCATCGCTCCGGAAGTCGACATCAGGCATGGACGCACTCATTGGATGACGATCCCGCCCTGCTCGGTCGAGAAATCGATCACGCGCACCTGGAGCGGCGCGAACTGCACGATGTCGTCGCGCACGAAATCGAAGCCGGTCGCGCGCGCACTGTCGCGCAGGCGCACCTGGACGCGATGCGCGCCGGCGGCCACCGCCATGCTGCGATAGACGCTGGCCGGACCATCACGCGACAGGCCCGAAGGCAACGCCGTCTCGCGGTACAGGATTTGGCCGTCGAGATCGACCTCGATCGTCACCGGCGCGCGCTCGCGTGGACAGCGCGTCGGTGCGCGCATGTTCGGCGGCAACTTGGCCAACTCCTCAAGGCTTTGCTCGACGCAGGCCTCGAGTCGCTGGCCATGGTGCAGGAAGCTGATCTTCAGCAAGGCCTGGCCGTCACCGATCGGCCGATAGGCCGGCCATTGCGAAAACACCGCGATGAATGCCGCGAGTGCCGCATAGAGCAGCGCCTGCGACAGCCAGCGGGCGGGATGGATACTCATGCGGAACTCCCCAACAAGGCGACGCGCCGGCGCAAGGCCGCGAGCGCCGCGCGCAAAATCGATGCATCGTTGCTGGCGCAGGCCGCGATTTCCCAGCGCGTCGCATCGACCGAACTGCGCAGGATCGGTGCGCGCGCGCCGTTCAATCGCTCGACGGTCCAGCGCTGCCCCAGGCGGAAAGCGCAGCCGGATTCCGGGCAGGTTCCGACCAGTACGCCGCTGGCGCCGTCGCGCAGCGCGTATTCGATGAAGGACGGCGGCAACTGACCGATGCAGGTCAGACTGAACGTCGCCACGTCGGCGGCTTCCAGTTCGCGCACGCCGACACCCTGGTCGCAACCGAACACGACGAAGCGCTCGGACGAAGGCATCGACTGCAGTCGCTCGCGCAAGGCGCGACGCAGGTCGTTGACCGGCTGCTGTGGCAGGTCGATGCCGGTGACCAAGGTCGCCATCGAGCGGAACGGCGTCGAGGACGGACACGAACCGACGCAAATACCGCACGCGGCGCAGGCGTCGGCATCAACTTCGGCAAGCGCGAAACCACGGCGCTGCGGATGCGGCACCATCGTGATCGCGTCGTACGGGCAATCGGCGACGCAACGGCGGCAGCCGCTGCAGTGGCGCGGATCGACTTCGGCAACGTTCGGCGGCGTGCCGCCGCGCCAAAGCGGCAGCAACAGCAGCAGCGCCAGTGCGCCCAGTGCCAGCAGCCAGACCGCAGTCGCGGACGTGGCAGACACCAGTGGATGCACGAACAGAAGGATCCAGTCGAAGGCCAGCGCTGCAGGTACCTGCGCCAGATCCGCTGGCGCATGACTGTGCACCGGCGCCAGCACCGCCAGCGCGAGCAACATCGCCAGCAGCACGCCGGCGAGCGGGCGCGGCGGCCAGACCGCGACGTGCGCGAGCCGGCGCAGGTGGAACCAGAGTCCGAACAGCATCAGCAGCGGCACGCCGATGTGCACGAAGACGAGCAGCGAGAACAGGCGATCGCTGATCGCCGTGGCGGCGAGAAAATTGCGCGTGAACGGCGCGCCGAAGAAGGGCCACCAGTCGAGCCACTCGGCGGTCGCGGTCGCGGAGTACTGGCCGAGCTGATCCCAGTTCAGCCAGAAGCCGCCGATCGCGCTGACCATCATCAACGGCAGCAGCACCACGCCGGTCAGCCAACTCGACGTCGCAAAACGGCGAAAGCGCCCCAATGCCCATTCCCGGATCAGGTGCGCCAGCACGACCAGCGCGAACAGGTCGGCCGCATAGCGATGCACGCTGCGCAGGACGCCGCCCAGCCACCACTGCTCGCGCGACAGCCGGTCGATCGAGCTGTACGCGCCACTGATCGACGTATCGATCACGATGTAGAGATAGACGCCGGTCGCGACCAGAATCCAGAACAACAGGAAGGCGAGCGAGCCGAGATGGCGCAATGGATTCAGCTGCGGCGACACCAGATCGAAACGATCCTCCAAGCGACGCCAGCCTGCGTGCATCGGAGACGCGCCGGTTGCGAGGGCGGTCATGCCGACGACCTCGGGACGCGACGCCTCGAACGTCGCTGCGACCACCATTCGGCGATGCCGAACCAGACCATCGCGATGAAGAAGGTGACGCCGCCGGCGACCTGCAGGAGCAGCGTGTAGTCGGCCTTGTACTTGCCGGTCGTCGGGTCGTAGACGGAACAGAAGATGCGCACGCGCTCGACGAAATCGGCCGCTGTGTGCGTTTCCGTCAACAACATGCCGCGCAGCAGTCGCCGGATCGGTTCACCGAGGATTTCCGCGCTGAAGTCGCCATACACCTGGCTGCGGATCACGCCCTGCGCATCCAGCAGCGAGACTTGCACGGTGTGGTCGAAACCCGCCGGACTTGGACGGAAACGGAAGCCGAAGGCTTCGGTCAGCGCGGGCACGTCCTGTTCGCGGGGACTGAGGAACTCCCAGTTCGGCTCGCGGATGCGCAATTGCGCGGCGAACATTTTCATCGCCGTCGGCGAGTCCTGCGGCTGATTGAAGCCGATGCTGAGGACATTGAACTGGTTCGGGCCGAAACGATCGCGCATCGCGCGCACCGCCCCCTGCAGATCGCGGGTACTGGTCGGACAGACCTGGAAGCATCCGGTGAACACGAAGTTGACGATCAGCGGCTTGCCGCGATAACTGGACAACGACACCGTCCTGCCCTCGCGGTCCTGCAGGACGAAATCCTCGGGAACACTTCCGACCCGTGCGCGGCTGAACGCGATCGCTTCGTCGATGTCGATCGCCGCCGTGACCGTCGCCTGGAGATTTTCCGCGACGCCCATCAGCAACCAGGGCACGACACCGATCCCGAACCATGACCGCCAGCACCGACCGAACGCACCACCCCTCGCATCATCCATGATCACGACCTCACGCCAGCAGCCGATCGAGGCAGGCCGCCATCAGCAGCAGCGACAACTGCACCAGCGAAGCGAAGAAACTGCGCATCGCCTGTGCACGTTCGGGACACTGCACCAATTGCACGGCACGATGGATGAAATGCACGCCACCCGCCAGCGCTCCGACGACATACACCGGGCCAAGCCCGAACGCGGCCGGCAGCAGCGACGCGACCGCCAGCAGCACGGTTCCGGCCAGCACCGCGCGTGCCGCCCGCTCGGGACCGACCACGACCGGCAACATCGGCACCCCGGCGCTCGCATACTCCTCGCGGTTCGCGATCGCCAGACTCCAGAAATGCGGCGGCGTCCACAGGAACAGCACGAGCGCGAACAGCAGCGGGATCGGCGCGGACGCCGGTGCCACGGCTGCGCCACCCGCCAGCACCGCGAAGCTGCCGGCGAGCCCGCCGATGACGATGTTCATCGGTGTGCGCCGCTTCAACCAGATCGTGTAGACGCCGCCATAGAACACGGCCCCAAGGAATACATGAACCGCCGCGAGCGGATTCACGAACCGCCACGCGGCGCCGACCGCGAGCAGCAGCATCGCCGCCATCAGCAGCAGCCACCAGCGCGTACGCGGCAAGGCGCCGGTGACGAAGGCACGCCGCTGCGTGCGCGCCATGCGATGGTCCTGGTCAGCCTCGAAATACTGGTTGAACATGCCGGCACTGGCCGATGCGAGCAGCACCGACAGCGCCAGAACGAGCGCAACCGCGAATCCCGGCAAGGGCCCGGGCGTCACGATCATGCCGACCAGCGCGGTCAGCATGATCATCACGCCGATGCGCAACTTCATCAGGCCGAGCACGTCGCGCAGCAGGGTCGGCAGCGAACGTGCGTGAGACATCGGCACCGTGTTCATCGTCGACCTCCGTTGGCCATCGCGGCCATCCCGGCCACCTTGCACCTTCGAGAACGTGCCGGATCCGGCGCTGCGGCCGGACCCGGGCACGCCTTGCTCAGCTCAATCCCCACAACTGCGACAGATACTTCCAGTTGATGAAGTAGTAGAGGATGAAGGCGGCGAGGAAGATCAGCGCCAGCACGAAGCTGCCCGGCGCGACCATGCCGCTGGAGCCATAGGTCTGCACCGCAGCGGCGGGTGCGGTCGGCGGAACCGGCGTGGTGCGATCCGAGACCGTGCCGATGTCCAGCTTCTTGCCCCACAACAGCGAGCCGACGGTGACATAGATGTAGATCGCGCCACCGAGGATCGCGGCGATGCCGAACACGCCAACCAGGCCCATCATCATGTATGCCGCACCCGGCCATTCATAGGCGAGCGCCGACCCCTGGAACGCCATGTCCCAATGCCGGCGGGAGACGCCGAGCGTGCCGGCACCCATCATCACCAGACAGAAACCGTACATCGACAGGCCGAACAGGTACGGCTGCCACTGCGCCAGCTTCGGCGCGATCATCTCGCGCTTGAACAACACCGGAATCAGGAAGTAGGTCAGCGCCATGAAGCTGAGCGTGGTGCCGATCACCACCGTGGCATGGAAATGCCCCGGCACGTAGATCGTGTTGTGGATGATCATGTTCAGCTGCTCGGTGCCCATCATCACGCCGGAAATGCCGCCGAGGAAGCCGAATCCGATGATCGCGATGAACACGCCGGAAAAGCTCGGATTGCCCCAGGGCGCCTTGCGCAACCACTCGAACAGACCCTTGTTGTAGCCCTTCTGGCGCTGCGCCACTTCCATCGCACCCGGAACGGTCAGGCCATGGATCATCGAGGCCAGCACCGCGAAGTACATGAAGTAGCTGGTATTGACGACCTTCCACTCGGTGCTCATGCCGGGATCGGCGAGCAGATGGTGCGCACTCGCGAGTTGTAGGAACAGGATGTAGAGCAGGAAAGCGCCGCGACTGACGCGCTCGGACATCGGGCGTGCACCGAACACGATCGCCGCGACCGCGTACCAGATCGAGATGTGCGCGGACACGTTGATCTGCTGCGACGAATGCCCGAATGCCCACCAGATGGTGCGATACACCAGCGGATCGACGGCATCGATGATGCCGAGCGAAAGCAGGTAGGTCGGCACCAGGATGATCGCGCCGGAGACAATCGTGAACACCGCGATGATCGTCGCCGTGATCGCGCCGAACGTGACCAGCGGCACCGAACCCTGATAGGTCTTCTCGGCCTTGGCCACGACCAGCGTGCCGAGGAACACGAAGCACGCGATCAGGGCACCGACCGCGAACAGGATCAATCCGAGGTAGAAGGACGGCGCGGCCATCATCGGCACGTACGACGTCATCATCACGCTCGACCCGCCCTGGTAGACGGCGATGTTGTTCATCACCGCGCCGATCACCATGAGCGCGAATGCCGCCCAGGCGATCTTCGGCGTCGCGATGCGACAGCGCAGCAGCGTCGACGAACAGAAGTACAGCACCGCGATCTCGAAGAAGATGATCCAGAAGATCAGCATGTCGATGCCGTGCGCGGTCAGCACCTGGTAGAAGGTGTCGGCCTCGAGCCAGTGGATCGAGGGCCAGCGCGTCAGCACGACGCCGATCGCGAGGATGCCGCCGATCAGCAGGAAGACGACCGCGGCGACGGCGTTGGCCAGCATCAGCTTTTCGGCCTGCGATTCGAACTGCAGGCCGGAACGCGGGCAGGTCCGGTAGGTGGTTGCGATGGACATGTCCGGGCTCCTTACTTGACGTAGATGCGACCGACCATCTGGTGATGGCCGATACCGCAATACTCGTTGCAGACGACCGAATAAGTGCCGCTCTGGTTCGGCGTCACCGTCACCACGTGCTCATATCCCGGAACGATCTGGATGTTGATGTTCGCTGGCTGGAGCGAAAACCCGTGGTTGTAGTCCAGCGAGGTCAGGTGCAGGCGATAGGTCTGCCCATTTTCCAGTTGCAGGATCGGCCAGAAATTCCACAACCGCGCGATCATGTAGATGTCGCTGCCCGGCGGCGGCGCGACCACCGGATAGGCGCCATCGACTTCGGTGCGGACCGTGTACTGGTCGACCATCGCCTGGGTCTTCGCCGTGAACATCTCGGGCGTGGTCTTGTAGGTCTCGGTCGACAGGTTCTGGCTGCCGTACATGTGCCAGTAGACCATCATGAAGAACATGACCATGCACCAGACGAAGGCGATGGCGAGCCAGATGCCTTCGACGCGGTCCAGCGGATGTTTCCACCAGAGTCGCTCGGCGGGTGGTGAGATGGCAGTCATGGATGCAAACCCCCAAGGTTTGTGTGCGCAGGATTCAATCGGACCGGATCAGGTCACTTGGCCAGCGGAATGGTCAGGATGTCGTACACGCCCCAGGCGCTGTACACCACCATCGGGACCATCACGCCGATGAACAGCAGCAGGAACGGGTTGTCCAGCAGCTTCTGCATCATCGGGATGGGTTCGTCGTCGTCGTGGCTGTCGCTCATTGCCTGTCTCCTCTCGCGGGTGACGGGAGCTTAGCGAGGCTTCACTCGATCGTCACACGCGCTGCAGCAAAGGCATGACCTAGATCAACCGACCCCAAAATCCGGAGGCAGGTGCAGGGACACCGACGCAGCGACGCCGTGCTGACGACGTCGGCAAGGCCGGATAGCATCCCGACCTTTCCGACCGGCAGAGACTCCCGACATGGATCGAACGGAACACCGTATCGACATCGTGCGCCGGATGGCGCTGGCCTGCGTCGTGCTGATCCTCTGCGTGACCAGCCTCAGCGCGTTCATGCGCTTGAGCAATGCCGGTCTCGGCTGTGCCGACTGGCCGGCGTGTTATGGCGAGCAGTTGCGCGTCGCGGCGACTGCGGCGCTGCCGTCAAGCTCCGAACTCGCGATCGCGCTGGCGCGCATGCTGCATCGACTCTCGGCGGTCATCGTCCTAGTGCTCGCATTGACCATGGTCGCGGCAAGTTTCCTGTCGAGACCGAAGCTGCCGCGCGAAGGCACGCTCGCCCTCGGATTGGTCGTCCTCGCCCTCGGCCTCGCCGTGCTCGGCCGATTCACGCCCGGTGCCAAGCTGCCGATCGTCGCCATCGGCAACGTGCTGGGCGGCTTCGCGATGCTGGCGCTCAGTGTCTTGATCTGGGTCGGCGCCAAGCCGGGCGGGCGTCGATCCCGGTCGTCGATCGTGCTGATCCTTCTGCTCGTGCTGCAGATCGCCGCAGGCGTCCTGGTCAGCGCCGGATTCGCCGGTCTCAGCTGCACCGGATTGCCCGATTGCGGCATGGCTGTCGATGCGTCCTGGTCCCTGCTCGATCCGACCCGCGTGCCGCACTTCGACGCGACAATGCCGATCCATCCCGAAGGCGCATTCGCGCACATGCTGCATCGCGGACTGGCGCTGGTCGTCAGCCTGATGGTGGTGGTCGTCGCCGCATCGGCATGGAAGCGGGGTCATCGTCGCGAAGCGCTGGTGCTCGCGTTTCTGCTGGTCGTGCAGATCGCGCTGGGCGTGTTCATGGTGCTGACGTCCCTGCCCTTCGCGGCGGCCCTGCTGCACAACTTGGTCGCGGCATTGATGCTCGCGGCCGCGGGCACGTCGGGGCGCGCTTGACTCAGAACGCGTCGATGTCGCCCAGTGCCCGGATCAAGCGCCGCGCCCGCTTGTTCGGACGTGATTCCGGCGCCTGATAGCCGGCGCGTTCATCGCGACGACGCGCCGCTTCCAGCGCGCGCCGCGCCTTGCCCGCTTCGGTTTCGGCATACAAGGCCTGTGCCACGCTGGCCGGACCGCGCGCGGCACTGAGACCGAGCACGCACACTTCGAACCGCTCTTCGCCACGTTGCACGACCAGGACATCGTCGACTTGCACCGACTTCGAAGCCTTCGTCACCGTCGCTTCATCCAGCGTGATCTTTCCGCCCTCGATCGCCTGCTTGGCCAGGCCGCGCGTCTTGAAGAAGCGCGCTGCCCACAGCCACACGTCGAGGCGAAGGCCAGGGGTATCGGGGGCGTCCACGGGCGATCGGCGCATGGTCAGCCGAACCGGATCCAGACGAAACCGATGAACGCGACGATCATCGCCATCGCGACCGCCACGGCGATCGCAGGACCGCGATCGCCCGCGCGCAGTTGCGGCGGATGTTCCGGCACGCGCGCACCGGACTTGATCATCGACTGATACATGGCCTCGTTCGCGGCGAACACGCGGCTCGCGCCGAGACAACCGATTCCCGCGAACGCGGGCACCGCCAGGACCAACGCCGCCGCACCTTGTTCGAGCAACGCGAGAAACGCCGCGACGCTGCCGTTGTCGGTACCGAAATCCCCGAAAAGGATGAGCGCGAACACGACGCCACCGGCAGCACCCACCAAGGCACCACCCAGGGCCACGGCCAGCGGCCCGACCACGCGCCGTCGCGACCACTGCCACAGGAACATGTCGCGCTGGCGCTCGTTCACGGACTCAGGCTTTCTTGCCGCGCAGTTTCTGAACGCCGGCGACGCCCGCCAGCACGATCGCGCCCGTGGCGATGCCGACCACGAGGTCGAACAGCATGCCGAACGCCCAGCCCAGCGTCATCGCGTTGTACGGCTCGATGAAGTGATGCAACACGGTGATGCCTTCGACCAGGATGTGCCCCCCCACCAGGAACATCGCCGCGGTACCGGCCACCGAAAGAAACTTCATCATCTTCGGCGCGAACCAAAGCAGGAAGTGACCGAAGCCGCGCTTCAGCTTCTTGATCATGGACGCTCCGGCGTCGCGCACGCACCAGAGACCGAGATCGTCGAGCTTGACGATACCGCCGACCAGTCCGTAGACACCGATGGTCATGATCACCGCGACGCCGACCAGCACGCCGACCTGCACGCCGAAGGCCTTGGCCGCCACGGCACCGAGCGAGATCACGATGATTTCCGCGGACAGGATGAAATCGGTGCGCACCGCGCCCTTGATCTTGTCCTTCTCCCACTGGACCATGTCGACGGTTTCGTCGGTCACCGCCTTGACCAGTTCGGCATGGTGCTGTTCCTCTTCCTTCTTGCCGTGGAAGAACTTGTGGAACAGCTTCTCGACGCCTTCGAAACACAGGAAGGCCCCGCCGACCATCAGCAGCGGCTTGATGATCCAGGGTGCGAACGCGCTGATGATCAACGCCGTCGGCACGAGGATCAGCTTGTTCACGGCCGACCCCTTCGCGACCGCCCAGACCACGGGCAATTCGCGATCCGCATTCACGCCCGACACCTGCTGCGCATTCAGCGCCAGATCGTCGCCGAGGACGCCCGCCGTCTTCTTGGTGGCGACCTTGGTCATCACCGCGACGTCGTCGAGCAGCGTCGCGATGTCGTCGAGCAACGCGAAAAAACTGGAACTGGGCATGAGCGGCAACCGAGGTTCGGGGAGACCGGGATTCTTGCACCGGGCGCGGTCCAGCCCAAGTCCGCATCGACCGCGCCGCACCGTGTCCCGGGCGGCGCGGCAACGGGCTCGATCAGCGGCCGATCAGCGCATTCATGCGCTTGACGAATGCAGCCGGGTCATCGAGCGCGGCGCCTTCGAGCAACTGCGCCTGCTCGAGCAGCAGGGTCGCGAACTCGCGTGCGAGATCCTCGTCGGCTTCGTCGGCGGCGCGTTGCACCAGCGGGTGACCGGCATTGACTTCAAGCGCGGGCGCGCTGTCGGGAATGTCCTGACCGGCCGCCTTGAGCATGCGCTTCAGGTGCGGCGCCATGTCGTACTCGTCGACGACGAGACAGGACGCCGACTCGGTCAGGCGCTTGCTGGCGCGAACCTCTTTCACCTTCGCACCCAGCAGCGCCTTCAGTCGTTCGACGACCGGCTTCGCGGCATCGTCGGCCTTCTGCTGCTCCGCCTCATCGACCTTGCCGAGCGACGACAGGTCCAATTCGCCCTTGGCGACGTTGCGCAGCTTCTTGCCGGCATATTCGTGCAGGTAACCCATCATCCATTCGTCGATGCGCTCGCCCATCAACAGCACCTCGACGCCACGCGCCTTCAGCGCCTCGATCTGCGGGCTGCCGCTCGCTGCGGCGAAATTGTCGGCGGTCACGTAGTAGATGGTGTCCTGACCCTCGACCATGCGGCCGATGTAGTCGTCCAGCGTCGTCTTCGTCGCGCTGCCCTCGCCCTTGGTCGAGGCGAAACGCATCAATTTGGCGATGCGTTCGCGATTGCCGTGATCTTCGGCCACGCCTTCCTTGAGGACGGCACCGAAGTTGCTCCAGAACGTCGCATACTTGTCCGGCTGGTCGGCGGCGAGCGCATCGAGGAGATCCAGCGTGCGCTTGGTCAGGCCCGAGCGGATCTGCGAAACCAGCTTGTTTTCCTGCAGAATCTCGCGCGACACGTTCAAGGGCAGATCGTCGGAGTCGATGACGCCGCGCACGAAGCGCAAGTACGCCGGCAGCAGGTGCTCGCTGGCATCCATGATGAAGACGCGGCGGATGTACAGCTTCAGGCCCTTGCGCTCGTCGCGGCCGGAGAAGGCCATGTCGAACGGCGCCTGCGTCGGCAGGTACAACAGGCTGGTGTAGCTCTGGTTGCCTTCGACGCGATTGTGCGTCCACGCCAGCGGCTCGTCGTAGGCATGCGCGGCATGCTTGTAGAACGCGGTGTAGTCCTCGTCTTTCAACTCGGATTTCGGACGCGTCCACAGCGCCGAGGCGTGGTTGATGGTCTCGACCTCCGACTCGACCTGATCGCCCTCCTCGCCGAATTTCTCCTTCGACATGCGGATCGGGAAAGCGATGTGGTCGGAATACTTGCCGACCAGGTTGCGCAGCTTCCAGCCGTCGAGAAATTCGTCTTCTTCGGGCTTCAGGTGCAAGGTGATCGTCGTGCCGCGACGGCTTTCGGTCACGCTGTCGAGCGCGTAGTCGCTGGTGCCGGTCGAGGACCAGCGCACCGCGGCGTCGGCCGGCAGATCGGCGCGGCGCGTGACCAGGGAGACCGAATCCGCGACCACGAAGGTCGAATAGAAGCCGACACCGAACTGACCGATCAACTGGGTGTCCTTGCGCGCGTCGCCGGTCAGCGAATCGAGGAACCGGCGCGTGCCCGAACGCGCGATCGTGCCGATGTTCTCGATCACTTCCTCGCGGCTCATGCCGATGCCGTTGTCACGCAAGGTCAGCGTGCGCGCGGACTTGTCGAACGCGATCTCGATGTGCAGGTCGGCGTCGCCCGCCGTCAGTTCCGGATGGGCGATCGCCTCAAAGCGCAACTTGTCGAGCGCGTCCGAGGCATTCGAAACCAGTTCGCGCAGGAAGATCTCCTTGTGCGAATACAGCGAGTGGGTGACGAGCTTGAGGACTTGCTCGACTTCGGCTTCGAAGCGGCGGGTTTCGGTCGGGGCGGCAGTGGTCATCGGACGGGTTCCAGCGGCAATGGGGGGACCGCCCGGCGATGGGGTCGCGGCATCGACGTTTCAAGGCGTCATCGGGAATTCCCTGCGCGACCGTTGCCAGGCCGCGCGCGCTGCGCTTCGGCTGCCGCCGGATCACATCGTATGCGTCGGCCGTTCGGCGTTGAGGGTCGCGGCGAGGATGGCCTCGATCTTCGACTTTGCGGCTTCTCCGTCTGCGGTGTCATTGAATTGCACGCCGATCCCGGCGGTGCGATTGCCCTGGGCCCCGGGCGGCGTGATCCAGACCACCTTGCCGGCGACCGGAAGACGATCCTTGTCCTCCATCAGCGACAGCAGGATGAACACCTCGTCTCCGAGGTTGTAGCGCTTGGTCGTCGGCACGAACAGTCCACCGCCCTTCACGAACGACATGTAGGCGTTGTAGAGCGCACCCTTGTCCTTGATCGCGAGCGACAGGATGCCTTGTCGCGGCATGCCACCCATTGCACCCGGTGTTGCACCCATGTTCGAGCTCCTCAGGCGGCGCCCGCGTCGACCGCGGCACGCCATTCGTCCAGCAATTCGATGATCGCGAGGTCCTTGCGCAGCGGCGTCGACAGACGCGCTCGAGCAAGGTTCAGGTGATCCCACCACGCCTGCAGCTTGCGGAAATCGGCCTGCGTGGTCAAGCGCGCCATCGCGTTGACGCGTGGCAGCGACTGCGCTTCTGGCGCCACGCGCATCGACAGCAACACCAGTCGCGCCAGCATCGCGAACAAGGCGTCGCAGTCCTGTTCGCCCCAGCGCGCCGCGATCACGGCCAGCGGAAGGCCGCGCGCGGCATCGTTCATGTCGCTGATCAGGGCATCGACCATGCCGCCGAATCCAGCGTCGAGCAGGGCCTTGGCCGCACCCGGATTGCCGTCCGCGAGCAGCAGCGCCTCGTCCGCCAAGGGCGGCGCAGCGCCTTGCGCGATCAGCCATGCGCGCGCGGTCGCGAGATCGGGCGGACGCAATTCGATGCGCTGGCAACGGCTACGAATGGTCGCCGGCAAGCGCGCCGGATCATCCGCCACGAGGATCAACGCAGTATTCGCCGAGGGCTCCTCCAGCGTCTTCAGCAACGCATTCGCCGCGGCCACATTCATGCGATCCGCAGGATCGACGGTGACGACCTGCCAACCGCCGAACGAGGGCCGCGATGCAAAACGCACGCCGAGCGCGCGAATCTGGTCGATGGTGATCTCGGTGCGCAACTTGCCGTCGTCGCGTGCTTCCAGCGCGACCGCGACGCGATCCGGGTGTGTGCCGGCAGCCAACAACCGGCAGCCCCGACAAAGGCCGCAGGCGAAGCCGTCATCGCGCGGTGTCGGGCAAAGCATGCGCGCCACCAGGGCGAGCACGAGGTCGCGCTTTCCGAGCCCGGCAGGGCCGGTGAGCAGCAAGGCATGGGGAAACCGCTGTGCCTCGATGCGCGCACACAATCCGTCCCAGACCGGCTGCAACCAGGGCTGCAGGCTCATCGCGAATCGATCCAGCGCAGCAGCTCGGCCTGCACCGACTCGGCCACTTCGGACTGCGAACGACGTGCATCGATCACGCGAAACCGCAGCGGATCGCTCGTCACCCGGGCGTGATACGCCGCGCGCACCCGTTCGTGGAACTCGGCCTGCTCCCGCTCCATGCGATCGCGCGCGCCGCGCGAAAACGCCCGTGCGAGACCCTGCTCGACCGGCACGTCGAGCAGAAACGTCAGATCCGGCGTGAGCGGTGCCGCCCAGTGTTCGAGCGCGGCGATGCGTGCCAACGGCTGGCCACGACCCCCGCCCTGATAGGCGTAGCTGGCATCGGTGTAGCGATCGGACACCACCCATCGCCCGGCCGCGAGTGCCGGCTCGATGCGCTCGCGCACATGCTGAACGCGTGCCGCAAACACCAGCAGCAACTCGGTCTCGGGCTGCATCACGCCGGTCCAGTGCGCATCCAGTGCCAGCGTGCGGATCGCTTCAGCGAGCGGCGTGCCGCCCGGCTCGCGCGTCAACTCATGTGCGATGCCGCGCGCCGCAAGCGCCGCGGCAATCACCGCCATGACCGTGCTCTTGCCCGCGCCTTCGCCGCCTTCGAGCGAGATGAAGCAACCGCGATTCATCGCAACTGGTACTCGCGCACGGCCCGATTGTGCTCGGACAAGGTCGCAGAGAACGCATGGGCGCCGTTGCCTTTGGCGACGAAATACAATTCGTCGCCCTCCGCGGGCTTCGCGACTGCCGCCAGCGCGGCGTCACCGGGCAAGGCGATCGGCGTCGGCGGCAGGCCGAAACGCGTGTAGGTGTTGTACGGCGTATCGGTGTCCAGATGCTTGCGCGTCAGGTTGCCGTTGAAACTGTCTCCGACGCCGTAGATCACGGTCGGATCGGTCTGCAGCATCATCGGCATCTTCAATCGCCGCACGAAGACGCCGGCAATGCGCGGCCGCTCGGCCGCCTGTCCGGTTTCCTTTTCGACGATCGAGGCCAGCGTCAGCATCTCGTCGGGCGAGCCCAACGGCAACTGCGGATCACGTTCGGCCCAACGTTCGGCGAGCCGTGTCTGCATCGCCTTGTAAGCGCGCTTCAGCACGTCCACGTCCTGCTGGCCGCGCACGAAAGAATAGGTTTCGGGCAGGAACCGACCCTCGGGATGCACGCCGTCCGCGCCGATGCGCGCCATCACGTCGGCATCGGACAAACCCGCGAGGGTCGATTCGAGCCTCGGCTCCTTCGCCAGCGCGACGCGCAGGTCCTTGAACCGCCAACCTTCGATGATCGTGAACTGGTGGTGGATCACGTCGCCATCGGCCATGCGCCGCAGCAACACGCGCGGCGTCACCGTCTGCGTCAACGCATACTCGCCGGCGTGCAGACCGTCCAGCACGCCCATTTCATGCGCGAGCAGGCGCCAGTACCACCAAGGCGCATCATTTCCGGTTGCCGACTTGATCTTGCGCACAATGCTTCGAAACGACGTGCCCAGGTTCACGTCGAGCACGACTTCATGGGCGCTGAGGGCGAGCGGCGTCTCGGAGAAACGCTGGTAGTCGCGGTAGAAGTACGCGCCGACGCCCATCGCGACGACGAGCAGCAGCAGGAACAGTCGCTTGATCACGCGCATCTCAGGCTTCCGGCAGTCCGAGTTCGGGATGGAATCGACGCATCAGCGCGGCGCTGCCGTCACGATGCGAATAGGTGCGAGCATCCAGCCGCTGTACCGGCACGATGCCCCGCACGGCGTTGCACAACAGCACTTCGTCCGCATGGTCGAGCGCGTCGCGATGCATGACCTGCACCCTAGCCGAAAACCCGGACGGCGGCGATTGCAGCAGCATCGATCGCATCACCCCGGCGATCGCGCCAGGGCCGACGGGCGGCGTCACCCAGCGCGTGCCGTACAAGGCGAACACGTTGCCGGACTGTGCGCTGCGCACGAATCCGTCGCGATCCACGACCAATACGTCGTGGCCGGCCTGCCGCGGCGCGACCAGAACCTGGTCGAGTCGCGACAGCGTCTTGATGCCCGCGGCGAGATCCGTAGCGAACCCGGCGCGCGCCGTCACCAGATCGAGGCCGTGGCGATACGTCAACGGATCGACCACCGGCACATCGTGCACGAACAGGTAGACATCACACGGACTCGGCCAGACCCGGGCGTAGCCACGGCCATCCGCCGTCGGCACCAGCGCCAGCTTCAACAGCACCGAACCGAGCTTCGCCGACTCGCGACGCAGCAACGCGTCGATGCCGACCCAATCCGGATCGGACAGATGCAACGCGTGGCAGGCATCGACCAGACGCTGTCGATGCGACGGCCAGAACGCGATCCGTCCGGCATGCACGCGCATCGTCGTGAACGCGCCGTCGCCGTAGTGGGCAGCACGAGAATCGAGCGGCAAGGCATCGATGCGCTCGCCATTGCAAAACGCCGCGATCACGCGTCCTCCGGCATCAACGCACGCACCAGACCACGGGCCTTGGCGCGGGTTTCTTCGAGTTCTTGCACGGCGACCGAATCGGCGACGATGCCGGCTCCGGCGCGGAACTCGATGCGGTCGCCGCTCATCGTCATGCTGCGAATCAGGATGTTCAGGTCCATGCTGCCGTCGATGCCGAGATAACCGAGCGCACCGGTGTAGAAGCCGCGCCCCTCGCCCTCCAGTTCGGCGATGATTTCCATGCAGCGCACCTTCGGGCAACCGGTGATGGTGCCGCCCGGGAAGACCGCGCGGATCGCGTCCACCGGGCCAAGCCCGCCGCGCAACCGTGCGCGCACGTTCGAGACGATGTGGTGCACGTGGGCATAACTCTCGACCGTCATCAATTCATCGACCACCACCGAACCCGGGACCGCGACGCGGCCGAGGTCGTTGCGTTCGAGGTCGATCAGCATGATGTGCTCGGCGCGCTCCTTCGGATGCCCGACCAATTCGCGCACGCGCGCGGCATCGTCGTCGCCCTGGAAACGCGGACGCGTGCCGGCGATCGGGCGCGTCTGCAGGAGGCCATCGCGAGCCGATACGAGGCGCTCCGGCGACGAACTCGCCATCGCCCAGCCGTTCCATTGCACGAGACCGGCGAACGGCGCTGGATTGTTGGCGCGCAACGACGCGTAGATCTCGGCTGCAGTCAGATCAGCAGGACGCACTGCTCGCCAGGCGCGCGAGAGGTTGACCTGGAAGACGTCGCCGGCCTCGATGTAGTCGAGCGCAGCGTGCACGGCGGCGTGATAGCGGTTGGCGTCGTCTTCATCGATGTGCGTGATGACGCGTCGCGCTGCGACGGGCGCGATCGCGCGCATCGCATCGGTGGCGACCTGATCGAACAATGCCTCGGCGCCCGCTTCACCGACGACGCAGGTGCTGCCGCTGCCATGATCGCGCAGGATCGCGACCGGAGTACGTACCGCGAGCGCCTTCGGCGTGCCGAGCGGATTCTCCGGCAGATGCAATCGCGGTTCGATCTCGTCGGCGATCTCGTAGCCGAGCAGCAGCGCGAAGCCACCGCGGAACGGCACGGCGCACGTCGACGCGACCATCGCCAGGCTGTGCAGCCAGGCATCGAGCGCGTCGAAGAATCGGCCACGTTCAGCGTACGGGCCGCAGAGCCTGCCGTGAACGTCAGCGACCAGCGCTTCGCCGGTCGTCGCGAACAGCAGGTCGTAACGCGCGCTGCCCCCGGCGCTGGCGACGGACTCGAGCAGCACCGGATAGCGCGCCGGATCGGCCGCGTGCAGCGCGAGCAGGTCCGGCGCGCGCGGCAATTCACGGATCAGGGTCATCGCGCTACACGACTCAGAGCTTGCGCATCACCAGACTGGCATTGGTGCCGCCGAAGCCGAAGCCGTTGCTGACCGCGACCGAAATGTTCTTCTCGCGCGCGACATTCGGCACGTAATCGAGGTCGCAGCCTTCACCCGGATTGTCGAGGTTGATGGTCGGCGGAATCACGCCGGTGTGCAGGGCCATCGCGGTGAAGATCGCCTCGACGCCGCCGGCCGCGCCCAGCAAATGTCCGGTCATCGACTTGGTCGAGCTGACCATGGTCTTGTACGCATGCTCGCCCAGCGCGCGCTTGACGGCCAGCGTTTCCGCCAGATCGCCGAGTGGGGTCGAGGTGCCATGGGCATTCAGGTATTCGATCTGGTCTGCATTGACGCCCGCATCCTTGAACGCCGCCGTCATGCAGCGCGCCGGACCATCGCCGTTCTCGCTCGGCGCGGTCATGTGATACGCGTCCGAACTGGCACCGAAGCCGGCGAGTTCGCAGTAGATGCGCGCGCCGCGCGCCTTCGCCGCCTCGTATTCCTCGAGCACGAGTATGCCGGCGCCGTCGCCGAGCACGAAGCCGTCGCGATCCTTGTCCCAGGGGCGCGAAGCACGCGTCGGCTCATCGTTGCGCGTGGACATCGCGCGCATTGCGCAGAAACCGGCGACCGAAGTCGGTGCCGAACCGAACTCGGCACCACCGGCGACCATCGCGTCGGCATCGCCGTACTGGATCAGGCGCATGGCCATGCCGATCGAATGGTTCGCGGTCGCGCAGGCCGACACCGCCGAGAAGTTCGGCCCCTTCAATCCCTTCAGGATGCAGAGCTGGCCCGAGACCATGTTGATGATGGTCGAGGGCACGTAGAACGGCGAGACCTTGCGCGGGCCGCCCTTGTCGAGCGCCAGCGTGGTTTCCTCGATGCCGCGGATGCCGCCGATGCCGGAGCCGATGATGGCGCCGATGCGTTCGGCATTGGCGTCGCTGATCTCGAGGCCCGAATCCGCCAATGCCATCATCGCTGCGGCGAGCCCGTAGTGAATGAACGGGTCCATCTTCTTCGCGTCCTTCGCGGACACGTAAGTGGTCGGGTCGAAATCGCGCACTTCGCCGGCGATGCGCGTGTTGTATGCGCTGCAATCGAAACTGGTGATGGCGCCGATGCCGGAACGGCCATTGCTGATGTTGTCCCAGGCCTGGGCGATGGAATGGCCGACCGGCGACACGATGCCCATGCCGGTGACGACGACGCGACGCTTCTGACTCATGGCTCACTCCGCAACTGGCTGATGACGGGAACGCGATCTGCAAAAACGCGAACTGCGCCACGTGGGCGCAGTTCGTTCCGAACGATCAAGCCGATCAGGCCTTGACGTGCGCCTTGACGTAATCGATCGCCATCTGGACGCTGGTGATCTTCTCGGCGTCTTCGTCGGGAATCTCGCACTCGAACTCTTCTTCGAGGGCCATGACGAGTTCGACGGTGTCGAGCGAGTCGGCGCCGAGATCATCGACGAACGAGGCGTTCGCAGTGACTTCGTCTTCCTTCACGCCGAGCTGTTCAACGACGATCTTCTTGACGCGTTCTTCGATGCTGCTCATTGCTTTGAAACCTCCGGGATGGAAAAACCCCGGAGGAGGTCCGGGGTCGAAAGCGGCGCGCATTGTAGAGCAAAGATTCGGCTTTGGCTCAAACACACGTTGGAGCGAGACCGTATGGTCGCCTCAGACCATGTGCATGCCGCCATTGACGTGCAGGGTTTCGCCGGTGATGTACGCCGACATCGGCGAAGCCAGGAACAGCACCGCGTTGGCGATGTCTTCGGGCGCACCGAAGCGACCGAGCGCGATCGCATCCATCATCGTCTTCTTGTTGTCCTCGGGCAGCGCCTTGGTCATGTCGGTCTCGATGAAACCGGGCGCGACCACGTTGACGGTGATGCCGCGGCTGCCGATCTCTTTCGCCAGCGACTTCGAGAAGCCGATGATGCCGGCCTTCGCCGCGGCGTAGTTCGCCTGGCCGGCGTTGCCCATCACCCCGATGACCGAGGCAATCGAGATGATGCGACCCTTGCGCGCCTTCATCATGCCGCGCATCGTCGCCTTGCTGGTGCGATAGATCGAGCTGAGGTTGGTGTTGAGGATGGCGTCCCAGTCGTCGTCCTTCATGCGCATCAGCAGACCATCGCGGGTAATGCCGGCGTTGTTGACGAGGATGCCGATGGTGCCGAATTCCTTCGAGATCGACTCGACCAGCGCATCGACCGACGCGCTCGATCCGACGTCGAGCACGCGGCCGACGCCGCCAAGAGCGACCATGCGTTCGCTGATCGCGGCCGCTCCGGACTCACTGGTCGCGGTACCGATGACGGTCGCGCCAGCGCGCGCCAGCGTGTCGGCGATGGCCGCACCGATGCCGCGGCTGGCACCGGTCACGAGGGCGATTTCGCCTTTCAGATCGATCTGCAGCATGGTCGAATTCCTCAATGCCAGTCGTTGCGGGCAGCGTCGAGATCGATCGACAGCGCGCGGCCGTCGAGCGATTTGTCGATGCGCTTGCACAGGCCCGCGAGCACCTTGCCCGGGCCGCATTCGCCGATGCAAGTGACGCCGCGTGCGGCCAGGGCCTGAACGCAGTCGGTCCAGCGCACCGGCAAGTAGAGTTGGCGCGCCAGCGCGTCCTGGATCGCGGCGATCGAATCATGCGCGCTCGCATCGGCGTTCTGGATCACCGGACGATCCGGCAGCGCCCACGCCAGCGTCTGCATCTTCGCGCGCAAGGCATCGGCAGCCGGCCGCATCAACGCGCTGTGCGAGGGCACCGACACCGCCAGCTTGACCGCTTTCTTGACGCCGCGTTCGGCCAGCAGCGCGACGGTGCGATCGACCGCTTCGGCGTCGCCGGCGATCACGGTCTGGCCGGGACTGTTGAAATTCGCCGGCGCGACGACCTGACCCTGCGCGGCGTCGAAACAGGCCTGCGCGATCACCGCGTCGTCGGCCATCAGGAT
>DATMVT010000242.1:0-2448 GCA_035562895.1 Patescibacteria group bacterium | reverse complement strand
GCGCACGTGGTGCCGATGCTGTCGCTGGCGAACGCGTTCGCCGACGAGGAAGTCGTGGACTTCGTGGCCCGCATCTCGAAGGAGACCGGCGACACCTCGCCGCGTTTCTCGGCCGAACCGAAGCTCGACGGGCTGGCAATCAGCCTGCGCTACGAACACGGCGCGTTCGTGCGCGGAGCGACCCGCGGCGATGGCGCCACCGGCGAGGACGTCAGCGCCAACCTGCGCACGATCCGCTCGATCCCGTTGACCCTGCGCGGCGAGGCGCCCGACGTCCTCGAGGTGCGCGGCGAGGTGTACATGCCGCGGGCCGGCTTCGAGGCGTTCAACGAGAAGGCGCGCCAGCGCGGCGACAAGCCGCTGGCGAACCCGCGCAATGGTGCGGCCGGATCGCTGCGCCAGCTGGACTCGCGGATCACCGCGCAGCGTCCGCTCGCGTTCTACGCCTATGCGCTGGGCGAGGTCTCCGGCGGGTTGCCGGCGACCCATTCCGAGGTACTGGAGTGGCTGCGCCGACTGGGCTTCGCGGTCAGCCCGCTGGTCGATGTGGCGGTCGGCGCCGAGGGCCTGCTGGCCTATTACCGCAAGGTCGGCGAACTGCGCGACGCCTTGCCGTACGACATCGACGGCGTGGTCTACAAGCTCGACCGCTTCGACCAGCAACGCGCGATGGGTTTCGTCTCGCGTGCGCCGCGCTGGGCGATCGCGCACAAGTTCCCGGCACAGGAAGCGGCGACCACGGTCGAGTCGATCGAGGTCAACGTCGGCCGCACCGGCGCAGTCACGCCCTGGGTGCTGATGTCGCCGGTGCACGTCGGCGGCGTCACCGTGACCCGCGCGACCTTGCACAACGCCGACCAGGTCGCGCGGCTGGACGTGCGCAAGGGCGACACGATCATCGTGAGACGCGCCGGCGACGTGATCCCGGAAGTGGTGCGGGTGATCGAGGAGCGTCGCCCGCTCGATGCGGCCGGACAGCCGCTGCATCCGCCATACCAGTTGCCCACGCAGTGCCCGGACTGCGGTTCCGCGATCGGCCGCGAGGAAGGCGAGGTGGTGGCGCGTTGCACCGGCGGGCTGGTGTGCCCGGCGCAGCGCAAGCAGGCGCTGATCCATTTCGCTTCGCGCCGGGCGATCGACATCGAGGGCCTCGGCGAGCGCTTCGTCGATGCGCTGGTCGAGTTCGGCTACGTGCATGGCATCGCCGATCTCTACCGGCTCACGGTCGACGACCTCGTCGAGATGAAGCGCCGCTCGGACGAGGCGGCCGGTGTCGTTCCCGAAACCGTCAAGGCGGGCAAGATCGCGACGAAATGGGCGCAGAACCTGGTGTCGGCCATCGACGCGAGCCGCGCGACCACGCTCGAGCGGCTGTTGTTCGCACTCGGCATCCGCGACGTGGGCGAGAGCACCGCGAAAACGCTGTCGCGCCATTTCGGCGCGCTGGCGCCGCTGATGCAAGCCGACGAGGACGCGTTGAAGCAGGTGCCGGATGTCGGTCCCATCGTCGCCGCGCGCATCGCCCACTTCTTCGCCGAGCCGCATAACCGCGAGGCGATCGCGGCCCTGCAGGCCGCCGGCATGCATTGGCCGGAAGGGCCGCCGCAGCGCTCGGCGGATGGCCCGCTGGCCGGCAAGACCGTGGTGCTCACCGGCGGCCTGGCCGCGATGAGCCGCGACGAGGCCGGCGCGAAACTCGAAGCCCTGGGTGCGAAAGTCGCCGGCAGCGTGTCGAAGAAGACTTCGCTGGTGGTGGCCGGCGAAGCCGCAGGCAGCAAGCTTGCGAAGGCGCAGGAACTCGGCATCGAGGTCTGGGACGAAGCGGCGCTGCTGGCGTTCCTGGCCGACCACGCATGACCCGGTTCGGGCCAGGTCCTGGATGGCGCGACGGGATCGGCCGGGAAGCGGCATGGATGCCTGGTGCATCGCGCGATGCGCTGCGCCTGCGCGCCTGGGTGAACCGGCTGATCCGCGAGTTCTTCCACGCCCGCAACGTGCTGGAAGTCGAAACCCCGGTGATGTCGCAGGCGGGCAATACGGATCCGAACATCGCCTCGTTCCATCTTGAATTTTCAGGTCGCACCGACGGCGCGCCGCGCACGCGCTGGCTGCGGACCTCGCCGGAATTCGCGCTGAAGCGACTGCTCGCCGCCGGCGTCGGCGACTGCTACGAACTCGGCCGCGTGTTCCGCGACGGCGAGGCCGGTGGGCGCCACAACCCCGAGTTCAGCATGCTCGAGTGGTACCGGATCGGCTGGGATCACCTGCGATTGATCGAGGAAACCGCGGAACTGGTGCGTGCGGCGTTGTCGATGGTGGGGCGCGACGCGACGTTGCGGGTGGTGACGTATCGCGAGTTGTATCGCGAGGCGCTCGACCTTGACCCGTTCACCGCAGGCGAAGGCGAGTTGCGCGGGGCATTGGGCGATATCGGGATCGATCCGCTCG
>DATMVT010000241.1:0-22845 GCA_035562895.1 Patescibacteria group bacterium | reverse complement strand
CGGTCTCGCGATCGGTACCGATGGCGTCGGCACCGTGTACGTCGGTGGTCGTTTCCAGGCCGTGGCCGAGATCGGCATTCATGACACGCTGACCGCGCTCGGTGGCGATGACGGCTTCCTGCTCAATCTCGGCACCGACGGACGCTTCTTCCAGGAAGAAGCGTGGCCGGCCGGCGTGGCGTTGATTCCGCCGCCGAACGCGAAGGACGACGATCTCGCTTTCATCCCCGACTTCCTGCGCAACGGCGAGCCCTTCAATGCCATCGCCGCCAAGGTGTTCAGCTGGACTCGCGTCAACGCGCCGGGCCAGAAGGCGCAACTGATCCCGCTGCAGCCTTCGGAATCGATCGAAGTGCGCTGGCGCGTGATCGGCCAGCCGCTGGAATCGACTGCACGGGTCACCAGTCTCGGCAGCGTGGTGTGGCCGTCCGCGCCCTGCGCCGACAGCCAGCAGAACGACTGCTATCAGGTCCATGTCGTGGGCGCACCGGTGAACGCCGAGCCGGCCGCGGGCGACTACAAGATTCTCGAACTGATCAATCCGGACAGCGGCTCCAGCACCGCAACGGTGAACTCCGGCCTGTTCAATGCGCAGCGCGCCGGCACCAGTGTCATCGTCTACATCAATGGTCCGACCCTGGACCCGAACACCTATCCGACACGGGTCGAGATCGTGCGTTCCTTGCCTTACGGATCGGTGCCGTTGTTCACCGACAACGTCTCGGCCGAGATCGGTCAACGCATCGTCGATGCCCACCACAACGAGCCGAACCGCACGGGTTACGTGGTCAATGAACTGGCCTATTACGACGGTGCCGGTGGCGACGCGGCGTATTCGCGCAGCGCCCGCACCGGCGCCATCGTGCCGGTCAATCGCTACAGCAACGCCCGCCCGCAGGAGCAGGGGCGCGACCTCGTCGTGGCCTGGTATCACCTCAAGGCCAAGGGCGTGTATTGGGCCGAGAAGGCGGTGCGCTACACGCCGCACTGGCCGTTCGACCCGGACCGCATCATCGTCGCCAGCCAGCAGGGCGGAGAAGTCCTGGGCCAGCAGCCACTCGATCCGCTGCAGTTCCCCTCGGCCAAGATCTACATCCAGAACGATCCGGCCCAGCCCGGTTTCAATCCGAACGACGAACACGCGCTGATGGCGCCGTCGACGACCGGTACCGGTTTCGATGCCGTGTTCGCATTGCGTTCCGATTTCGGTGGCGGCATCAGCGGCGAAGAAGCGGCCTCGTCGGATCCTTACGTGCTGGTCAAGTATTTCCACACGGCCGGCGCGCTGTGGCAGTTCCGCGTCTATCGCGTGCTCGCGACCGGCGCCGGATTCGACGCCTTCCGCTTCCCGGGCGTCGCCGGCACGACGGTGTCGCCACCGTATCCGGTGCGTCTGTTGCCCGGTTGTTCCGATACCTACGTGCTCGGTCAAGCCGTCGGCGAACAGCCGCCGCCACCCTTCTTCCAGGACTACAAGAACCAGCTCTGGGCCAAGTCCGCCGGCAGCGGTTCGGTGCATTACTACTATCCGGCGCAGGCGGGATTCTTCATCGATCTCGATCTGAACGACATCAACGACATCGCGACCGGGGCCTGTGTGCCGTGGCTGGCGCGGTTGCCGGCGAATCAGGGCGGTACGGCATCGCCGCTGGATCCGATCAAGGTCGACTACGACATCAGCTGGCCGGAGTCGGTGCCGCAACTGGTCAGTGGCGAAACCCTGCTGACGCCGAAACGTGGTTTGCCGGACATCCTCAACCAGGCCGCAGTTGAAGTGGTCTATGACGACATCCAGGACACGGTGCCCGATGCATTGCCGAGTGAAACGCTGGCGCAGTTGCTCGACCCGCTGAACCCGCGCTTCGTGCGGCTCAATTCGGTACCGTCCGCGATCGCGACCGAGTTCCAGACCGACGGCACGGACGCCATCCTCAGCTCGGCCGATGGCGTGATCAAGCTGCCGGCGTCGGTGCGTCAGCGCATCCGCTTCGAGCCAATCAACAAGCGGCTGGTGCTCAAGGGCATCCTCGACGAGAGCGGCGTCGGTGAACCCTTCGTGCTGCTCAATGTGCTGTCGAAGCGCGATCGGATCGCGCTGAAGAAGCTCAATGGCGGTGACGGCAACGAGGAAAGCGGCTACACCGGCACCTGCGCCGCACTCGGCTGCACCTGGGACCAGGCGGTCGAAGCGCTGTTCCGCAAGTCGCGCAATCCGCAGGGCATCAGCGGCATCTGCGTGCAGTCCCACCTGAACGAGCAGCGGCAGCGTATCTGCGACCAGTCGCGCGCGGTCACGCCCGATGACGTGCTGATCGGCTATCAGGACGAGAATGGCGACAAGGTGCTGGAACCGTTCCAGGCGACCGGCGTCCATGCCGCCCTGTCGGCGGGCCTGTCGCAGGGCAGCGGCTACATGACCGTCGCGTTCAACAACGATGCGTCGCTGAACCCGCTGCCGGTCAGCCTCGAAGTGATCAAGGTCGGGTGTCTGACCTCGCCGCCGCCGCCGGCCACGCCGACGCTGGTGAAGAGTTATCAGGGGCAGATCAACGTGATCTCGCCCGACAACATCTTCGACGAGCAACTCGTGCTGCGTCACAGCGGCGACTTCGGCGGCAATCCGGATGCGCTCGAATTCGAATGGTTCTATCACCCGGATGGCGGTGATGGCCCGCCGATGCCCTTGCCCGATCCGGCGACCGGCCAGCTCAACGGCTGGATCCAGGTGCCGGTCGCGAACCCGCAGGGTCAGGTCGAAATCAGCATCGAAGGCGCGAACATCCAGACCCTGTCCGACAACTGGTACCTGGTGCGGTACCGCGGCCTGCCGACTTGCGACAACGCCAGCCAGTGGAGCTTGTGGGCCGGCCAGCCAGGCGGCACGCCGGCCAATCAGGCCGCGCAGCTCGCGGAGGGCTGGGTCAAGCGCGTACTCGACCGGCTGAATCCCTACGAAGCGCGGGTGCAGGATTTCGGCCGGGCCGCGACCAACAACTACGCCAGCATGTTGATCCAGCTCGGTGAGCGCTACGAAGGTCCGATCGCGCTGAACGACGATCCGAACAACCTCAACAACGTCGGCCTGATCGAGGCCTATTCGACGGTGCTGCGGCGTGCGATGCAGCTCTCGGTCGGCTCGACGCCGCCGGTCGACTACGGTCCGGCGAATGCCGCGATCCTGCTGGTCGTCTCGCGTCTCGTCGAGTTCTACACCCTGCTCGGCAACGAGGCCTATGCAGACGCCCAGGACCCGACCATCGGCATCACCACCAGCGACGGCACCTTCTCGCTGGCGCCGAGCATCTTCAATTTCCAGAACCAGGTCGACGGACTGCTTGGCGAAGAGCTGGTCCTGCTGCGCGGCCGCGACAACAGCAATGGACCGATCGCCGCGCGCCCGGTCTACAACCGCTTCTTCTGGAACTTCACCACCGGTGACGGCGAAGTGGCTTATGCGCTGAGCTACAACGTCTCCGACCAGAACGACAGCGGCGTCATCGACGAGAGCGATGCCCGGATCATGTTCCCGCAGGGCCACGGCGATGCGTGGGGCCACTACCTCACCGCGACGACGACTTATTACGAACTGCTGCGGCATCCTTTCTTCTCGTGGAATCCACAGACCGAATCGGTCTCCGTGGCCGGCGCGCCGATCCAGGTCGATTTCATGGACGAACGACAGTTCGCGGAAACCGCCGCGGCCAAGGCGCGCACCGGTGCCGAGATCGTCGACCTGACCTACCGTGCCGCCTATGTCGACGACCCGAACGGACAGTGGCAGGGGTATGAAGACACCAATGACCAACGCAGCTGGGGCTTGTCGGAATGGGGTCGGCGCAGTGGCATGGCGGCCTACTTCGACTGGGCGACCGCAAACGCCGTCCTGCCCGACGAGGATCCCGATCCGGCCCATGTCGGCATCAAGCGCATCGATCGCAAGACAGTGACCGAGATCGACGAGATCGCGGCGCACTATGCCTCGATCCAGGGGCAGGTCGACAAGGCCGATGCCGGTCTGAATCCGCTCGGTCTCGCCCGCGGCGTGGTGCCGTTCGACATCGATCCCTCGCAACTGCTCAACGAGAACAAGACCCAGTTCGAACAGGTCTACGAGCGGGCAATGGCCGCGCTCGACAACGTGCTGCAGGTCTGGGACTTCGCGAACCAGTTGACCAACCAGATGCGCCGGAACCAGGACAGCGTCGACGATCTGACCAAGGCCGCTTCCGCGCAGGAAAACGATTTCAGCAACCAACTGATCGAGATCTTCGGCTACCCGTATGCGGACGACATCGGTCCCGGCGGCGTCTATCCGGCGGGCTACGATGGCCCCGACCTCTATCACTACCAGTTGCTGGACGTGCCCACGCTCGCGGGTTCGGCCTTCGATCTCGACGGTGGCGTCGACGGCGAATTGCAGACGCCCGCCAAGATCAGCCACGTCACCGGTGTCTATGCGCCGATGCCGAACGGCGTGAATCTGTTCGGTGTCGGTCCGCAGCCGCCGGGGGCGCAGAACGTCAACAGCGAAGGGCAGCCCTGCGCCGACCATCCGCTCAGCGACGGTTGCGCGCTCGGCAACGTGAATTTCAACGTGAACAGTCTGCAGTTGGCGACGGTGCCATACACGATCATCGAGTCTCCGGACTACGGGTTGTGGTTCACCCGCCCCGATGGCTGGTCGGGCCAGCGGCGCGCGCCGGGACGTCTGCAGCAGACCTTGCAGCAGATGCTGCAGGCGCGCGTTGCGGTGAAGCAGGCGATGATCGACTACGACAAGTTGCGCCTCGAGATCGAAGATGCGATCGGCGGACTGCAGGCCTTCTACCGGATCAGCAACGCCAATCTGAACATCATGCAGGGCCAGCGCAACGAACTGCGCAAGATGTCGGTGCAGGTCGCGGCGATGCAAGGCACGGCGATCGGCGCACGGCGTGCCGGCGAGTTCATGGACACGACGTTCAAGGGCGCGGTCGACTGCATTCCGACGAGCTTCATCGCCGGCCTCGCGGCCGGCGGCGACATCGCGTCCGGTGCGCGTTGTGCCGTCACCCAGGCCGCGAACATTCCCAAGTTCGCGTTGGACACGGTCGCCGATGCACTCGATATCGCGGCGACTTCGGTCGATTCGGCGAAGGAGGACGTCGGCGAACTGGCCGGCATCAACACGGCGATCAATGACCAGATCGCCGGCTTCAGCGATGCGGCTGGCGAGATCGACGCACTGCTGCGTGCCGAGCCGGCCCTTCGCGCCGAGATCTATGCGCGCGTCGAGGCGATGAAGCAGCTTCAGGGCGACTACTACGCCACCCTCGCCGAAGGTCAGCGCATCCTCGAACGCAAGATCGCGTTCCGTCGCAATGGTGCCGCCGAAGTTCAGGAATACCGCTATCAGGACATGGCCTTCCGCATCTTCCGCAACGATGCCTTGCAGAAGTACCGCGCCGCCTTCGATCTCGCCGCGCGCTACGCCTATCTCGCCGCATCGGCGTATGACTACGAAACCAACCTGCTCGGCTCCGATTCACAGGCCGGCCAGACCTTCCTGACCAACATCGTGCGTCAGCGCAGCATCGGTCAGGTGTTGAACGGCGATCCGGTGCCGGGTACGCCCGGGCTCGCCGACACCATGGCCCAGCTCAAGTTGAACTTCGATGTCCTGAAGGGCCAGATGGGCTTCAACAATCCGCAGGTCGAGACCAACCGCTTCTCGCTCCGGCGCGAGCTGTTCCGCATTCCGGAAGGACCGGACGGCGATGCCGCATGGCGCGCCAAGCTCGATTCGTTCAAGGTCGCGGACTTGTGGTCGGTGCCGGAATTCAGGCGCTTGGCGCGGCCGTTCGCACCGGAATCGGCCGGGCCGCAGCCGGGTCTGGTGATCGAGTTCGACACCAATGTCACCTTCGGGATGAACTTCTTCGGCTGGGAGCTCGGGCCGCAGGACAGTTCCTACGACTCCAGCAAGTTCGCGACCCGGGTGCGCTCGGTCGGCACCTGGTTCGGCAATTACGACAGCCTGCCGCTGGCTGACGACCCGCGCATCTACCTGTTCCCGGCCGGCGCCGACGTGTTGCGTTCGCCGTCCGCCGATGACTTCCGCACGCGCGAATGGCAGATCGTCGATCAGGCCATCCCGATTCCGTTCCCGATCGGCGCGCAGGATCTGGACGACTACAACTGGAACCCGGTCGCCGACACCTTGAATGGCGCCAGCACCGACGTACGTCGCTATGGCCGCTTCCGCGCTTATCACCTGAGTGAGCCGTTCGACGACACCCAGGTGACGGCGGACAGTCGACTGATCGGGCGATCGGTGTGGAACACCAAGTGGGTGATGATCATCCCGGGCGGGACCTTCCTGGCCGATCCGGACCAGGGCATGGAGACCTTCATCCACGGCGCGCCGATTCCGGGCGGCAATGGCGAACGCGACGGCAATGGTGTCGACGACATCCGCGTGTTCTTCGAAACCTACGCGTACACGGGGCTCTGACCATGAAGCGACGCGTGCTGAAACTCCTTGTCGCGGCTGCGCTGGGCCTGGCCTGCGCCCCCGCCTTCTTGGCCGCCAAGATCAAGGCGCCCGACCACGTGATCTACGGCAGTGCCACCGTCTTCGGCGCTCCCGCGCCCGATGGCACGGTCATCGAATTGCGTTCGCATCCCGACGACGTGCTGCTCACGCGCTACGTGCTCGGTCGCGACGCTGCGCTTGGCCAGCAGTTCGCGTTGCGCATCCCGATGGACACGGTCGAGCCGCGCGAAGCCGGGCACGCCCGTCCGGGCGATACCGTGCGCATCTTTCTGGGTGCACGGATCGCCGCCGAAACCACGGTCGGCGAGGAGGGCGTGGCGGTGCGTCTCGATCTCGATCCGCAGAACATGGGCACCGGGCCGGGCATTTCGGTTGCTGCGACGCAGGCACTCGAAGGCAATGCCGGCGTGTCGCCGATGGCCTTCACGATGACCTTGAACACGCCCAGCAACGAACCGGTGTCCTTGACCTGGCAAACGCAGGACGGCACCGCCACCGGTGCCGCGGCCTGTGCCGCTGGCGTCGACTACGTCAGCGACCAGGGCACGGCCACGGTCGCCGCCGGCGAGTTGACGCAGACCATCGCGATTTCGCTGTGCGGCGATGCCGTGGTCGAAACCAACGAGACCCTGTCCCTGCTGCTCACCGGCAGTACCGGCGGCGTGTTGCAGAACAATGTCGCGGTGGGCACCTTGATCGACGATGACGACGTGCCCGAAGTGATCGTCGACGATGCGCGTGCGCTCGAGCCGGCCAGCGCCATGCTCGATCTGGTGTTTCGCGTGCGCTTGTCGCGGCCATCCGCGATCGCGACCAGTTTCAGCTATGCCACCCAGGACTTGAGCGCGATCGCCGGTCCCGACTACCTCGCGCGCAGCGGCAGCGTGCCGATCGCGGCCGGCCAAACGCAGGCCGAGATCCGCGTTCCGGTGCTGGCCGATGCCACCGTCGAGCCGCGCGAACAGTTCCGGCTGGTGCTGTCGTCGCCACAGGCCCTGCGCTTCCGCCGCAACGAGGCTTTCGGCGACATCGTCGATCCGGACTACGACCCGGCGGTTTTCCCGGTTGAGGAATCCTCGGGACCGGAGGACATCCTGGCGGCGCCGAGCGATGTCGTGTTGTCGCCGGACGGATTGCATGCCTATGTGGCGAGTGAGTCGCTGGACACGATCGTGGCGTACAGCCGCGAAGTCGCGACCGGTCGCCTGACCCGCATCGCGCATTACACCGGGCAAAGCCCCGGTTTCAGTGGTGCCTTGCTGGACGGACCCAGCGATCTCGTGGTCAGCGGCGATGGCACCCAGGTCTATGTCGCCAGCCGCAACGCGGGTGCCGTCGTGGTGCTGGCGCGCAATGCCGGCGACGGAACCCTGAGCTATGTCCAGAGCCGCGCGACCACGGCCTTGCAGGGCGCCAGCGCCTTGCACCTGAGCGCCGACGGGCAACACCTGTACGTCGCGGGCGGCACGGCCAACACCGTGGTGTCATTCACGCGCGTGCCGGGCACCGGTGATTTGACCCAACTGGAAGTCGAGACCAATGCCGTCAACGATCCGGATGATGGTGGCGGTGCCGTGACCGCGCTTGATCGTCCGTCCGGCATCACCAGTTCGACCGATGGTGCGCAGGTCTACGTCGCCTCGCGTTTCGGCAACGCCGTGCTCGTCTTCAATCGTACCCATTCCGCCGGAGCCGGTTTCGGCAAGCTGTCGTTCGCGTCGGTGCAGCGCAACGGCCTCGGGGGCGTGCAGGGCCTCGGTGGTGCCTATGATCTGGCGCTGAGTCCGGACAATGGCCAGCTCTATGTCGTCGGCGAATCGAGCAATGCGATCGCCGTGTTCGATCGTGCCGCGGACGGTGCGCTGACGTGGCGTGCGCAGATCCGCAAGAACGATCCCGGGGTGCACGGTCTCGGCGGGCCGCAAGCGGTCGATGTGTCGCCGGATGGCAGCCAGGTCTACGTTGCCGGATTTGCCGATGACAGTTTCACGGTCTTCCGTCGCGCGACCGCAGCCGGCGCCGGTGTCGTGATCGGCGATCTGAGCGTGCAGCAGACCGTGTTCGACGGCGAAGGCCAGGTGAGCCTGCTGAACGGCCCGGTCGCGATCGCGAGCAGCGGCGACAACCGCCACATCTACGTGGCCGCCAGCGTTGACAACGGCATCGTCGTCTTTACCCGCGACAGCAACGCCCAGAACCTGTTTGCCGACGGCTTCGAATAAGCAGTCCGCGTCGGTTGTTGCGATGATCCAGCTGTATCGACACGCGCCTGAATGTCAGGCGCGTGTCGATCACGGTATTGCTGACGAATCTTGCAACATGGACAAAGAAGAAGCCCGCAATCATGCGGGCTTCAGGGCAGTTTGCATCAGACCGACGATAGGCGTGACCTAGAACGGGATCTCGTCGTCGTCCATGGCGGCGCCGCCTTGCTGGTTGGCCGGTGCACGTTGGCCGCCGCCTGCGCCTCGATCCGGGGCACCACCGCCGCCATAGTTGCCGCCGCCACGGGGTGCGTTGCCGCGCTCCGGGCGCTCGCGGCTCATGCCGCCGCCTTCGCCTGCACCGGGCTTGCCGCCCAGCATCTGCATCTCGTCCGCGATGATGTCGGTCGAATACCGTTCGATGCCGTCCTTGTCGGTGTACTTGTCGGTGCGCAGGGCGCCTTCGACATAGACCTGGCTGCCCTTGCGCAGGTATTCGCCGGCGATCTCCGCCAGCTTGCCGAAGAACTTCACGCGATGCCATTCCGTGCGTTCCTGGTTTTCACCGGTCTGCTTGTCTTTCCAGGACTCGGAGGTGGCGACGCGAATCTGGGTGATCGCCATGCCGCCCTGGCTGTAGCGGGTTTCGGGATCGGCACCGAGATTGCCGACGATGATGACTTTGTTGACGCCGCGGGCCATGACTACTCCTTGGAACAAAGGGGGGCGAGGGCAGGACTGCCTTCGAGGACCGGCATCTTCGCGCAAGCCCGCTTCCGGCGAAAGCGCAAGTTGCCCGTGCACGGCTGCGAAATGTCGGAATTGCGGGGCAGAGCCTATAATCGGCCGGTCTCAAATCCTGCGAGTAGTCCGTGTCCGTCATCGCGCCCGTCGCTTCCCCGGTATTGCCTGTCCGTTTCGACGATGCCCGTGCGCTCGTCGCGCCCGGAATGGTCGAAGTCGACCGGCTGATCCGGCGGCGTCTTGGTTCGGACGTCATGCTCGTCAATCAAGTCGCGGAACACATCGTGTCCGGCGGGGGCAAGCGGCTGCGCCCGATGCTGGTGCTGCTGGCCGCCGAAGCCGCCGGCTACCGCGGCATCCAGCACCATCAGGCTGCGGCGGTGATCGAGTTCATCCACACCGCGACTTTGCTGCATGACGATGTCGTCGACGAATCCGACCTGCGGCGCGGGCGACGGACCGCGAACGCCGTGTTCGGCAATGCCGCCAGCGTGCTCGTCGGCGATTACCTGTATTCGCGCGCCTTCCAGCTGATGGTCGAGTTGGAACGCATGCGCATCATGCAAGTGATGGCCGACACGACGAACCGGATCGCCGAAGGCGAAGTGCTGCAACTGATGCACATCGGCAATCCGGACACCGACGAGCCGGCCTATCTGGGCGTGATCGAACGCAAGACCGCCGTGCTGTTCGCGGCGGCATGCCGCGTCGGCGCGATCCTCGCCGACGCGCCGAAAGTCGTCGAAGACGCGCTCGCCGACTACGGCATGGCGCTCGGCATGGCTTTCCAGATCGCCGATGACGTGCTCGACTACGTTTCGGACGCCGGCACCCTCGGCAAGAACGTCGGCGACGACCTCGCCGAAGGCAAGCCGACCTTGCCGCTGATCCATGCCTTGCAGCACGCCGATGCCGAATCGGCACAGTCGATTCGCCGCGTCATCGAGACCGGCGGGCTGGATTCTCTCGACCGCGTCATCGCCGCGATCCGCGACAGTGGCGCCATCGACTACAGCATCGCGCGGGCGCAGGCCTATGCCGACGCCGCGCGTGCGGCCTTGGCGCCGCTCGCGACAGGCGCCGCGCGCGATGCGCTCGACGCCCTTGCCCGTTACGCGATCCAGCGCGATCACTGAGCCGAGAAAGCCTCGTCGAAAAAGTCGCGCATCATCCGGAACGCGCGCTTGGCGGCGCGCTCGTTGTAGAGACAGCCGGGACCGCTGTTCGCGTCGGATTCCGCGAAGCAGTGCACCGCGCCGCCGAAATTCACGAACTGGAAGTCGATGCCGGCCGATTGCATTTCGGTCGTGAAGCCGTTGATCTGATCGACCGGGACATAAGTGTCATCGGCACCATTCAGCGCCAGCACCTTGGCCTTCACTTCGCCCGCTTTCGCCGGCAAGTCGGTGGCCAGGTTGCCGTGGAAGCTGACCACGCCGGCAATGTCCGCGCCGCTGCGCGCGAGTTCCAGCGCGGTCGCGCCGCCGAAGCAGAAGCCGATCGCGCCGAGCTTGGTGGCATCGACCGGTGCGTCCTTCGCATTGGCCAGCTGGTCGAGTGCGGCATTCACGCGGGCTCGCAGTGCCGCGCGGTCGGCGTACATCGCGCCGGCGGCCTTGCCGGCCTCGTCGGCGTCGGCCGGACGTGTGGCCTTGCCGTACACGTCGGCGACCAGGATGACGTAATCCTTGCCGGCGATGGCCTTGGCCTTCTCGATCTGGCTGGCGTTCACGCCCATCCAGTTCGGCACCATGACCAATGCGGGCCGCTTCGCGGCGCCGGCATCGTCGTACACGAGCACGCTTTCAACCGTCGTGCCTTCGACGTCGTAGCTGAGCGTCCGGGTCTGGACCTCGGCTTGCGCCAGCGTCGGCAACAAGGCGGCAGCGAGGGCGAGCGGGAGCATCATGCGCATGGCGGTTCTCCGGTGTGGGGTCGCAGAATCTAGCAGTCCGCGATCCGAGGAAGGTCGCTGCGGATTTCACGGACGAACGGGTATGCTCCGCGACTTTCGCACTCTTGGAATTCATCCGATGCGCAGACTCGCCGCCCTGATTGCCTTGTCTCTCGTTGCCGCCATGGCGAGCGCCCAGTCACCGGGTCCGAAGCCGGAGGACGTGATCGGCTATCGCCAGTCGCTGTTCAAGACGATCGTCTGGAACTTCCTGCCGATGGGCGCGATGGTGAAGGGCAACAAGCCATGGAACGCGGTCGAGTTCAAGCAGCGCTCGGTCGCGGTCGCCTTCGCGGCCGTGCTACTGGACGAGGCGTTCGCGAAGGGCTCGGACCAGGGCGCCGTGACCGACGCGCTGCCCGCGATCTGGCAGCAGCCCGAAGACTTCGCAGCCAGGCTCAAGGACTTCCAGCGCACCTCGAATGCATTGCGCGTGGCTGCCGCGGGTGGCGACCAGGAGCGGATCAAGGCCGCGTTCGGCGAAGTGCGCCAGTCCTGCGGGGCCTGCCACGACCGCTATCGCGCCGAGTGATCACGCGCCCGCCCAGCGGAGCAGCACGAAGACCGCCGCGACACTGATCACCAGCACGAACAGTGCCCGCGCGAACGAGGCCATGCGTGGTGCGGGTTCGTCGCCGTTCCGGTGTCCGTGCAGCATCGCGGCGACGAGGCGTTCGCCGCGCCATTCGTGAACGAGCACGGCAAGGACGTGCAGTCCGACGAGCCACGGCAACGCGCCGGTCAGTCGGTGATGCCAGCGTGTCGCGCTGCGCACCGTGGCGTCGTCGAGATGCCCGGAGAGCGGGCCGAACACATCGATGTCGTCACTGCTGGCGAGGCCGGTGGCCGCGATCGCGAGCAGCAACAGGAGCATCAGCATCACGCCCCAGCCGCCGAGCGGATTGTGGGTCGGGGCAAGGGGCTGGCCGCCGCGCAGATATCGCCGCACCGCTCCCGGCCCGCGCAGGAATTGCGCGAAGCGCGCGCTGTCGCTGCCGACGACACCCCAGATCACGCGAAACAGGAGCAATCCCAGGGTCGCGTAGCCGGCGTACAGATGCCATTGCAGATCGAGCCAACCGAACTCGCCGCTCGCGTACTGGATCGCGACCAGCAGCAACAGTGTCCAGTGGAACAGCCGCGTCGGCAGGTCCCAGACGAGCACGCGCGCGGCGTTCATGCGATGCCGAGTCCGGCGATGGCCGTGATCGATCGCGGATCTTCACCGGCGAGCTCGGCAAAGCGACGGCCGCGCTCGGCGTAGTCGCGGAATGCGCCGAAACTCGCTGCGCCGGGAGACAGCAGCAATACGCCGCCCCCAACGAGCGCGTTGCGCGCAGCGGCGTAGGCTTCATCAATCGATGTGCAGCGACGGACGATGCCGCCGAGGCCATGTGCCGCCAGCGTGTCCGCGATGCGTTCGCCATTCGCGCCCATGGTCGCGATCGCGTGCGGCGGTCGTGCCGCAACGGCGCGTGCGAACGTGGTCCAGTCGAGGCCGCGTTCATGACCGCCAAGCAGCACCGCGACACGCTGCCCGGCGAAATGGTCGAGCGCCGCCTGCGCCGCCTGCGGTGTGGTCGCGATGCTGTCATTCACGTGGGTGATGCCGTCGCGCGTGCCGAGCACCTGCAGACGATGCGGCAGCGGGCGGAAGCTGCGCGCATGGTTCGCGAGCGCGGTCGCGTCGAACCCTGCCGCCTCGATCGCCGCGAGGGCGCCGCACAGGTTGAGCGCGTTGTGGCGACCGGACAGCGGCAGGTCGGCGAGAGCAAGCCGCGGTTCCGCGCCGCGGCAAACGTGGCCCGCATCGAGATGCCAGCCTGCAGGCGTGGCGAACCAGCGCACGTCCCCCGAGGTCTCGAGACCGGACAGGGTCGGATCTTCCGCATTGAGTACCGCGATCGTGCGGGATCGGTCGCCGAGGATGCGCAGCTTGTCGGCGACATAGCGCTCGCCCGAGCCGTGCCAGTCGAGATGTTCCTCGATCAGGTTGGTGATCAGCGCGACGCGCGGATTGGCCTCGAAATCACGGGTCTGGAAACTGGACAGTTCGACCACGTGCGCCGCGACGCCAGCATCGTCCGGCAGATCGAGCAGCGGCAGGCCGATGTTGCCGGCCAGTGCGACGCGATGTCCGCCGGCACGCAGCAGGTGCGCGATCAGCGCGGACGTGGTGCTCTTGCCCTTGGTGCCGGTGACCGCGATCGTGCGCGCATCCGGGTGCTCGGCGAACCAGAGCGCGCTGCCCGACGTCACGCGCACCCCGGCAGCGACGGCGTCGACGAGCGGAGACCGGTAGGGAGACACGCCCGGCGACTTGATGACGACGTCGAAGGCGCGCAGCGCGTCGGCCGAGACCGGCGTCGAGTCGATGCGCAACCACGCATCGCCGAGTGCGCGCGCGTCGATGGCCTCGGCTTCGCTGCAGAACAGGTGCAAGGTTTGTGCCGCGAAGCGTCGTCGAAACGCGCGGCAGGCGGCGCGGCCTTCGGCACCGAATCCGAGTACGGCGACGCGACGTTCCGCGAGTTCAGCCCAGCGCATCGAAGATCCGCGACAGACGGGCGGGGATGAAATGCGGGCCATCGGCCGTGGTCAGCGCCGCCAAGTCGAGTTCGTGCAGGTCGAGCATCGGCAGGATGCGTTCGCGGAAACGCGCGACGAGGGCGTCCTCGCGCCACTCCGCGCGCGCGGCGAGCGCAGCCATCGCGGCGCGCGACTCGCGGCCTTCGCCGACGCACTCGAAGGGCTTGTGCGCGCCGATTTCGAGCAGGGCATCGAAGTCGGTGGCGAGCGCGGCGTCATCGAGCAGGTTGCGACCGAAGATCGCGACCAGGCGCGTCTTCGGCAGGAACGGGCTCAGCGCCAGGAACACGAAATGGCATTTCGGACATTGTCCGCACCAGCGCTCCGCCGGCTTGTCGCCGAGGATCCGGAAATTGCGATTGCAGCTTGAAAACACGTCGTGGTACTGCGCCAGCGGCGCGAACAATCGGGTGACCGCAAGTTCAGAGAGTGGACGCAGCGCCGAAAAGTAGTCGAAGTCGGCGGCGACGCGTGTGCGCACGTGCTCGCGAAACGCGCGCTCGAAGTCGATCGACTTGCTCCACTGGTGGTTCACCGCGAAGCCGTCATGCACGAAGTTGGCGCTTGATGCCGAGCGTTCGTTCGAGAAGGCGATGGCGTCGTAGCCATGCAGGATCGCGGCGCAGACCAGGATCGCGGAATTGATCGCGGTCACCGGGATATGGCCGTTCCAGGCGCCATTGCGGTTCATCTCGAACAGCAGCGGCGAGATCTGGCGATCGATGTTGAGCGCGGGCAGTCCGCTGCGCTCGACGCAGGCGGCGATCAAGGGCGAACGCCCGACCCAGGTCGCCGTCATCGGTTCGTGCGCGGCGCGCAGGAGCTCGACCGTGACCAGCGAATCCTTGCCCCCTCCGATCGGTACCAGGGTACGGCGCGGCAGCGCGATGCGCGTTGCCGTGGCTGCAGCACGGTCGTCATGCGGGAAACGGATGCGCCCGCGCAGGTCGAGTCCGTTGCGATGCGCGAACTCGCCGAGGCCGTGCAGATAGATCGCGTCCAGCAGTGCGGCGAGCTCGCGATCGAGCGAATCGCCCTCGACGACGATGCGTTCCGGCACGGCCGCCTTGTAGTAGCTGATGCCGGCGATCAGGTGCAGCAGTCGCAGCGCTGCCGCGAACGCAGCCTCGCGTCCGGAGGGAATGGCCAGCGCGGTGTCCGCGAAACGAATGGACTCGATCAGTTCCGGTCCTTCGTCGAAACGATAGAAGAGCGCGGCGTGGGCCGTCGCGGCATCGTAGGCGACACGGACGAAATGGAACGACTGCGCGCTGCGCGGGGTATCGATCACGTTCACAGCATCACCTCGTCGGCGGCATCGCGACGGTTGTAGTTCGAGGCCATGACGGCACCGTAGGCGCCGGCCTGCGCGATCAGGAACACGTCGCCGACGCCGGTGGGCGGCAACTCCCGTTCGCCGCCGAGCACGTCGCCGCTCTCGCAGATCGGACCGACGAGGTCGGCGCGCAGCGTTGCTGCTTCGTCGAGGCGCGTCAGGTTCACGATCGGATGGTGCGCGTCGTACAGGGCCGGGCGCAGCAGGTTGTGCATGCCGGCATCGAGGCCGATGAAGTGGCGTCCGTATTTGTGCTTGATCGCGTTCACGCGCGCCAGCAGTGCGCCGGCTTCGGCGACCAGATAGCGCCCCGGCTCCATCCACAGCGCGTATTGCGGATTCGCCTGCTTGATGGTCGCCAGCAGTTCACCGACGCGGGCAAGGTCGAGCGCACTGTCATCCGGATGCGCGGCGATGCCGAAACCGCCGCCGATGTTCAGCGCGCGCACGCTCGGCACCGAATCGGCGAGCGCGAGCAATTCCTGGTAGACGCGGCCGAAGTGCGCAGCATCGAGGATGCCGGACCCGAGATGCGCATGCAGCACGGTGATGCGCACGCCGTGCTGTTGCGCCAGTCGTGCCGCTTCGCCGAGTTGGTCGACGCCGATGCCGAACTTCGATTTCGCGCCGCCGGTGCGCACCTTGTCGTGATGACCATGGCCGCTGCCGAGGTCGATGCGCAGCGACACCTCGCGGCCAGGCAGCGCGTCACCGAGCTCGGCAAAGCTGTCGAGGCGTTCGATCGTCAGCAAGGCATGGCTTTCGGCGGCTCGCAGGTAGTCGGCGCGGCGCGCCAGATTCGGAGTGAACAACAAACGCGCGTCCGGACAAGTCGCGCGCGCGTGGTCGATCTCGCCCGGCGAGACGCATTCGAGATCGAAGCCGGCGTCGACGATGGTGCGCAAGACCGCCGGGTGCGCATTCGCCTTGGTCGCGTAGAACCACCGGTCGACCGCTGCGATCGTGCGCAACTGGGCGGCGCGCTCGCGGATGGTCTCGCGGTGATAGACGTAGCGCGGCGTGCGTTCTGCAGCAAGGCGCAACAGGGCGTCGCGTTCGCGGCGCCACCATTCCGGCGAGACTTCGGTCGGTGCGCGATACAGCGTGGTCCAGCTCGGACCGAACACGCGGCGATCGTCGGCACGCAATGCGCCACCCTTGACCAGTGCCTCGTGGATGCGCGGCACCAGACCGTCGGCGCGCGCCTCGTCGACGACGAAAGTGAGATTGAGATCGTTCGAGCTCTGCGAGATCAAGTGGATCGGCATGGCGCCGAACACGTTCCAGACCGGCCCGAGCTTGCCGAGCAGGGAGCGGATGCCGCGACCGACCAGCGAGATGGCGGTGCACGGGCCGATGACCTTGACGCGGCATACGGTCGCCAGGTCGGCGCACAGCGCTTCCAGCACGTTCGAATTGACCAGGTTCTCGGTCGGATCGAGCGAGATCGTCACATTGGTCTCGGACGAACCGATCATGTCCACCGACAGGCCATGCTTCTTGAATTGCGCGAAAACATCGGCGAGGAAGCCGACCTGCTGCCACATGCCGACGGATTCCACCGATACCAGCATGATGCCGCGGCGCGAGCTGATCGCCTTCACCGACAACACGTCGCGCGCGACGTCGTCGCCGATCACGGTGCCGTCGAGTTCGGGACGTTGCGTGTCCTTGATCCACATCGGCACGACGGCCTCGCGCACCGGTCCGATGCAGCGAGGATGCAGGACCTTGCCGCCGGTGGTGGCGATTTCCTGTGCCTCGGCATAATCGATACGAGACAGCAGACGCGCCTTCGGCACCTGGCGCGGATCGGCCGAGAACATGCCGGCGACGTCGGTCCAGATCTCGACACGGGCCGCGCCGAGCAGCGCACCGAGATACGCCGCCGAAGTATCCGAACCGCCGCGACCGAGGAGGCAGGTGGCGCCCTCGGCGTCGCTGCCCATGAAGCCGGGCGCGACGAAGCAGTCGGCTTCGGCCGCGAGTGCGGCGACTTGCGCCGGATCGTGCATCGTCGTGCACGACACCGACAGCCAGCGCGCCCAGTCGCTCTGGTTCGGGCGTGGTTCGACCTTGAGCCACCGCCGCGAATCCAGCCAGCCGCAGCGCAAGCCGGCCGAGGCGAGGAAGGCGGCACCGAGCGAACTCGAGATCAATTCACCCATCGACAGCAGTTCTGCCTGCCAGCGGAATTCGCCGCGACGCACCGGGGCCTGCCGGGCGAGTTCGGCGAGATGGTCCAGCCAGCCGAGCGTGGCCGGCGGCGGGGCGATGCCCAGTTCGGCGATCAATTGCAGATGCTGGCCGCGGATCGCGTCGGTCTCGGCGGCCAATTCCGTCGCTGACGCGTCACGGTCAATGATGGCCTGCAGCCGGTTGGTCAGTCCGGACACGGCGGAAACGACGATGACCGTCCGCAATCCCGCATCCACCCGGTCGCGGGCCAGATCGGCGATCGTGCGCCAACGGGGTGCCGTCGCGACACTGGTGCCGCCGAACTTGAGGACGACCCAGGGCGCGGCGTGGGACAAGTGGGCGTTCATGGCGGTTGCGGGGGTCCGCAGAATGAGGAGCGGCGATGTTAACGATTCGATGCCCTGCAACCGGGGCGAAAGCAGGGCGATGCGGTTGCTGCGATCACCGCTCGGCTTGCCCGGCAATGCGAGTGCGCCCGTTGTTTTTTTGCAACACCGTGTTGCTTTGCTGCATCGCAGCAGCGCGTGAAGTCATATTTACAGTTTTTTAACGGCCGTGGTAACTTCCGCGCCACGTTGCAAAAGCAGCGGCGTGGTGTCGTGGCTCGACGCGCTCCGGCACCAAGGGCTAACCCTATTTTTGGAGGTTTCCAAGTGATTCAACGCAATCAATTCAAGCGCTCTGCGCTCGCTCTCGCGATCGCCGTCGCGACCAGCGGTGCGGTCTACGCGCAATCCAATGCAACCGGCTATTTGTTCGGCCAGGTATCCGGGGGTGGCGCTGTCACCGTCGAAAACATGGGCACCGGCCAGAAGCGCGACATCTCGGTGGATGCCGACGGCAACTACCGCGCCTCGGCGCTGGCACCGGGCAAGTACAAGGTCACCTACAACGGCCAGTCGCGTGAAGTGACGGTGAGCCTCGGTACCGGTACCGCCGCCTCCTTCTCCGATGCCAGCACGCTGGGCGTCGTGGAAGTCACCGGCAGCGCGATCAACCCGATCGACATCTCGTCGGTCGAGTCGACCACGATCCTGACCAGCGAACAGATTGCCAAGATCCCGGTCGGCCGCAACATCACCAACGTCGCGCTGCTCGCTCCGGGCACCGTGCGCGGTGACGCAGCGTTCGGCAACCTGGCGTCGTTCGGCGGTTCGTCGGTGGCGGAAAACGCCTACTACGTGAACGGCTTCAACATCACGAACGGCTTCAAGTCGCTCGACTTCGGCCAGATCCCGTTTGAAGCGATCGCCGAACAGCAGGTCAAGACCGGCGGCTACGGCGCCGAATTCGGTCGCTCGACCGGCGGCGTCATCAACCTGGTGACCAAGCGCGGTTCGAACGAATTCCAGGCTGGCGCGAACGTGTTCTACACCCCGAACTCGCTGGAAGGCGATCGTCCGGACGTGTACCTGAACAACGGCACCCTGGCCAGCAACAACGAGAACGACGAAGCGTCCGACGCGCTGACGACGGCGATCTGGGCCAGCGGCGCGCTGGTGCAGGACCGCCTGTTCGCCTACGCCCTGGTGCAGTACGGTCAGACCGACAACGGCAGCACCTACGGTTCGCGTACCGCGGCACCGATCAACCTCGGTTCCAGCAGCGAGTCGCCGAACTGGATGGTCAAGCTGGATTGGAACATCAGCGACAACCACCTGCTCGAACTGACGGCGTTCTCGGACGACCGTGACTTCGAGACGGACTACTACACGAGCACCGGTGCCGACCGCACCGAGCGTGGCGCCTATCGTGGCACCGTGTACGACGAAGCCGGCGGCAAGTCGGGCATCCTGCGCTACACCGGCTACCTGACCGACAACTTCACCCTGTCGGCCCTGTATGGCCACGGCGAAGCCAGCCGTTCGAACTACAGCATCACCGCTGATGGCCTGCGCAACGAATACTTCGGCGAAGTCGGCAGCCCGGTCTCGGGTTGCCCGGTCATCACCGACGCACGTCCGAGCGTGGTTTCCGGCGTCAACGCGCCGATCAGTGGTTGCTCGCTGGCTTCGGTCATCGGCACCAGCCTCGCCGAAGACACCCGCGACAGCTTCCGTATCGACGGCGAATGGGCACTGGGTGACCATCTCGTCCGCTTCGGCTACGAAATGGACGAATTCGACAGCTTCGACGCCGAGTCGTACTCGGGCGCCGCAGTGTGGCGCTACGGTCTCTACGTCGCAGGTCGCGAAGACATCGTGCGCAAGCGCGTGTTCCAGAGCGGCGCCGGCGTCGGCGTGGACTCGGAAGCGTTCTATGTCGAAGACAACTGGCAGCTGACCGACAACTTCAAGCTGTACGGCGGTCTGCGCTGGGATAGCTTCGAAAACCTGAACGGCGACGGCGAAGCCTTCGTCAAGATCGACAACCAGATCGCTCCGCGCCTCGGCTTCTCGTGGGACGTGAACGGTGACTCGACCTTCAAGCTGTTCGGTAATGCCGGTCGTTACGCCCTGCCGCTGTCGTCCACCGTGGCCGTCCGTGGTGCGTCGCGCTCGCTGTTCTCGGAGCAGTACTACATCTTCACCGGCGTTGACCCGGTCACCGGCGCCCCGACGGGCCTGACCGACGTCACCGAAGCCCTGACCGGCCGCGAAATCCGCTACCTGAACAACGAGTTCGGTGTCGCCAAGGATCCGCGTACGATCGCCGATACCGGTCTCGATCCGATGTATCAGGACGAGTACATCATCGGCTTCCAGACGCAGATCACCGACGCCCTCACCGGCGGTATCCGCGGTATCCACCGCAGCCTGAAGCGCGCCATCGACGACCAGTGCGACTATCGCCCGATCCTCGAGTGGGCCGCCGAAAACGGCTTTGGCGTGGACGATCCGTTCAGCTATGCGCCGGAAACGCCGGATGGCCAGGTGCATGCCTACAACCCGGGCTTCGCCTTCTGCCATCTGTACAACCCGGGTCAGGACGCCACGTTCAACATGGACCTCGACGGCAACGGCACGCTTGAAGCCGTCACCATCGCGGCCGACGTGCTCGGTCCGGAAGCGGTCCGCAAGTACAACGCGATCGAGTTCTTCGCCGAAGGCGCGTGGGACAACTTCTTCCTGCAGGGTTCGTGGACGATCGCTCACTCCTACGGCAACACCGAAGGTGGCGTGAAGTCCGACATCGGTCAGGACGACACCGGCACCACGCAGGACTTCGACTATCCGGAACTGTCCATCGGTTCGTACGGCGACCTGCCGAACGACCGTCGTCACAGCCTGAAGCTGTTCGGCAACTACTCGATCACGGACGAGTGGTCGGTCGGCGGCAACTTGCTGGTCCAGTCGGGTCGTCCGATCAACTGCTTCGGCTATCTCGGCGGCATCAACACCTCGCACTACCAGAACTCGTACTTCTCGTGCGATGAAGGTCCGATCGGCCTTCCGGGCGATGGTCGCGGCAACAACGGCACGACCATCGTGCCGCGTGGCTCGGTCGGTCGTACCGATTGGCAGCGTACGCTGGACATGAACGTGGCTTACCGCCCGACGTTCGCGGACGGCAAGCTGCGCTTCCAGGCCGACGTGTTCAACATCTTCAACGCCGATGCGGCCACGACGGTCAGCGAATCGGGTGAAGATGCGTCCGGCAACCCGCTGTTCACGAGCACGTACCGCACGCCGACCGGCTTCCAGGCCCCGCGTTCGGTCCGCCTCTCGGTCCAGTACGACTTCTAAGAAACACGCTTCATCGCTCCAACTTGGCGGCCACCTTCGGGTGGCCGCTTTTTTTCGTGGGTTCGAGCCGGCAGAATGCGCGGCCCATGCATGCCTCCAGGTGTCGAGTGTCCTTTCCGTCCGATGCGCGCCGGTTCCCGGCGTCATGAGCACTCACCTCGATATCCTGTTCCGTACCGCGACCGTGCAGCATCGCGACAAGCAGTTCGACCTCGCGGCGACGACGCTGTCGACCTTGCTGATGCTGGCGCCGGCGCACGCCCAGGCACGTCTCTTGTTGTCCTCGATCGAGTTGCGATTCGACCGTTATCGCAGCGCCCGCCAGCATGCGCTGGCCGTGGCCGCGCATCCGCCGGCCGATGCAACCGCCGAATACGAACTTTTCCAGCGGCTGCGCAGCTTCAACGAGCACGCCTTGATGATCGACAGCGCACGCCGCCTGCAGACCCTGAAGCCGCTTGAGATTGGCCAACAGATGCAACTGGCGTCGAGCCTGAGCGGGATCGGCGCAGCGGACCTCGCCGACGAAGTCCTGCAGCGCATGCGCCGGCGCGAGCCGCGGCATGTCGCGACCCTGCTGACCGACGGCTACCTGGCCACCCATCGCGGTGATTTCGCGCATGCGGAACACGCGCTGGAAGCGGCGATCGCACGCGAGTCGCGCGTCGCGATGGCGCACTGGCTGCTGGCGCGGGTGCGGACGCAAACGCCGGCTGCCAACCACATCGATCGACTGCGGCGGGTGCTGGCCGATCGCAGCTTGACGCCGCCGGATCGATCCCAGATCGGCTTCGCGTTGCACAAGGAATTGCACGATCTCGGAGATTTCGACGCGGCGTGGGAAGCGCTGTTCGCCGCGTGCGCGATCAAGCGCCAAATCACGCCCTACGACGAACCGGCGACGATGGCCTTGTTCGACGCGATCGAGGCCGCGCCGGTGCCCGCGTCCGCGTCACCCGATCTCGCCGGCAGCGCGACGCCGATCTTCATCGTCGGCATGCACCGCTCCGGCACGACCCTGTTGGAGCGCATGCTCGGTCGCCATCCGCAAGTCGTGGATTGCGGCGAGACCTACCGGTTCACCGCACGTTTGCGTGAAGCCGCGGACCATCATTGCAAGGGCGTGGTCGATGCGCGCATCGTGCAGGCGGCGGGGCGGTTCGATGCGGCCGACATCGCGCGCGGCTACGTCGATGCGTGCCGATGGCGCCTGCGCGACGGCGCGACCCATTACACCGAGAAGCTCCCGTCCAATTTCCTGGTTGTCGGCTTGATCAAGCAGGCCTTGCCGCAGGCGCGCATCCTGCACATGCATCGCGACCCGATGGATACCGGTCTGTCCAACCTGCGTGAACTGTTTTCGGATGCCTGCGCCTACAGTTACGAACAGGGCGAGCTCGGTCGCTATTGCCGGCGCTACGCGCGGCTGATGGCGCACTGGCACGCCCGCTTTGCGGGTGAAATCCTCGATGTGCGCTACGAGGATCTGGTCACCGATCCGGAAACGCAGGCGCGGCGCGTCCTCGACTACTGCGGCTTGCCGTGGCGCGACGACGTCGTCGACGTCGCGGGGCATGCCGGTGCCGTCAACACCGCGA
>DATMVT010000240.1:0-1677 GCA_035562895.1 Patescibacteria group bacterium | reverse complement strand
CGCAGCATCACCGTCTGCAGCAGCTGGAAATCAGGACGCGGCCGGATCTGTTCCAGCAACTTGGCGTAGTCCTTGGCCTTCGGATCGTCACCACCGCCCAGCGCAAGGCCGAATTCGCCGAGGAAGCTGCGCAGGTTCTTGAGCTTTTCCTCGCCCGGGCCTTCGTGGATTCGATAAAGACAGGTCTGCTTGTGCGCCGCCAGAAAATCGGAGGCGCAGACGTTGGCCGCCAGCATGCATTCCTCGATGATCCGATGCGCCTCGTTGCGCACCACCGGCACGATGTTCTCGATCTTGCCCTGCTCGTTGAAGACCATCTGCGTTTCGGTCGTCTCGAAATCGATCGCCCCACGCTCGCCGCGCGCCTTGTGCAGCGCCTTGTAGAGTTTGAAGAGATTTTGCAGGTGCGGCTGCAGCGCCTTATGGGTATCGCTTTCCGGCTTCGCTTCAGCGGACAGCCATGACCACACCTGGTTGTAGGTCAGCCGCGCGTGCGAGCGGAACACCGCGCGGTAGAAGCGGTAGTTGCCGATCTTGCCGGTGGCGTTGATGTCCATGTCGCAGACCATGGCCATGCGCTCGACATCCGGGTTCAGCGAGCAGATGCCGTTCGACAGCTTTTCCGGCAGCATCGGAATCACCCGGCGCGGGAAATAGACCGAATTGCCGCGCTCCATCGCCTCCTTGTCGAGCGTCATGCCCGGCTTGACGTAATGCGAGACGTCGGCGATCGCCACCACCAGCCGCCAGCCGCGCCCCTGCTTTTCGCAATACACGGCGTCGTCGAAATCGCGCGCCGTCTCGCCGTCGATGGTCACCAGCGGCAAACCGCGCAGATCCTCGCGCCCTTCAAGATCGGCCTTCTTGACCTTGTCCGGCAGCGCCTTGTTCTCGGCCAACGCGGGCTTGGAGAATTCGAACGGCAGATCGTGCTTGCGCAGCGCGATCTCGATCTCCATGCCCGGGTCGGCGTAGGTGCCGAGTACCTCGGTAATGCGCCCGATCGGCTGTGCAAGTTTGCTCGGCTGTTCGATGATGTCGACCATCACCACCTGCCCTGTCTGCGGCTTGATCTTTGCCTTCTTTTCCGGCGGCACCAAGATGTCCTGCGCGATGCGCCGGTTTTCCGGCACCACGAACACGACGCCGTGCTCGACGAAGACGCGGCCGACGACCCGCGTATTGGCGCGCTCGGTGACCTCGACGATGCTGCCCTCCGGCCGCCCCTTGCGGTCGACGCCGGTGACCCGCACCAGCGCGCGGTCACCATGCAGCACCTTGCTCATCTGGTGCTGATCGAGAAAGATGTCGGCCGTACCGTCATCCGGGACCAGGAAGCCGTAGCCATCCGGGTGGCCCTGGATCTTTCCCGCCGTCAGGCTGGCGCGTTCGGGCAGGATGTAGGCACCCTTGCGGTTGCGCATCAGCTGGCCTTCGCGCTCCATGGCGCCGAGACGGCGCTGGAACATCTCGCGCTCGCTGCCGTCGATGTCCAGCACTTCGGTCAGTTCGTCCAGTGTCAGCGGCCGGCCTTCGTCGGCCAGCATCTGCGAAACGTACTCCCGCGACGGCAGCGGGGATTCATAACGCTTCACTTCGCGTTCGTAGAACGGGTCGGCACGGCGGATCTTCGATGGTTTTTTTCTTGACATGTCATTTACTTTCTTTATAATTCGC
>DATMVT010000239.1:0-1862 GCA_035562895.1 Patescibacteria group bacterium | reverse complement strand
GCGACCTACGGCGTCGATCGGATCAAGGAAGCCGTTGCCGCGGCCGCTGCGGGCGAACGCAGCGGCAAGATCGTGATCGTGCCGAATCCCTAGTCGAACGAGTCCTTCAACAACAGCGGGCCGCACTCGCTCTGCGCACCGTCGAGGTAGGTGACGCGCGCCTCGAAGACGCCGGTCGGCGGCGCCGCGACGAAGTCCTGCATGAATTCGCGGTAGGACTTGATGCTGCCGTTCCTGACGATGCTGGAGTCGAGGAACTGGGTGTCGTTGTAGGCGCTGGTGTGCGATCCGCACGATGGCATCCACAAGAAGATGCTGCCGGGATCGTCCGTCGGATCGGCGTTCAGCACGTTTTCCGCCATCGTGAAAACGCCCTGCCGGAAATGCGTGGCCTGCACCATCAGGCGCGCACGATGCTGAGCGACGGCGAGCGTCGGTGGACACGGCGAGAACGGAAACATGTCCTCGATGCCGGCATCGGCGATGCCGTTGCAATGGCTGTAGACGCCGAGCTCGCCCCACCACAACACATAGCCCCAGGGCGCGTTGTTGTGGTCGCCGCCCATGTCGGTGAAGTCTTCGCGCAACAGCGCGGACGTGCTTTCGTGGTGCAGGCGCACATGGAAGCGGTCGGCGCACTTCCATGCGTCGCCGCCGGGATGTGCCGCGACGCAGGACGCGTCGAGAACATCGGCCAGCGTCTCGCCGGCGCCCAGCCAGGCGCGGTAGTCGGCCGCGAACGGCGACAGCGGGTGGCCGTGAAACCGATAGGAATCGTAGTCGCCAGCGGCCGCCGTGGTGCCGGTCATGCGCTGGTCGAAGAGCGTGTTGATCGTGACTGGATCGGCATTCTGCGCCGGGTCGAACGCCGCCTCGTTCTCGACCATCGACATGAAATGCGCGTCATGCACGACGCGCACGTCACCATCGAATCCGGGCATGGCGCGCAATGCGTCGGCGTAGCGGTCGGCGTTCTGATACAGGCCATGTGCCGCAGCCGAGTGGCCGATGAAGACCACCTGTTCCGCCGCAGCGATCGAGGGCAGCATCTGCTGCGTCGGCGTCACCACGCCGCCGACATTGGTCCAGGTCGTGAAGGCGAGTCCGCTCCCGCCCGTGCCCTGAAGTGCGGCGAGCGCCTCGCGCACGATCAATTGTCCGTGGCTGTACAGGTCATAGGTGATCGTCGGCCCGGCGTCCGGCAGGGTCGCCGTGACGTTCTCGTGGGTGGCTCGCCCGGAATGGCGGTCGAAACCGCATTTCTGCACCTGCACGCGGTTGTAGCGCGCGAACACCGGGTTGGTCGTCACGTCCGCCGACATCACGCCGTTGCCGTTCTGGTCGGCCAGATTGCTCATCGACGACTCGTAGGCGGTACCCATCAGCAAGGTGTTCTGGGTGTCGTACCAATCCACGCATTCCTGACCGCTTTCGAAAACGCCGTCGAGATCGTGATCGAGATCCTTCGCCGAGCAATAGTCGCCGCCGGTCATCGCGATCAGCCAGCGATTCGACGGCGGGCCGACGGCGCGATCCACGTAGATGATCGGCCGGGTGCCATCGACGCAACGGATCGCCGGATTGCCCAGATCGACGCGGGTGTAGGACTTGATCGCGCCGACGCTCGCCGGTGGCGGCGGCACCGGCTGCGGCGGCTGCGGCGGCATCGGCGCCGTGTGGGCAAGCCACGCGCAGCGCAGTGTGTCCTGCCAGTACGGATCGCTGCAGCTGTTGCTGATGCCGGTCGATTCGGCCTGTGCGGCACCCCATGCGCCGATCCCCAACAGCAGCATTCCCGATGCCGCGATGCGTCCTGTCATGTCGCCCCTCCCAAACTCCCTGCAACGCAGGTTGCCACAAAG
>DATMVT010000238.1:0-10520 GCA_035562895.1 Patescibacteria group bacterium | reverse complement strand
CTGCAGTCGGTGATGATCAACGGCACGGCGGTGTCGGTGGGGGCCGACGGCATGTTCCGCGCGAAGATGCCGGTGGATGCCGACGGCACCAGTGTCTCGGTCACCGCCGTGGATCGCGCCGGTTCGCGCAGTGGCGTCGAGTTCCTGCTGCTGCCATCGAACCAGCCCGCGTCGACAATCGGTTCCACGCAACGTGCGGTCCCGGGTGGCGTGAAGTTCGGTCGGTATCACGCGATCGTGATCGGCAACAACCAATATGCGGACTATCCGGCCCTGAGCAGCGCCGCCAACGATGCCGACAAGGTCGCGGACGTGCTGTCGCGTCGCTATGGCTTCACCACGACGTTGCTGAAGAACGCCAACCGTTTCGAGATCCTTTCGGCGTTGAATGCGAAGCGCGAGGCGCTCGGTCCCGACGACAACCTGGTGGTGTACTTCGCCGGGCACGGGGAAATCGATGCGGCGACCCGTCAAGGCTACTGGATCCCGGCCGACGGCCGCCAGAATGCGCCGGCTTCGTGGCTGTCGAATCGCGCCATCAGCGACATCCTGAACACGATGAATGCCAAGCACGTGCTCGTCGTCGCCGACTCCTGCTACTCGGGCGCGATGACCCGCGCCGCAGTGCCGACGTTCAGCAGCGCCATGCCGGACAAGGCCTGGTCGCAATGGGTGAAGACGATGAGCCAGAGTCGTTCGCGCACGGCGCTGACTTCGGGCGGGCTGGCGCCGGTGCCGGATACCGGACGCGGCAACAATTCGCATTTCGCGCTCGCGCTGACGGACGCGCTGGAAGACAACGCCCAGTTGCTGGAAGGCCAGCGCCTGTTCCGCGAAGTTTCATCATCGCTGGCACTGGCGGCGGCGGAGACCTCGTTGATCCAGAATCCGGAATACGCGCCGATCCAGTTCGCCGGACACGAAGCCGGCGAGTTCTTCTTCCAGCCCAAGGCGACCGCCGTGACGATGACGGTCAGCATCGGCGATCGTCCGCGCGCTGCGCCGTGATTGGCAGTTCGGGGTCGGCGCGGGACAATCGCCGGCCCTGACCGAAGGACTGCCCATGGACTTGCTCGAAGTCGTCGAAGTCGAAACCGGACCGGATCCGCGCTTCAGCGTGCTCTGGCTGCATGGCCTCGGCGCCGACGGACACGATTTCGAACCGGTGGTGCCACAACTGGTGCGTCCCGACTGGCCGGCGCTCCGGTTCGTTTTTCCACATGCGCCGATGCGCGCGGTGACGGTGAATGGCGGCCTGCGCATGCGCGCTTGGTACGACATTTCCGGGACCGAAATCGCGAACAAGCAGGACGAGGTCGGCATCCGCGCATCGATGCAGCAAGTCGAGGCGTTGCTGGCCCGCGAGGCGACACGGGGCATTCCGCCCGAGCGCCAGTTCATCGCCGGATTTTCGCAAGGTGGCGCGATTGCACTGTCGGTGCTGGTCCGCCGTCGCGCGCCGTTGGCCGGGGCGATCGCCTTGTCCACCTACCTGCCGCTGGCCGATCTCGCCGAGCACGAACAGGCGCCGGAAGCGAGGGCGATTCCGCTGTTCCTTGCGCATGGCAGCCTCGATCCCGTCGTGCCGCAGGGCCTCGGCCTGATGTCGCGGGAATGGCTGACGCGGCATGGCTTCAACGTCGACTGGCACAGTTACCCGATGCCGCACAGCGTGTCGATGGAGGAAATCCGTCACATCACGCAATGGCTGGACCAACGGATGCGTGCGCTGGCATGACCGCTGGCGCCGTCCGCAACGCGACTGCGCGGGGCTGGATGCCCGATTTCTGCAGCCTGCCGATCCTCGGCAGCGTGGTGGTGACGGTCGAACTGATCGTGTTGATCGTGTTGATCGCGCCCGGACAAGGGGGCTGGCCGACCTTGCGTGACCTGTTCGCGTCGAGTTTCCTGGCGCAGTGGATCGCGATGATCAGCGCCGCCTTGTTGTGCAAGCTCGGACCCTGGCTCGGCCGTCGTCGATTCTGGATCGGAGGCATGATCGCGACCCTCGTGCCCGCGTTGGTCGCGATGGCGTGCAGCGCGATCGCCGGCTCACTCGACCAGTCGCTCGCGCTGGGCTGGATTCCCGTTGCCGAGGCGTCGACCTTTCTGTTGTCGAATGCGGTGCTGGCCGCCGTGGTCGGACTGATCCTGATGCGCTACATCTTCGTGCTGCAGCAGTGGCAGCGCGGCGTCGAAGCGCAGGCTGCGGCGCGGATCGAAACCCTGCAGGCGCGCATCCGGCCGCATTTCCTGTTCAACAGCCTCAACGCCATCGCCAGCCTGATCCGCATCGACGCCGAGAAGGCCGAAACCGCGGTCGAGGACCTGGCGATGGTGTTTCGAGCCACCTTGCGCGAGGAGCGCGCCGACCACACGCTGGCGGACGAACTGGAACTCATTGATCGCTATCTCGCGATCGAGTCGTTGCGGCTCGGCGATCGGCTTCGGGTGACGCGGACCATCGAGCCGGTGTTGCGCGATTGCCGGATTCCTGCACTCAGCGTGCAGCCGTTGATCGAAAACGCCATTCACCATGGCGTGCAGGCCTTGCCCGAGGGCGGCTTGATCGCGATCAGCGCCTATCGCGACGGAAGCGACCTGTGCGTGTCGGTGCGCAATCCGAAGCCCGCGCATCCGTTGCCGAGACTCGGCGGCAACCACATCGCGCTCGGCAACATCCGCGAGCGTCTGCGCATGCGCTACGGCGATTGCGCGGCGCTGGAGGTCGATGCCGGCGGCGATTACCATGCCGTGACGTTGCGGGTTCCGCTGCAGGAGGGTGCTGGACGATGAGAATCCTGGTCGTGGACGACGAACCGCTGGCGCGCACGCGTCTGCGCGCCCTGGTCGGCGAACTGGCGATGCCCGGCGTTGACGTGGTCGGTGAAGCCGTCGATGGCGTCGATGCCATCCTTGCGCACGAAAGCGCACCGGTCGACGTGATCCTGCTCGACATCGCCATGCCGCGCATGGATGGCCTCGAGGCGGCCCGCCACCTCTCGGCGCTGGAGTCGCCGCCGGCCGTGATCTTCTGCACCGCCTTCGACGAACACGCGCTGGCGGCGTTCGAGGCGCATGCGGTCGATTATCTGGTGAAGCCGGTGTCGCGCGAGCGTCTGCGCATCGCGATCGAGCGTGCGCGCAAGTTCACCGCCGATCAGGTTCGCCGCATCGGTGACGACGTCAAGCCGCAGAGCCGCAGTCACATCTGTGCGCGCATCCGCGGCAGCCTGCGTCTGGTGCCGGTCGGGGAGATCGCGTATTTCCTGGCCGAGGACAAGTACGTCGTCGTGCATCATGACAATGGCGAGGTGTTGATCGAGGAATCGCTGAAGGCGCTCGAGGACGAGTTCAGCGAACGCTTCGTGCGCATCCACCGCAATTGCCTGGTGGCGATCGATCGCATCACCGCACTCGAACGCAATGGCGAAGGCGGCACGATGGCGCTGGTGCGCGGGGCGCGGCAGGCGCTTGAGGTCAGTCGTCGCTGTCTCCCGACCGTGCGCGAGCTGGTCAAACATCTTTGAGGACATCGAAATGGGTCGAACACTGCGCATCGCCACGCGCAAGAGTCCGCTCGCGCTTTGGCAGACCGAACATGTCGCCTCGCGCTTGCGAGCTGAACATCCGGGGCTGGTCATCGAACTGGTGCCGCTGTCCACGCGCGGCGACGTCGTGCTCGACCGGTCGCTGGCGGCGATCGGCGGCAAGGGCTTGTTCCTGAAGGAACTCGAAGAGGCGATGCAGGACGGCCGTGCCGACCTCGCCGTGCATTCGCTCAAGGACGTGCCGATGCAGCTCGATCCAGGGTTCGCGCTGGCGGCGATCCTCGCGCGGGCGAATCCGTTCGACGCCTTCGTATCCAATCGACACGCCGGCTTCGACGACTTGCCGCACGGCGCGGTCGTCGGCACGTCTTCGTTGCGCCGTCAGGCGCAGATCCGCGCGCTGCGGCCGGACCTGCAATTGCGCGATTTGCGCGGCAACGTGAATACGCGACTCGCCAAGCTCGATGCCGGCGAGTTCGACGCCATCGTGCTCGCTTGCGCGGGACTGGAACGCCTGGGGTTCGATGCGCGCATCCGTGCGCAGCTTGCGCCGCCGCAATTCCTGCCGGCGGTGGCGCAGGGCGCGATCGCCATCGAGGTGCGCGACGACGATGCGTCGACTGCGGCACTGTGCGCCGTCCTGCACGACCGCGACACCGGGTTGCGCGTGCGTGCCGAGCGTGCGATGAACTTGGCGCTGCATGGCTCCTGTCAGGTGCCGATCGCCGGATTCGCGGTACTGACCGACGACACCTTGCATTTGCGCGCCCTTGTCGGCGACGCGATCAGCGGTGAAATCCTGCGTGCGGAATCCTCCGGCAGTTCGGGTGATCCCGAAGCGCTCGGGCTCGCCGTCGCGGTGCAGTTGCAAATGCTGGGCGCCGATCGCCTGCTGCATCCGCAGCACTGACCGCACAAAGAAAAAGCGGGCCGAAGCCCGCTGTTTCGTTCGTTCCGGATCGGATCGATCAGAAGCCGTAGACCAGATTCACCGTGACCAGCGTGTCGGTCTTGTCGACCGGTGCGATGACGTCGGTGTTGTGGCGCACCTGGAAACCCGCCTTGATCGCGAAGGCTTCGCTCATCGCGACCTGCACGCCGAAATCGTTCTGCGCGAAGGTGTTGTCCTTGCCGCCTTCGATCAGCAGCGTGTCGTACAGCGAGGTGTTGCCGGTGAGCTTGTGCTTGAAGTCCATGAAGCCGCGGCCGACGAAGTCACCTTCGCTGTCGACCGAGACGAACTGGCCGGGTGCCGGAGTCGCCACGAACACGTCGACCGGCTGGTAGTAACGGTAGCCCGGACCAGCTTCGAACGAGAGCTGGGTGTTGTCGTCGTCGATCGCCTTGTAGCCAAAACCGACGGCGACCGTGGACTGGTATTCGTAGGGTGCGAAATCATCGTTCTCGTGGCGCAGGGAACCGACGATGTAGCTGCGCTCGTTGAGCTTGTAGCCGGCCTTGCCGCCCAGTTCATAGCGGTTCGCGGTGTTCACGTCCGAGCTCTCGGCGCGCAGCGCCAGCGCGTAGACGTTGTACAGCCACTGGTCTTCCTCGAACTTGAAGTCGAGCTTGCCGTTCACGGTCAGGTTGTCGGCGTTGCCGTTCGACAGCACCAGGCCGAACTCGCCCCGGCCGGTCCATTCCTGCGCACTGGCGCCGAACGAGAGCGCTGACAGCAGGGCCACGCCCAGAATCTTCTTGGTCATTGTTGTTCTCCATGGATATTTGCGCCTCGATGTCGGGCGCGGAAAAAGTCGGCGTCATCCTAGTCGCAGGCCATGAACCGACGATGAAGTCAGTCGCTCCGGCGCTTCGTCAGCCATTGGCCGAGCCCCGCAATCGTCAGCATCGTGACGGCGGTCAGGATCGGCATGTGCAGTCGCGTGATCGGCAAGTACGCCGCGAGCAGGACCACCGCGATCACGCATCCGGCCGCGAGGAACATCGTCATCCGAGCCACGCGCGTGAAGCCCGACCGTTGGTCCCGTCGGACGATCTCGAGCAAGGCGAGGATGGCCAGACCGATCATCATGGGACCGATCCAGCGTTGATGAGATGCGTCGATGTAACCGGCTTGGGCCGCGATCATCGCGAGTGCCGGCGCCATCGCCGCCAGCGCGGAAGCGGCGACGCGCTGGCGCGCAGGCCACGCCACGCCAGACGCCACCGCGATGATCGCAAGCGACAAGGCGATCAGCGCATACCCTTCCGGCAGCGGCAGGCGATGGAACGGAATCAGTCCGCCGAGCCAGACCATCAGGCCGAGGCCGGCTCCTTGAAGAGGTTGGCCGCGCATCAGCGCTTGCGGGTCAACGCGAACACGGCGAGTCCGGCACCGATGCCGATGGCGACGCCGCCGATCCACGGTGCGACCGGGGACTTGGTCTGCACGCTGGCCTTGAATTCACCGATCTTGATGACGTCCTTGCGTTGATCCATCTCGATCTTGCCGAGCAGGATGGCGATGCCGAGTGCAATCAGGGCAATGGCGGGAAGCACGAGCAGGCGCATGGTGGGAACTCCTTCGGGATGGGTCAAAACGGCCAATACTTCGGGATCTGCCACAGACTGATGCCGAAGAACAGCAGGTTCAGGGGAATGCCGATTCGTGCGAAATCGGCAAATCGGTAGCTGCCGGCCTGGTAGACCATGGTGTTGGTCTGGTAGCCGACCGGTGTCGCGAATGCCGTCGATGCGGCGACGGACACCGCAATCAGGAAGGGCATCGGATCGACGCCGAGCGCATGCGCCGTCGAAATGGCGATCGGCGCAAGCAAGACCGCGGCCGCATTGTTGCTCATGAACTCGGTCAGCACGGCGGTCGCCAGATAGACGGCGGCAAGGGCAGCGAGCGGACCATGTTCGCCGACGACCTGCAGCACCAGTTGCGCGGCACTGCTGGCGAGGCCGTGCTTTTCAAGGGCGGTGCCGAGCGGGATCAGCGTCGCCAGAAGGATGATGACCGGCCATTCGATGGCGCGATACGCGCGTTCCCGCGTGAGACATCCGGTGGCGACCATCAGGGCCGCGCCGGCGACGGCGCCGATCTGGATCGGCACCCAGTTCAGCGCAGCCAATGCGACGACCGCGCCCATGATCAGCAGCGACCAGAGCGCAAGCCAACGCGTCGCCCGGCGCGTTTGCCATTCCTTGAGCACGATGAGTTCCGGACGACTGCGAATCGTCTCGATCGCGGTTTCGTCGACCAGCATCAGCAAGGCATCGCCGGAGGCCAGTTGCGCCTGGTCCAGCGCACTGCCGCGCATCACCTGGTCGCGATGGCGAACGGCGACGATCAACGCGCCGGCGCCGAGTTCCTCGGCCAACTCGGCAAGTCGTCGACCGTGCAGTCTGGAGTGCGGGGCGATCAGCACTTCGAGCATGCGACCGTCGCTGGGCGAGTGATCCGCATTCATCCGGAACTCCGCGTCGATCTCGAGTCCGACTTGCGCGCGCAAGGCGTTGAGCTTGTCGAGTGATGCGGCGACACGGATCACGTCGCCGGCGCGAATCGCGTCGGCACGGCGCGACCACAAACGCCGCTGGTCGCGCAGCAATTCGATCACGGTGACGCCGTTCTCGTCCGCGAAACGGGATTCGCGCAGGGTTCGATCGATCAACGGGGAATTCGCGCGGACGCGCAGATCGGTGACGTACTCGCCAAGCCCGTAACTGTCGGTCAGGCTGGCATCCGGGCGATTGGGCAACAGCCAGCGTCCGAACAGCATCAAGAACAGGATGCCCGCGAAGGTCAGTGGCAAACCGACCTGGCCGAGCTCGAACATCGTGAAGGCGCGGACGCCCTGGGTCTCGGCGATATTGCTGACGAGAATGTTGGTCGAGGTGCCGATGAGGGTGCAAACGCCGCCGAACTGGGCCGCATAGGAGAGCGGGATCAGCAAGCGCGAGGGCGCGATCTTGCGCAATCTTCCGGCCGCCAGCACCAGCGGCAGGAACACCGCGACCGCGGCGGTGTTGTTCATGAACGCCGAGACGGCACCGATCAGCAGCATCATCACCAGCAGCAACAGCCACGGCCACTCTCCGGCGCGCGACAGCAGTCGGGCCGCGCGCTCGAGCACGCCGGTCTCACTGAGTCCCGCCGACAACACGAACATCGCGGCCACGGTCAGCGTGGCGCTGCCACTGAAGCCCGCGAAGCCTTCCGCAGGCGTGACCACCTGGCCGATCAGCAGGACCGACAGCACGCCGATGCCGACGACATCGATCGGCAGCTTTTCGGAGATGAACAGCAGCACGGCCAGCGCCAGCAGTGCCAACGTGATCCAGGCGTCGGGAGTCATGCCGCCATTTCAACACGAAGCGCCACTGCGCCGGAACCGATCAACGCTTCGGGATGCCCATGCAGGCGTCACTGGTATTGGGATCTTCAGGATCGTCGCAGCCACGTGGCAGATACAAGTCGCCGTGATGGCCCGCCTGCAATTCGCGGCCGGGATCACGCCCGGGGATGGCGCCCATCAAGCCGGTGGTCGCATTCGCCGCAGTCGTGCTGACCAATGTCGTGGCGATCCTCATGGTGATCTGTTCGGGCGTGAGCGGTGGCGGCTTGAACGCGATGCGGGCATCGACGAAGGCTTCTTCGCGTCCGGGAAGGCGGGACCGGCTTCGCGGCGACTTCGATGCATCGAGTCCGGACAGGTCGGCAGCGACGCCGTGGATGTCGTCGAACAGTTCGCTGGCGTGCACGGCCGGCGTCACTTCCGCACGCGAAGGCGTCGCGGGCCGGCGCACCTCGGTCTCGGCTTCGACCACGGTCGGACGCGTCGCCGGAAACGGCACCGCGTCGACACGCTCGGACGCGCGGTCGATCGGGGCATCGAGCGGAAGAGGCGGGGTCGCGTGATCGAAGAACGTGACTTCGATCGCGCTGCTTGGCGCTGCCAGCATCGCGTCGGATGGCCATGGCGTCGGTGCGCGCCACAGCCACCACGCGATCGACGCGTGCAAGGCCAATGCGATGAATACGGCCGGTGCGGCGCGCGCGATCCGCTCGCTTGCCGTCTCCGGTTCCCTCGGCGCCGTCGGTGCCGGCCAATCGCTTCCCTGCATCATGGGGCGGCGTTGTAGTCGCCCCGGCATTCAATGGGCGTTAAATCGCTGCCGCTTTCGCAAATCCGTCGTCCATCCCACAATCGGCAACACCGTCGACCCTCGTGATGCCATGGACCGCTACGAACGCACGCTGAAATTGCATCGCATCCTCAAGTCTTCGCGCTATCCGGTGCCGTTGACCAAACTCTATGACGAACTGGAATGTTCGCGCGCGACCTTGTATCGCGACATCGCGTTCCTGCGCGACGCACTGGGCGCGCCGATCCAGTCCGATCGCGATCAGGCCGCCATCCACTATTCGCCCGACGAGGCCGAGTCGTTCGAATTGCCGGGACTGTGGCTGTCGAGCGCGGAACTGGAGTCGCTGCTGGCGATGCATCAGCTGATCGCGCGCACCGGTGGCGAGTTGCTGTCGGGCGCGCTGGCACCGCTGCGGTCGCGCATCGAGAAGCTGCTGTCGGACCAGTCGCAGGGCAAGCGCTGGCCGCTCGAACGCGTGCGCGTGACCCGGGCGCTGTCGCGCGTGATCAACGAGATCGTGTTCCGCCGCGTCGCCAGCAGCGTGCTTGAGCGCAAGCGCCTGAAGTTCCACTACCGGGCGCGCTCGACCAATGCCGTGACCGAGCGCATCGTCTCGCCGCAGCGACTGACGCACTACCGCGAGAACTGGTATCTCGACGCCTGGGACCACGAGCGCGAGGCGCTGCGCAGTTTCGCGCTCGATCGCGTCAGCGATGCCGAGGTGCTCGATGTTCGTGCCGACGATGTCCAGGAGGCCGATCTCGACACGCATCTGGCATCGAGCTACGGCATTTTTTCCGGCGCGCCCAAAGCCTGGGCGACGATCCGCTTTTCGCCCAAGGCGTCGCGCTGGGTTGCCGACGAGCGTTGGCATTCGAAGCAGGAAGGCCGTTTCCTCGACGATGGTCGTTACGAACTGCGCGTGCCGTATTCGAATGCGCGCGAGCTGCTGATGGACGTGCTTCGCTACGGCCCAGACGCAGAGATCGTCGCGCCGATCCCGCTGCGCGAAGAGGCCAAGATTCAGTTGCAGCTGGCGCTGTCGAACTACGGATGATGCAACGTCTCGGCCCCTGAGACGGGCTTCGCCGAAGCTCCTCGCCACTTGCCGAGGAGTTCGCCATGTCCACGTCCGTCTGTCCGTTCTGCGCCTGGGCCGCCGCCGGCCTGCTGCTCGCCGTGTCCGCTCCGGACCTGCTCGGTGCCCGCACGCCGGCCGGCCCGGCCCTGCTGTGGCTGGTCGCGATTCCGGCGCTGAGCGCAGTCTTCTTGCGTTTGCGTAATTTAACCAACTAGGTTAGTTTTCGACATGGAAAAACGGACGCCGCACTGCCGTCTGGCCGACGTCAAGCGTCTGATCAGCCAACGCAAAGTCCGCGCGACATTGAGCGCATTGGCTGGCGGTGCTGCACTCGGAATGGAGTTTTCCGAGATGCTGGACGTCATGGCGGCGTTGAAGGCGGTCGATTTTCACAAGAGCATGACCACGCACGACGACCATCGCGTATGGCAGGACGTGTACCGCCCGATGACGCGTTTTGGGGCGATCTACCTGAAGCTCACCGTGGTCGACGATGTACTGATCGTATCTTTCAAGGCGCCATGACCATGAAATGTCCTGAATGCGGTTCCCTGCGGCTGGTTCGAGACGTTCGGAACATCGAACATACCTACAAGAGCGAAACAACGACGATAGGCGAAGTCTCGGGTGACTTTTGCGAGGCTTGCGGCGCTGTGGTGCTTGATGTGGCTGAGTCGGAACGCGTTTCGGCGCTGATGCTCGCATTCAACCGTGAGGTGAATGCGGCGGCTGTCGACCCCGCCTTCATCGCCCATGTGCGCAAGAAGTTGCAACTGGACCAGCGTGAGGCT
>DATMVT010000237.1:0-4380 GCA_035562895.1 Patescibacteria group bacterium | reverse complement strand
CCGCCGCACTTGCCTTCACCGCACTTGCCTTCGCCACATTTGCCCTCGGCATCGGACTTGGCGGCCGCTTCGGTGGCCTTTGCGCCGCCGCACTTGCCTTCACCGCACTTGCCTTCGCCGTCGGCCTTCTTCTCGCCGCCGCACTTGCCTTCACCGCATTTGCCTTCGCAATCGGCCTTCTTCTCGCCGCCGCACTTTCCTTCGCCGCATTTGCCTTCGGCGTCGGCCTTCTTCTCGCCGCCGCATTTGCCTTCACCGCACTTGCCCTCGGCCGTTTCCTCACCGGTGAACTGGTAGCCGAAGCCGAGATCGTTCACTCGGAACAAGTCGCCGGCATTGACGACAGCAACCGAACCGAGCAGCGCCGCACCCACGACCACCGACAGGGAATTGATGACTTTCTTCGACATGGAACTCTCCACAATGTCTGATCAAGACGGGATACGCCCGTCAACGCCGCCGCTGCTGCGGCACCGGATGCAGGATCGCTTGCACGACGCCCGGCCGGCCGAACTTACGCCGGTCGGTCCTGCCCGACAACTGCACGACGTCACCCGGTCGGCAAACCAGACCGAGCGTGCGGCCAATCCCTTACAACGCGGGCTTCGCAATCCCGGTCAGCGCGGCGGCGAGCCCGGTGTCTTCGACTTGAAGGCGCACAGGTCACGGATCACGCAGGTCGGACATTGCGGCTTCAGCGCCTTGCAGACGTAACGGCCGTGCAGGATCAGCCAGTGGTGGGCGTCTTTCAGGAACTCGGACGGAATGTGCTTCAGCAGCCCCTTTTCGACCGCCAGTGGCGTCTTGCCCTTGGCCAACCCGGTGCGATTGGCGACGCGGAAGATGTGCGTGTCCACTGCCATCGTCGGTTCACCGAACGCGGTGTTGAGCACGACATTGGCGGTCTTGCGACCGACGCCCGGCAACGCTTCCAGCGCGTCGCGGTCATGCGGCACTTCGCCACCGTAGCGATCGACCAGGATGCGGCAGGTCGCGATCACGTTTTTTGCCTTGGCGTTGAACAGGCCGATCGTGGCGATGTAGCGCTTCAAGCCCTCTTCACCCAGGGCGAGCACCTGCGCTGCGGTATTCGCCACCGGATACAGCTTGCGCGTGGCCTTGTTGACGCCGACATCCGTGGCCTGCGCCGACAGGATCACCGCGACCAACAGCTCGAACGGCGAGGTGTATGCGAGTTCGGTGGTCGGGTGCGGATTCAGTTCGCGCAGGCGACGGAACAGTTCATGGCGATATTCGGTCTTCATGGCCGCATTGTGACCTGTCAGATTCTTCCTCGGAACCGGGTCCATGTTCCATCCCGACCCACGAGTTCGTGCCCGTGCATCTGCGCCTGTGTCGCCACCTTCTGTGCTTCGGCAGCGCTGTCTCGCTGCCCGCCGCGGCGGACCCGCCGCAATGGTCGGGCTTCGTCCGCGCCGGTGTCGCCGACAGCGATGCCGAGGCGTCATGGATCAATGGCGGCCTTGGCCGTCAGGTCGCGGACGCCAACCATCAGCACGCCGACCTGGAGGCGCAATCGGCACTGTCCTGGGAGCCCGCGCCCGACTGGAATTTCGTCGTGCAAGCCTTGGTCCGAGGTGAGTCGGCTGGCCGCGGTCGGCACGCCGGACTGGTCGAAGCCTACATCGATCGCCACCTGTCCCTTGACGATGACAGCCAGATCAGACTGCGTGCCGGCCATTTCTTCCTGCCGACTTCTCGCGAAGCCATCGATCCACTGTGGCAATCCCGCTACACGCTCACCTTGTCCGCCTTGAATAGCTGGATCGCCGAGGAGATTCGACCCATCGGAATCGACGCGAGCTGGCGCAGCAGTGACGATGCCGCACGCGAATGGGAGTGGGCGGTGACGGCATTCAACGGCAATGACAGCGCCGGTGCATTGCTGGCATGGCGGGGATTTTCCCGGCACGGGCGGCTCAGCGTGCTGGGTGAAGTCCTGGCCTTGCCCGCCCTGCCGAGTCTGGCGGACGACGGCGCGTTCGGGCAGCAGCGCGACGATGGCAGCAAACCGTTCGGCCCCGATCTGGATGGTCGCGTCGGCATGGCGCTGCGGGTGCGATACGGCGATCCGCAACGTTTTCGCCTGTTCGCGACAGGATTCGACAATCGCGGCGACCGCGCGCTGCATCGCGGTGAATATGCCTGGCGCACGCGCTTCGTGACGATCGGCGGCGAATGGTCGCCGGATCCACGATGGCACGTGGCCGGCGAGTGGATGACGGGACGCAGCGGCATGGGCGATCGCAGCGGGCCGCATGTCGACATCGACTTCTCCACGGCCTACCTGCTCGCCAGTTTCGCGCGCGACGAGCACTGGCGATTCTCGGTGCGCCTCGACCACTTTGCCATTGACGATCGCGACCATGTCCCCGAGGACAATGACGATCGCGGTCACGCAGCGACTTTTGCGATCTTCCGTGCGCTCGGTGACGACTGGCGCGTTGGCCTTGAATTCGTCGCCGGCGACTCGGCGCATGCCGCTGCCGCATCGGTGGGTGCCCGAACCGACACCGACGGACATCTACTGAGCGTCGAGCTGCGCCGCAATTTCTGAATGCAACACGTGATTGGTCGTGCCGTGCCCGCTACGCTTGACCAATGAACGACATGACCTTCGTCACCGATGCCGAACTCGCCGATGCCTGCGCAGCGTTGCGACGTGGCGAAGTGATCGGCTTGCCCACGGAAACCGTCTACGGACTCGCGGGCGATGCGCGCAATGTCGAAGCGGTGCGTCGCATCTTCTCGATCAAGGGCCGGCCCGCCGACCATCCCCTGATCGTCCATCTCGCCGACGCCAGCGAACTCGGATCGTGGACGCGGGAGGTGCCGGATCTGGCGCTCAAGCTCGCTGCGGCGTTCTGGCCCGGACCGTTGACGATGATCCTGAAGCGCGCCGGGCACGTTTCCGATCTCGTCACCGGCGGGCAGGACACCATCGGCGTGCGCGTGCCGAATCACCCGGTCGCGCTGGCCCTGCTGCGGATGTTCGGCAGCGGACTCGCGGCGCCCTCGGCCAACCGGTTCGGCCATGTCAGTCCGACCACGGCCGCGCATGTACGCGATGAGTTCGGCGATGCGGTCCCGATCGTCCTCGATGGCGGACCATGCAAGGTCGGGATCGAGTCGACGATCGTCGATCTCAGCGGCACCACGGTACGCATCCTGCGGCCCGGACAGATCGGCGCCGACAGGATCGCCGAAGTGCTCGGCGAACCGGTGGCCGTCGGTACGCAGCCGGCGAGTCCGCGCGTGTCCGGATCATTGGCCAGTCACTACGCGCCGGACACGCCCGCCGAACGCGTGCCCACCGACCAGCTCGACACCCTGATCCGGCAGGCGCTCGGCAGCGGTGAATCGGTCCGCGTGCTGGCGCTTCGCCACTTGCCGGACGGCGTCCACGGACTGGTCATGCCGAACGATCCGGAGCAGTACGCGCGCCACTTGTACGCGGCCCTGCGCAGCCTCGATGCCGAAGGTGCCGAGCGCCTGATGATCGAAACGCCACCCGACGATCCGCGCTGGCTCGCGATCCACGATCGCATCGCGCGCGCCACCGTGGCGCCCTGCGATGACGACGCGCCCTGATCGTTCAGCGTTTCGACTTGCGCGCCTTGCGCTTCGCGGTGGGTTTCGCCGCGGCCTTCGTCGCCGGCTCGGCGGCGGTCGCGGCGGGCTGATCACCGATGATCGACTTCGCCGGACACACCGCGAAGATCGGGCAGCGCTTGCAGCCGACGGCCATTGCAACAGGACAGATCGTCATCGTCGGTACTCCGGTAGCCGTGGCCGCAGTGTAACGCGATACTTCGACCCTGCCCGATGGAGTTGCCGATGACGACGACACTGCGTGCCGCCACGCGCGAAGACGTGCCCCTGATCCTCGGATTCATCCGCGATCTGGCCGAATACGAAAAGCTGCTCGACCAGGTGGTCTGCGACGAAGCGATGCTGGATGCGACCCTGTTCGGCGACCGCGCGCAGGCCGAAGTGGTGATCGCCGAACACGCGGGACACCCCGCCGGCTTCGCGCTGTTCTTCCACAACTTCTCGACCTTTCGTGGCCGCCGCGGCCTCTATCTCGAGGACCTGTTCGTGCGTGCCGAACATCGTGGCCTTGGTGTCGGCAAGGCCCTGCTCGCCCATCTCGCCCGCCTGGCCATCGAACGCGGTTGCGCCCGCTTCGAATGGTCGGTGCTCGACTGGAACGCGCCGGCGATCGGCTTCTACCAGTCACTCGGCGCACGCGTGCTCGACGACTGGCGCGTCTGCCGCCTCGATGGCGAGGCGCTCGCACGCCTCGCTGGACAGGCCTGAGCCTTACGCGAACGGATCGCGCAGGATGATGGTGTCGTC
>DATMVT010000236.1:0-21869 GCA_035562895.1 Patescibacteria group bacterium | reverse complement strand
AGCAGTTCTGCGCCGATGTGGACGTGGCCTTGCTGCAGCGCATCGAGCAACAGGCGTTCGCGTTCGGCGTGGTCCGGCGGCAATTCCGGAACGTCGTCGGGTCGCGCCATCGTCGTCGGGCAAGGCGCTTGCGGATCGATGGCGACGACCAGATCCCAACGCCCGCCGGCTGCGGCGATGTCGACCGCGCTGCGCCCGTCGCGCATGCGCAGGTCGCGGTCGATGCCGAGCGCGAGCAAGGCCTTCACCGTCTCCAGGTTCGCCTGCTTCGAGGCGCAGGCCAGGTGCAACGCGTTGCGACCCTGGGCGTCGGTCGGCGACGGGTCCGGCTTGCGGAACAGCAGTCGGGCCAGGACGCGGTTCGCGCCGGCGCGCGCGGCCTCCATCAGCGGCGTGACGCCGTGGCCATCGCGCGCATTCACGTTGGCGCCGGCGGCGACCAGTGCGTCGGCGCAGTCGCCATGGCCATGCAGGGCCGCGGCATGCAGCGCGCTGCGCCCGAGCTTGTCGGTCGCCGCGAGGTCGGCCTTCGCCTTGAGCAGGCGCTTGAGGATCGCGGCGCGGTCGTCGTGACCGCTGGTGGCGGCGATCAGCGCCGGCAGACCGCGCGCGACCTCGGTCTTCGCGCCGCGCTCGAGCAGCAGCCGCAGCACCGGTTCATTGCCGGCGCGCGCCGCGATCGCGAGCGCGGTGAGTCCTTCGCGATTGACCTGATCCAGCGGCGCCCCGGCATCGATCAGCATCGCGCTGATGGTCGGGTCTTCGCTGAGCGCGGCGTGATGCAGCGCGGAATTGCCGTCGTGGTCGCAGCGGTCCGGACGTGCGCCGTTCGCGAGCAGGGTCATCACCGCGTCCGGGCGTCCATGCAGGGAATCGCGTGTCGCAGCGTGCAAGGCGGTGATGCCGTTCACGGCGAGATTCGGGTCGGCCCCGCGCGCGATCAGCGCGCGCAGCAGGCCGAGATCGGACAGCGTCGCGGCGATGCACAGCGCACTGCGCTGGTCGCGGTCATTCGGGCCGGGTGCGACGTTGGCATCGGCGCCGGCCTCGAGCAGGGTGATCGCCTGCGCAATCTGGCCGGTGCTGACGGCACCGAGCAAGGCCAGATCGCGTTCGATCGGGGTCTGATCAGTCGACGCGGCACCTTCGGCCTCGTTGGCGTCATGCGCGCCGACGAAGATCGGTGCCGCCATCGGTTCGGGTCGCGACGTCGGCGAATCTTCCTCGGTGACGATCAGCAGCGCGGCCGTTCGCCACAGCATCAGCAGGTGCGCCAGCGGCGCAAGCACCAGCGCGTACAGCACCAGTCCCGGCTCGCGCCAGCCCGCCGGCAGCAGATGCACGTACCCGGAGAGGACGATGGCGCCCAGCACCAGCGTGATCCATGACAACGCGACCAGCACGCCGGCACCGAAATGGCGATCGCCCTGCTGGCCGGTGAGATGCAAGGCGAACAGCGTGCTGCGATCGATCGCGCGCATCAGGCCGCCACCGTCATAGGCATCGTCCCAAACCAGCGCCAGGCCGGGTGCGGGCCACAAGCGCAAGGCGGCGCCGATCGTCACCAGGAAACCGCCCGACAAGGCCAGCGCCAGCATCGGCGTGCGGTCCTGCAGCACCAGGTGCAGGGGCCAGCCGATCAAGGCCAGCACGACGACCGCGTAGAGCAACAGCCAGCCCAGCGCCAGCATGCCGCGACGGAACCACAGCCCGATGAAGTCGTCGTCCAGTTCGTAGCCGAGCACGCGTGCCGCGCCGGCGGCGAGAGCCGGCTGGGCCAGCGCAGTCAGCGCCAGCATCGCCCACGGCGGCAGCCACAGCCCGGCCAGAATCAGCACGATGCCGGGAATCAGGAAGCGCAGATCGGCGATCACCAGAGGCTCACGTACGGCAGCAGACAGGACCGCAGTATATGCGCCCTCATCCTGCCAATGCCCGCGACACGATCTCGCTGGTATCGCGCGACAGGCCAGGGACGGCGGCGAGGCGCTCGAGTTCGCTGCGCATCATCGTCGCGCGCCCGGACTCGAGGCGGCGCCAGCCATTGAAGACCGCGGCGAGGCGCGCGGCGATCTGCGGATTGATCGCGTCCAGCACCGCGATCTGGGCGCCGATCAGGCGATAGCCGGCACCACTGGCCTCGTGGAAGCGCGCCCGGTTCTGGCGCGCGAAGCTGCCGAGCAGCGCACGCACCTTGTTCGGATTGCGCAGGCTGAATGCGGCATGGTCGAGCAGGGCGTGCACCCGTTCCAGCGTGCCCGGCTGCGGATTGGTCGCCTGCAGCATCAGCCACTTGTCGATCAGCAACTGGTCGTCGAGATGATGACGGTAGAACGACTCGGCCTGGGCCTGTGCACCGGGCACGGCGTGATGCATCAGCGCCGCGAGCGCGGACAGGCGTTCGCCCATCGACGCCGCCTCCGCATGTTGCCGCTGCGCGATATCGGCATGGGTCGCGGCATCGGCGGCCATCAGCAAGTGCAGGGCGCGCTGGCGGAATCGACGTGCCGCGACCGGCGTCGCGGCATAGCCGCCCCGGGCCGATTCGGCCAGCGCATCGCGGCGCGCGATCAGGGCCTGAGCCAGGTGCTGGCCGATCGCCGCGCGCAACTGCTCGCGCACGGCGTGCAGTCGTGACGGGTCGAGGGCGTCGATGCGCTCGCCGAGACTGATCTCGTCCGGGGGCTCGAGGCACTCCGCGACCAGGGCAGGATCGAGGCCGAGGTCCGCGACCAGCTTCGCGAGTGCGGCAACCAAGACCTCGAGCGACGCCGAGGCGTCGAGCACGCCGGACCGGTAGGCCGCCAGCAGCACGCGCTCACCGAGGGTCTGCGCGGCGTCGAAACGATTGAAGTCGTCGTGCTCGTGCGCGATGCGGAATGCGAGTTCGTCATCGCTGGCCGCGAACTCAAGCCGGACCGGCGCCGAGAAGTCCTGCAGCAGCGAGGCCACCGGACGTTCCGGGATGTCTTCGAACACGTACTCCGAGGACGGGCCGACGAGGACCAGCAGGCACTGCTCGGCGGCCTCCGCGCTGCTGCCGGCGATGCGCAGCGAGTACGGCCTGCCGTCGGGCGCGTACAGCATCATGCGCACCGGAATCGGCAACGGCAGCTTGGTCGTCTGCCCGGGTGTCGGCGCGCTGTGCTGCGACAGCCGCAGCAGCACGCGTCGTGCCGCCGGGTCGTGGGTCAGTTCCGCGCGCAGCAACGGCGTGCCGGCTTGTGCGTACCAGCGGGCCATGCCGTCAAGGTTGGCGCCGTTGGCATCGGCCATCGCGCGCAAGAAGTCGTCGCAGGTGACGGCCTGCCCGTCATGGCGATCGAAGTACAGGTCCATGCCGCGTCGGAACCCGTCCTTGCCGAGCAGGCTGCGATACAGGCGCACCACTTCCGCACCCTTGTCGTACACGGTCGAGGTATAGAAATTGTTGATCTCGCTGTACGCCGCCGGGCGCACCGGATGCGCGAACGGGCCGGCATCCTCGGGAAACTGCATGGTGCGCAGCTGGCGCACGTCGTCGATGCGCTTGACCGCGCGCGAGCCCTGGTCGGCCGAGAATTCCTGGTCGCGAAAGACCGTCAGCCCTTCCTTCAGCGACAGCTGGAACCAGTCGCGGCAGGTGACGCGGTTGCCGGTCCAGTTGTGGAAGTACTCGTGCGCGACCACGGCCTCGACGTAGTCGAGGTCGGCGTCGGTCGCGGTCTCCGGATCGGCGACGATGGCCTTGGCGTTGAAGATGTTGAGGCCCTTGTTCTCCATCGCGCCCATGTTGAAGTCATAGGTCGCGACGATGTTGAACACGTCGAGGTCGTAGGCGCGACCGAACTGCACCTCGTCCCAGATCATCGCCCGCTTCAGGCTGCCCATCGCATGCGCGCAACGGTCGATCGCCTGCGCCTCGGCATAGATGCGCAAGCGCACGTCGCGACCTTCCATCGTGCGGAAATGGTCCTCGATGAAATCCAGGCGACCGGCCACGATCGCGAACAGGTAGCTCGGCTTCGGCCACGGATCGGTCCACTCGGCGAAATGACGTCCGTTCGGCAGTCGCCCCTGTGCGCCGGGATTGCCGTTCGCGAGCAGCACCGGGAAACGGTCGCGATCGGCCTCGAGGCGCACGCGATAGGTCGCCATCACGTCCGGGCGATCGACGAAATACGTGATGCGACGGAAGCCCTCGGCTTCGCACTGCGTGGTCAGAAAGCTGCCGGAGCGGTACAGGCCCTCGAGGCGGGTGTTCTTCTCGGGACAAATCGAGACATCGATGTCGACGACGCACGGTGACGGCGCATCGGCGATCGTCAACGACTCCGCATCGATCGCGTATTCGTCCGCCCGCAGCATTCGCCCGTCCAGGTGCACGCCGTGCAATTGAAGGTCCTCGCCGTGCAGGCGCAGCGGCTCGCCGTCGCCGTGCTCGGGATGGCGCTCCATGTGCAGGGTGGTGCGAACGCGGGTCTCGCCGAAATCGAGTTCGAAGCGCAATGACACGTCGCGCACGCGCCAGGCCGGTGGACGGTAGTCGACGAGTCGGATCGGATTGCGGTTGCTCATGGGTCAGAGAATGCCTTCACGCTTGATCGCAAGATAACGCTCGACGAGCGCGGCGGGTAGCGCGTCGCTGTCGACGTCGAGCACGCTGGCGCCATGGGCGCGCAGCGCATCATGGGCACGACGCCGGTCCTCCAGGTACAGCGCGGTGGCGCCGACCAGCAGGGCGTCGTCGAAGTGTTTCGGCGCGAGGTCCCGTGCGGCGTCCAGTGCCTTCTCGCGCAGGCTGGCGACGATCACGACATGGCGGCGACGCAGCTGATGCACCGCGCCGAGCAGGTCTTCGACGTCCTCGTCGCGGACATTCGTGATCATCACCACGAGCGCGCGTCGCGGCTGACGCAGGCCGAGCTCGGTGGCGGCCGCCAGATAGTCGGTCGCGACGGCCCGAGGTTGCAGGTCGTAGACCGCGCCGAGCATCGGGTCGAGCGCGCCGAGTCCGCGCTGCGGTTTGATGAAGCGCGATTCGCCGCCATGCGCGAGCAGACCGACGGCATCGCCCTGGCGCAACGCGATCCAGGCCAGCAGCAGGCTGGCGTTGAGCACGTGGTCGAAATGCGAATGCGCGTCGTCGCGCGCCAGCATGCGCCGGCCGGTGTCGAGCAGCAGCATGACCTGTTGATTGCGTTCTTCGCGGTAGTCGCGCGAGATCAGCTTGCGTGCGCGCTGGCTCGCCTTCCAGTCGATCTGACGCAGGCTGTCGCCCTCGCGGTATTCGCGCAACTGGTGGAACTCGGTGCCGTCGCCGCGACGCCGGCGCAAGTGTGCACCGAGCACGCGGCTGGCCTGGTCGGCCCCGAACAGCGCGAGGCGCTTCAGCGGCGCGAAGTCCGGGTACACCTTCACCGCCGCTGGCGCATCGACGAGGCGCTTGCGCGTCCAAAAGCGCAGCGGCGAGTGCAGACGCAGCTGGATCGCCGCGAACACATAGCGGCCGCGTTCATGCGCGGTCACCGCATAGTCGAAGCGGGTCGTCGCCCGCGGCTGCAGGTCGATCCGCCGCGGCAGTCCGTCGACCGAGAAGGGCGGCGGGTGGCCATCGTGGACATCGACGCGCAGCGCGCGCGCATCGGCCGGATGCAGCTGCAGGCCGATGTCGCGGCGCACGCCGAGCGGCAGGATCTGCGGCAGCTCGCGCGTGACCCGCGGCGTGCGCAGTTGCAGCAGCGCCAATGCATCGAGCACGGCCAGCGCGAGCAGCAGCGCGGACGTGAACAGCAGCGCCGTCGACGGCACGACATCGGCCGCCACCGCCAGTCCCAGCGCGGACAGCAGCAGCACGCCGGCGATCAGCGCCGGGGCCGGTCTCATCGACGCGGCGCCTCGACCTTCAGCAACAACGCGTCCAGCACCTGATCGACGCGGCGACCCTCGATCTGCATCTCCGGCGCGAGCGCGATGCGATGCCGCAGTGCCGGGCGCGCGATGCGCACGAGGTCGTCGGGGGTGACGAAGTCGCGGCCGTCGAGCACCGCCTGTGCCCTTGCCGCGCGCACCAGTGCCAGGCTGCCGCGCGGGCCGGCGCCCATCGCGATGCCGGGCCAGCTGCGCGTCGCGCGCACGATGCGCACGGCGTAATCGAGCACCACCGGATCGATCGCGATCGCCGCGGTCGCCGCCTGCATCGCGACCACCTCGGCCGGCTGCACGACGGCGCGGATCGCGGACAGGTCGAACTGCGTGGCGCTGCCGACGCTGACCGTCTGCACCATGCGCAGCTCGTCCTCCAGCGCCGGATAGTCGATCAGGATCTTCAGCAGGAAACGGTCGAGTTGCGCTTCCGGCAGCGGGTACGTGCCTTCCTGCTCGATCGGGTTCTGGGTCGCGATGGTGATGAAGGGCGGATCCAGCGGGAAACTGCGCGACTCGATCGTGACTTGGCTCTCCTGCATCGCTTCGAGCAGGGCCGATTGCGTCTTCGCCGGTGCGCGATTGATCTCGTCGGCGAGCAGCAGGTTCGCGAACACCGGGCCGCGGCGGATCTTGAAGCTCTCGCTCTTCGGGTCGTAGAAGGCGTGGCCGCTGACGTCGCTCGGCATCAGGTCGGGCGTGAACTGAACGCGCGAGAAGGTGCCGGCCATCGCCGCAGCCAGCGCGCGCACCAGCAGGGTCTTGCCGAGGCCGGGCACGCCCTCGATCAGGACATGACCACCGGCGAGCAGCGCGACCAGCAGCTGGTCGAGCACCTCGCCCTGGCCGATGAAGGCGGCGCTGACCTGGTCACGGATCGCGGCGACGCGCTCGACGAGCGCGGTGTTCGGCAGGGCGGGAGGTCGTGCAGTGCTCATAGGCGGCGTTCCAGTTGCAGCAGGGTGGAGACAGCGGAGAAGAACAGGTCGGCGCGGCCGAGGCCGACCGGATTCAGGGCGAGGCGCAGCGCATCGGCGGACAGCTGCGTGCGCTCGGCAAGCGCGGCGATGCGTGCCTCATCGGGCAGGGCGGCGATCACCGGTTCTCGTTCGGTGAGGCGTTGGTGCACGCGCGCCAGCAGGGCGCGATGCATCGCCATCGGTTGGCCGCGGCGGAACAGGAATTCGCCGCTCGCGCGCACGTGCTCGAGCAGGGCGCGGCGCGGCGGTGTCGCGTCCGGCAGGATCGGGCCGAAGCGTTCGCTGCGCATCCACAGCCACAGCAGCAAGGCGATCAAGGCAGGCACCAGGACCGGCCAGCCGACGCGCACGAGCAGGACATGGAAGGGCTCGACATCGACGCCGCGGAACAGATGGATGCGACTGCGCCCGCGCAGCGGCCCCAGCAGGGCAACGCCGATGTCGCGCGCTTCCGGTCGGTCCAGCGCGGTGTTGTGCAGCATGTCGAGCTGGCTGACCAGGATCACGCGCCCGTCCCCATGCCCGGCATGGCCATACCAGTAGCCGTTTTCAGCGCCATCGTGGCGGGCGAGCATCGTGAACGTCGATTCGATGTCGCTGCCGCCGAGCCGCGTGCCGCCGCACATCTCGTAGTCGCCGTCCGTGCCGGTCTCGAGCTCGAGACAGTGCGGGTCGGCGTCCAGCGGCTCGACGCCGAGGCGGTCGAGCAAGGGACCGGCACGGCCTTCCGCGGAGGCCGGCATGCGCATCAGCAGCAGCGCGCCGCGTTCGACGAATTCGAGCAGGGCATCGACTTCGGACGCGCGCAAGCTGCGTGGATCGAGATCGAGCACGACGGCACTGGCGTCGGCGTCGCCGAAATCCGCGTGCCCGAATCGCCGGCGATTGAACACGACGTGGCCCTGCGCCGCGAGCGTGCGCTCCAGCGCCAGCAAGCGGTTGCGGCGCGCCTCCGGCGCGGGTGGCGTGCGGAATTCGAAGGGCACCTGATGGAAGTGGGTGAAGAACCACCCGGTGCCGCCCGCGAACACGAGCAGGCCCAGGGCGATCGACGCGAGATTGCGCGTGCGTGGCGTCATCGCGCTCCCCATCCGGCGCGGTCGTAGCCCGCAACCAGTCGTTCGAAGCGGACCGCATCCGGCAAGTCGTCGGCATAGGCGGCGCGTTGCCATTGCCGCACGATCTCGACCAGGGTCGCGCGCGCATCGCCGTCGTCGATGCGGTCGGCGAGGCGCAGCACCTCGGACTCGGTCGCGCCCGGGGTCAGCACGTGTCCGCAACGGTCGGGCAACACCGTGCAGGCGCCGCGATAAAGCAGGGCCATCGCGGCCCGGACCGCGCCCTCGGCGAACAGGGCGCGCGCCGCGGCGGTGAGGTCGTCGGGCAAGGTTTGCGGCGTCGGGTCGGCGGCGAGCTCGAGTGCATCCAGGACCTTGCGACCGAGCAGGCGCTCGACCAGTGGCAGGCGCCAGCGCGACACCTGCATCAGCACCACGGCGACGAGCACGGCGAGCAGGATCCACAGCCCGAACTTGGCGATGAATCCGACGACGGCGCTGATCACGCGGATCCACGGCGACGGCTCGGCGTCGGGCGCGTCGACGTCGGGATCGATGCGTTCCCAGCGTTGCGTCGTCCGCTTCTCGCCGAACACCGGCGCGTCCAGCGTCTTCGCGACGTCGCGCTTGAATTCGGCATCGCGCGCGTCTTCGGCGAACACGTCGCGCAGCGACCGCGACGCGACCACCTCGGCTTGCCGATCGTCGCCCTCGCCGTCGTCGCCGTCCTCTTCGAGCATCGTGTCGTCGGCCGCGGCTGCGGCCTGCACGATGGGCGCGTGCAGCAGCGCCAGGCCCGGAAGCAAAGCCAGCATCAGCAGCAGCGCGCCGATGCGGCGCGCGATGCGGCGGAACGCGAGCTCGATGTCCCAGGCCTCGAGCCGGGTGCGGCGATTGAGATACAGCGCGAAACCGGCCCCGACGAAGATCGGTTCGATCACCGACATCGCGAAGAACGAGACGAGGTTGAGCAGCACCTGCGCCCAGCGCGGCGGATCATCCACCAGCGTCTCGAACATCAGCTGCGCCGACTCGCCGAGGAAGTCGTAGGGCACGAACATCAGCGCCAGTACGAACACCGACAGCCAGATCGCCAGCTCGATGTGCAGCAGAACCAGGCACAGGCCGATCGCCACGGCGCTGTTCGAGTCGCGTCCGAGCAGGCTCGAGCGATCGCGGCGTTCGCGGCCGCGCAGGCCTTCGAGCAAGGCGACCGGCATGCTCAGTCCGCGCGACAGATCGATGCGTCGCCACAGCAGCCAGGGCAGCACCGCGCCGATGCGGAACTGCTGGCGCAGGGTCTGGCGCGGCGTCGGCGGATCGGTGAACACGGCGCGTGACAGGATGTGCAGCACCAGTTGATCGAACCACGGCTTCAGCCACCACAGCGCGATTCCGGCCAGCCAGACTTGATCGAGGGCATAGGCCAGCGCATTCAGCAGCAGGAACAGCGGCACCCCGAACAGCAACCAGCTGCGCGCGATCAGACCGGCATGCCGACGCACCAGCGCGATGCCGAGATCGGTCGCCTCCCACGGGCCGCGACTGCGCAGCACGACGCCCAGGCCGTCAGGGCGCATGCACGCGCCCGCGACCGCCGAAGCCGAGCCAGACCAGCACCGTCAGCCAGATCGCGCCACCGCTGCCGTACTTCACGACATCGGGCAGGGCCGCGATCGAGGACCAGAACGCCTCGATGAAGGCCGCCGCGAGCAGCATCACGAACACGCCGAGGATCAGGCGCGCGCCGATGCGACCGGCGGCCAGCAAGGCGGCGACGCGACCCAGCTGTCCGGGCGCGATCAAGGCGAAGCCGAGGCGCATGCCGGCGCCGCCGGAGATCACGATGGCGAGCAGTTCCGGTGCCGAATGACCGACCACGAAGCGCCAGAACGGTCCGCCGTAGCCGATCCCGGTGAGGTGTCCGGCGACGGTGCCGATCATCACGCCGTTGCTGACCAGCACCAGTACTGAGCCGATGCCGACCAGCAGTCCGCTCGCGAAGCTGCGAAAGCCGATGCTGATGTTGTTCATGATGTAGTGGCCGAACATCATCAGGTCGGTGCCGCTGTCGCGACCGATGCGGTCGTCGTTGGCGGGGTCGTACATGTGCTCCATCTGCGCCAGTTGTTCGATGTCGAAGACGCTGTGCGCGAGCTCGGGCTGCACCTGCACGGCGACGATCATCGCGAGGAACGGCAGGAAGAACAGCAGCGCCGACGCCAGCATCCAGCCGCGTTGCGCGCGCACTTCGGCCGGGAACTCGGAGACGATGAAGGCGATCGCGCGCCACCAGCGCGGGTTCGGCGGACGGTACATCAAGGTATGCGTGCGTTCGACCAGTTGCCCGAGCCGCTCGATCAGCATCGGGCTGTAGCCGCGTCGCCGCGCGAGCGCGAGTTGCTGGCACAGCCGCCGGAAACGGCTCGGCACTTCCGCGGCCGGGCAGGTTGCGTCGCTGCCGGACGGCGCCGGCTTGCGCCGCTCGGCGGCATCGAGCCAGGCCGACAATGCGCGCCATTCCGGTTCGTGCCGGGCGATGAAGTGGTCCTGACGCATCAGCGGCCGATGATGTGGTTGGCGTAGCCGAGCAGGCGCTGCACCGCCTGCGCGCCGTGCGCCTGGGTGAGCACGGGCAGCAGCGACGCCAGCTCGATGCGGCGCGCCTCGCTCAGCTGCGGCGCGCGCTCGGCATAGGCGACGATCAGTGCCTGCTCGTCGGCCGGCAGCGACAGCGCCGGCACGTGGCCGGGCACGACCGGGATGGTCTGGTCGTGATGGCGACGATCGGCGTGCACGACCAGGGTACCGGCGACCAGATCGCCGAGCCGCCGCGCCTGCGCATCGATCACGCTGCTGGCGAAGCCGAACGCGTAACCGAACGGCAGCGCATCGACGGTCCGCATCAGGTTGCGGATCAGCGATGCGGTGAAACCGACCGGCGTGCCGTTCGCATGCACCACGCGCAGTCCGACGATGCGCTTGCCCGGCGTCTGTCCGTCCATGAACAGCTCGAATGCGATCGGGTAGGCCCACATCAGCGCGAACATCAGGATCAGCAGCAGGCCCTGGCCGGCTTCGCCAAGCAGCGAGATCGGCATCGCCAGCGACACGAACACGCCGGCGCGAATGCCGAGGTCCACCAGCCAGGCCAGGGCCCTGGGCGCCACCCCGGCCGCGCGCAGCGGCAACGCGATGCCTTCCGGGGTCTCGTGCAGGGCTTCGGTGTCGAGCATTCGCCCTCCAATGGCAGGGCCCGCGGGGTCGTCGGGAGCCGCACGACTTTATCAGCAGCCCGTCGCGCTTCGATAAGATGCGCCACGCCGAACCGGACCGCCGCATGCACGAGCACCTGCCGACCCTTGCCGATGTCGAAGCCGCGCGCCGGCGCATTTCGGCGCATGCGCGGCTGACGCCGGTGCTGCGCGACGAGGCGCTCGACGCCGAGATCGGCGCGCGCCTGTACTTCAAGTGCGAGAACCTGCAACGCGTCGGCGCGTTCAAGTTCCGCGGCGCCTGCAATGCCGTGTTCGCGCTCGACGACATCCGTGCCGCGCGCGGTGTCGTCACGCATTCCTCGGGCAACCACGGCGCCGCCCTCGCCGCGGCGGCGGCGCTGCGCGGCATTCCCGCGCACGTCGTCGTGCCCGAGCACGCGAACGCGCAGAAGTTGCGCAACATCGTCGACGCCGGCGCCACCGTGCATCGCTGCGCGCCGACCCTGGCGGCGCGCGAAGCGACGTGCGCCGCGATCGTGCACGAGAGCGGCGCATGTCTGGTGCATCCCTACACCGATCCGATGGTGATGGCGGGGCAGGGCACGGCGGCACTCGAGCTGCTCGACCAGACCAACGGGCTCGATGCCTTCATCGCGCCGCTCGGCGGCGGCGGACTGATGTCCGGCTGTGCCACCGCGCTGCGCGCACGCGCGCCGCAAGTGACATTGATCGGCGCCGAGCCGGACGGTGCCGATGACGCGCGGCGCTCGCTCGCCGCCGGCCACGTCGTCGCGGTCGATCATCCGAAATCGATCTGCGACGGCCTGCTCGCGACCATCGGCGAGATCAACCGGATCGCCCTGGTGACGCATCGCGTCGAGGTCCTGTGCGTGGACGACGCCGCCGTGCGTGTCGCGATGCGGCGCCTGTGGGATCGCCTCAAGTTGATCGTCGAGCCGAGTTCGGCGATCACCTACGCGGTGCTGCATGCGCATCGCGAACGCTTTCGCGGCCAGCGCATCGGCTTGCTGTTGAGCGGCGGCAACGTCGACCTGGACGCGATCCCGGCGCTCTAGACGACGGCGTCCAGCGTCCGCTGCGCGTCGCGCCATTGCGCGAAGGCGGCGCGTGCGGCGGCGTTGCGGCCTTCGCGTTCGCCGGCGATCAGGGCATCCCGCAGACCGGCGGCCTCGATGCGGCGCAGGCGCACGATTTCGTCGAGCACGGCGTCGCGGTTGCCGGCGTGCACGCCGACCGCTTGCGGTGCGCGCTGCAACCGCACCAGGTCGAGGTGCTGGAGGCGGCGCAGCTGCCATTCGAAGGCGGTCTGGGTCGGGTGCAGTTGCGTGGTCTCGACCTGGCGCGGATTCGACCAGCACGCGGCCACCACGTCCCAGCCGCGGCGATGACGTTCCGCCGGCATGTCCGGCACCTCATGCGCGACCACGGCATCGACGGCGAAGCGGACGCGACGGCCATCGCGCAGCAATGCCTGGGTATGCGCGTAGCAGTTGCAGCGCAGTTCGCTGGCATCGATCGGAAGTGCGCAGCGCAGGTCGCGCCGGAACGCGACGTTGTTCGACGAATAGCAGCCGAGGCTGCCGTCCGCCGCGTCCCAGACGTAGCCGAAGTCCATCACCGTCGCGGCGATGCCGGTCACGCTCGGGTCGTCGTAGACCGTCAGGCCACCGACAGCGTCAGCTTCGCCGTCGCGCAGCGGCGCGGTGATCCGTTCCAGCCAGTCCTCGCGCCGCGGCAGGCAGTCGCCATCGAGATAGGCGACATAGCGACCGCGCGCGGCATTCGCCGCAAGGTTCTTCTGCGCGTCGTAGTCGAGGCCGACGGCATCGAGGACGCGGATCGGCACTTCGGCGGAGGTGGCCAGCGCCTGCACGCGACCATCGCCGATGGCATCGGTGATCAGGATTTCGGCATCGACCCGGCGCGCGATCGCGGTCAACGCCGCGATCGCCCCTTGCAGGCCGGCGAAGCTCTGGCCATCGACGACATTGAAGGACTCGGTGACGAGCGAGAATTCGATGGATGTCATCGCGCCAGCTTATCGCCTAAAGCTGACGGACGGCTTCGAGCGACTGGATGCGGCGCTGCTCGGGGGCATCGAAGCTGCGTGCGCGCAGTTGCGCGATCGCCCGTTCGCGTGCGGCGGCATCGAGTCGGACATCGGCCCGGATGGCCTCGCGCGCGAGCACATAGGCACGCACGCGGGCGTCCCACGCGGCCTGCTCGGCATCGGCCTGCGCGAGCCGTTGCGCGGCCTCGGTGCCGAACAGGGCCTCGCGCTCGGACTGGCGTTGCGCCGGGTCGAGTTGCAGTGCATCGAACTGCCGGTTCTGCTCGTCGATCAGCAGTGCCGCGTTCGCTTCGCGCATGCTGGCGCGTTGCTCGGGCGACAGTCGCGCCGCGAGTTCTTCGAGACGCTGTTCGCGCGTGCGTTCGTCGAGGCCGGTGTCCGCGAGCAGGTCGCGTCGGTCGAGCGTGTACGCGGTGTAGCGGTCCTCGTCACCGAAGAAGGCTTCGGCCATTGCCGGATCGAGCAGGCGCTGGCGCAGGTCGCGCACGCGCGCCAGACGCGCGCGCAACGATTCTCCCGGCGGGGCGTTCATGGCCGCGAGCGCCTGCTGGAAGTCGACGTAGCGGTCGAACAGGGCCGCGACCTCGGCGGCCACGACCTCGCCATGCAGCGACCGCACGTGTGCGAGCAACAAGTCGCGGATCGCGGCGACGTCGCGTTCTCCGAGCGCAGTCAGGAAGTAGTCGAACAGGCGGCGCAGTTCGACGCTCGCTTGCACGCGACCGTTCGCGTCGAGCGTCACCGCGCCATCGGGCGCGCTGTCGCGCAGCGACGCGGGCCAGTCGGACAGGAGGGTGGCGGCTGGCGTCGGCGTGGTGCGGGCGGAGGACATCGGTGCGGGCTCGTCCGCGATCCGCTCGGCCGCGCCGGATCGCAAGGCATCCGTGCGTGGTGTGGCCGCCGCCGATGCTTCGTCATCGCCATCGGCACGCTGGCGTGGCCAGGCGATGAAGCCGACCAACGCGACCAGCAGGGCGGCGCCGAACATGAAGCGGCCCGGACGTTGCCGGGCCGCCTTGTGCAGGAAACGCATGAATGCGCCGATCAGAGCCCGGCGGACTTCAGGCGATTGGCGTGGGCGCGGATCACCGAGACCGGATTCGACGCGAACAGGCCGCGCAGGCCGAAGATCTGGTTGACCTCGTCGAGGTGGTTCCAGCCGTAGTTGTCACGCAGCACGACGCCGAGATGCGACGAGCACTGGCCGACGAGGCCATCGTTCTGCTCGAAGCCGAAGAACAGCGCGCCGGCACCCATCATGGCGTCGCTGGCATCGAACACGTTGGTCAGCACCGAGGTGCCACCCCACGAGTAGTAGCGCACGCCGTTGACGCTGCTCGCGCCCTGGCCGCAGCGGTAGCTGGGCATGCCTTGCGGGTGGCGGGCGTTGAACGTCGCCGAACCCGAGGACGACAGCGAGGCGAGCGCACCGAGGGCGTATTGCGGATCATCGTCGCCGGACAGGAACTCGATCAGGCCCGAGAGCGCGTCGATCAAACCGGCGACCAGCGGGCGCAGGGGCGAACCTTGCGGCAGCGTCGTCGCGAGCGCGTCGGCGACCTTGCTGCCGGTATGCGGCGAGCCGACCGAGGTGATCGATGCGACCAGGTCCGGGCGCACCGACGCGACATAGCGCGCGGTCGGGCCGCCATGGCTGTGTCCGATCAGGTTGAACTTCTGGTGGCCATAGACCGCGCGCAGGTTCACCAGGTCACGGATCAGCTGTTCGCCGCGCACTTCGGTGTAATTCGACGAGGACACGTTCGCGACGTAAACGCGAGCGCCCCCGGCGCGGAGGTCGGACGGCACGCCGTACCAGTAGTCGTAGACGCCGAACAGCGAGTCGAATCCGAGCAGGCCGTGCACCAAGACGATCGGATGTCGGGTCTGCGTGTACGTGCTTTGCGCGGACGCGAAGGGCACCAAGCCGAACAGCGCGATGGCGAGCAACAGACGAGTCAGAACGGTGCGGATCATGGACGTCCCCTTGGGCGAATGCGTGGATGGCGTCGCGCGATCTCGTTCGCCGCGCTGACGGCAAACCCACGATAGTGCGAACTACGTCACGAATCAAACGTCTGTTTCAAGTGACCGTTTTGCATCGCAACAGAACCGCGCCCGTACCCGCAGCGCTGCCGCATCGAAGCCGATGCGGCAGCGCGTCAGACGGCCTTACTTCGAGGTCTCGAACTTGCCGTAGTCCTTCAACTGCGCGACCACGGCGGCATCGCCGACGACGACGATCGACTGCTGGGCCGGTGCGAAATACTTCTTGCCGATCGCCTGCACCTGGGCGGCATCGACGGCGCGCACCTTGGGCACGAACTCGCCGAGGAACTCGGGCGGCAGTCCGCTCAGCCAGTTGTTGGCCAGGGTCATCGCCACGGCCGCCTGCATCTGGTTGCTGATCAGGTATCCGCCGGCGATGTAGCGCTTGTTCATGTCGAGTTCGCGCGCGCTCACGGCTTCCGCGCCGAGGCGCGTGTACTCCGCGAGGACTTCGCCGAGCGCGGCACCGGTGACTTCATTGCGCACGTCGGCGCCGGCGATCAGCGCGCCGCCCGCGGCCAGTGAACGATGGCCGAGATAGGCGCCGTAGGTGTAGCCCTTGTCCTCGCGCAGGTTCTGCATCAGCCGACTGCTGAAGCCGCCACCCAGGATCGTGCTGGCGACGCGCAGCGGGATGTGGTCGGCGTCGGTGGCCGGCACCGACGGTCGTCCGACGCGCAACGCCGACTGCACGCTGCCGCTGCGTTCGAGATGCACGAAGCGCGGTGTCGCGGTGGTGGCCGAGGCCGCGATCGCGGCCGCCGCCTTGCCCTCGGCCTTCCAGTCGCCGAACGCACCCTTGGCAAGGGTGAATGCGCGTTCCGGATCGACGCGACCGGTGATCACCAGCAGGGCCCGGTCAGGGCGCAGGCGTTGACGGTGCGCAGCGACCAGGTGCTCGCGCGTGATCGCGTTGATGCCGGCTTCGGTGTTCTGCGTGCGCGCATAGGGATGCTCGCCATAGACAGCCTTCAGGATCGCGCGTTCGGCGCGGAATCCCGGCTGCGCTTCGGCGGCCTTGAGGCCTTGCAAGGCATTCGCCTTCGCGAGCGCGACCTCGTTCTCGGGGAAGCTCGGCGTACGCGCGACCTCGGCGAGCAGCGCCAGCATCGGTTCGGCATTGCTGGCGAGTGCATCGGCCGCCACGGTCAGGCCGTCGTTGCTCGCGAATGCGCCGATGCTGCCGCCCTGGCCTTGTGCGGCTTCGGCGATCGCCTTCGAATCGCGCTGGTCGCTGCCTTCGCTCAGAAGCCCGGCCAGCGTCGAGGCAAAGCCCGGCATGGCCGGATCATCGGCCGCGAGCCCGGCGCCCTGGAAGGCGAGCACGAAATCGATGCGCGGCATGCCGTTGCGCGGCACCACCCAGACGGTCAGGCCGTTGTCGAGGGTCTGCTTCGAGATGGCGGGCACCGGCAGCGGTTTGTCGGCGGCATACGCGGGCAGGTCCTTGGGCATCGCGGCGGCTTCGCCGGCGTGGGCGGCAGGAACGAGCAGGGCGCCGATCAGCAGGGCAATCAGAGTCTTGGTCATGGCGGGCTCCTCACTTCTTCTCGGCGTCGGTGGCGAGCATGGCCGCCGGTTTGCGATCGATCACGGTGCGGTTGGCGACCGTCAGGTACTTCGCGGCGACGCGCTTCAGGTCATCCGACGTCACCGCCTGGATCCAGGCCGGGACGCGATTCGCGACCTTGGCATCGCCCCACAACGCCTGGAACTTCGCCAGCGTGTCGGCGCGGCTGAGGAAACTCTCGAGGCTGTTGTTCCAGTCCGCCAGCATCGCCGTCTTGACGCGTGCGAGTTCGGCATCGGACACGCCGTCCTTCACGATCGCGGCGATCTGCGCGTCCATTTCGGCCAGCAACTGGTCGGCCTGCACGGTCGGCTTGTACAGCGCGAACACGGTGAGCAGGGTCGGGCCATCGTATTCGAACGGGCCGGTGAGGCCGAACAGGGAATCGATGTTGAGCGCCATCTCCTTGCCCTTCACCAGTCCCTGATACATGCGCGAGGCATCGCCGCCCGCGAGCACTTCCGCCAGCACCGCGATCGGCGCCTGGTCGGGGCTGCCGCGATCGGCGATCTTGTAACCGACGGCGACCGCAGGCACCTGGGCCAACGGATCGGATTGGGTGATGCGCTTTTCCTGCGTGTTCAGCGGCTCGCTGAAGTCCGCGGGCTTGGGCGTCGGGCGCTGGTCGATCTTGCCGAAATACTTTTCGGCCAGGGCGAAGCCTTCTTCGGGCGACACGTCGCCGGCCAGCGACAGCACCGCATTGTTCGGGCCGTAGTAGTCGCGATGGAAGGCGCGCACGTCGTCGAGCTTGGCGCTCTCGAGGTCGACGAAGCTGCCGTAGCCATCATGGTTGTTCTCCCACTTCGAGAACGCCTGCTGGCTGATGTCGATCCACATGAAGCCGCCGTAGGGCTGGTTCTTCACGTTGACGCGGATTTCTTCCTTGACCACGTCCTGCTGGTTCTTCAAGGTCTTCTCGCTGAAGTCGAGCGTCTTCATGCGATCGGCCTCGAGCCACAGGATCGGTTCCAAGGCCGACACCGGCGCGATCTCGATGTAGTTGGTGAAGTCCGGTCGCGTCGAACCGTTGTTGCGGCCACCGCCGCCACTGATGACCTTGTCGAAGGTGCCTTCCGGCGCGTTCGGCGTGCCCTCGAACATCAGGTGCTCGAACAGGTGCGCGAAGCCGGTGCGGTTCTTCGGCTCGGAACGCATGCCGACCTTGTAGACGACGCTGACGCCGACCACGGGCGCACTGCGGTCTTCGGAGACGACGACGGTGAGGCCGTTGTCCAGCGTCTTCACTGCGATCGGCAGGTCGAAGCGATCGACATCGCTGGCGAGGGAGGACGCGGACAGGGTCAATCCGATCAGGAACGGCAGGAGCTTGGGAGAACGCATCGCGGACATGGGCAGCGCACCGGCGCAGGGAAGGAACCGCGAGCCTAGCTGGCGCCGATGGCCACCGAGCGGGCCATACGTCATTCCCGACACCGTTGGTCACGTTGCCGCCATTGCTTGCGGCCGCGTCGGCTCCGTACAGTCGAGCCGGTCGAACGGGGAAGTCGTTTGCGAACCGCCATCGTGTTGATGACCCACCGTTTCGATCCGTCGATCCTGGCCGAGTTCGAGCGCATGCGCGACGCCTTGCACGGCGGCGATCGCGCCTTCGTGATGAGCGATGCCGAGGCCTTGCCGGAGGTCCTGGCGGCGCAGGTGCACCGCTTCACGTTTGCCGGTGTCGCGCAGCGGGCGAAGCGCCTGGTCGGCCGCGAGATCATGTGGAACCTGCATCTGGCCTGGCTCGACTTCTTCGATGCACACGGCGATTTCGACCATTACTGGTTCATCGAGTACGACGCGCTCTATGCCGGGCCGTGGCGCGACCTGTTCGACGCCTTTCGCGACCAGCCGCACGACCTGTTCTGCGCGCACTTGCGCCATCACGCCGACGAGCCGGACTGGCACTGGTGGCACGAGATCCATGCGCCCGACGGCCCGCTCGATCCTGCGTCCTGCGTGCGTGGCTTCCTGCCGATCGCGCGATTGTCGCGACGCGGGTTCACCGTCTTGCGCGACCAGGTGCGCGCCGGCTGGACAGGGTTCTTCGAAGGACTGCTGCCGACCTTGCTGCACCGGCAGGGACTGCGCATCGGCGATTTCGGCGGCGATGGTGCGTTCGTGCCGGACGGCTTCCGCGATCGCTTCTACACCAGCGCGAGCGATCGTGCCGGCACCTTGCACAATCTCGGCACCCACCGTTTCCGCCCGCCGCTCGCCTATCCGCGCATCCTGCCGGGACGCATCTATCATCCGGTCAAGCCCGAGTCCTGCCTGATCGATGCCGGCGTCGATGACATCGAGCGCAGCGGCGCAGCGATCGCCAATGCACTGGAACAGATCCGCCAGCGGCGACAGCAACGCGCGTCGAACGGAACCGGCGACGTCGATCTCGACACCTTGCTGCAGGCCCTGACCGGGCTCGACGTGCCGACCCTGCGCGGCGAGATCGACCGCCACGCCCAAGCGCGCGTCGGCGATCACCGCTTCACGTTGCTGCGGCAGCGTCTTGAACGGCTGGTGGGCATGACGTCATGACTGCGTTGCTGGTGGTCGGGGCCGGCTTCTCCGGCGCGGTGCTGGCCCGGGAACTGGCGGAAGCCGGATACGAAGTGCGCGTGATCGACCAGCGCGACCATGTCGCCGGGCATTGCCACACCGCACGCGACGCCGCGACGGGCGTGATCGAGCACGTGTACGGGCCGCACATCTTCCACACCAGCAACGACGCCGTCTGGCATTACCTGCAACGCTTCGGCGAATGGATGCCCTTCGTCAACCGCGTCAAGGCGCGTACCGGGCGCGGCATCTTCAGCCTGCCGATCAACCTGCACACGATCAACCAGTTCTTCGGCACCACGATGGGACCGCAGGCGGCGCGCGCCCACATCGCCGGTCTTGCGGCACAAGACATCGACGAACCCGCGAACCTCGAGGAGCAGGCGCTGAAGTTCATCGGGCGCGACCTGTACGAAGCCTTCTTCCGTGGCTACACGATCAAGCAATGGGGCTGCGATCCGACCGAGCTGCCGGCCGACATCCTCAAGCGCCTGCCGGTGCGCTTCAACTACGACGACAACTACTACGACAGCCGCCACCAGGCGTTGCCGAAACACGGCTATACCCGCGTCGTCGAGAACATCCTCGACCATCCGCGCATTCAAGTGGCGCTTTCGATGCCTTGGGACGCCGCGATGCAGCACGGGTTCGCACACGTCTTCCACTCGGGTGCGATCGACGCCTTTTTCGGATTCAGCGAAGGCCGCCTCGGCTATCGCACCATGCATTGGCAACGCAGCGTCCATGATGGCGACTACCAGGGCACGGCCATCATCAATTGTCCGACGCTCGACGTGCCATGGACGCGCGTGCTCGAACATCGACACCTGTCGCCATGGGCATCGCACGAGCGCACGCTGGTCACGCGCGAGTTCAGCAAGGAAACCGAGGCCGGCGACCTGCCCTTCTACCCGAAGCGGCTCGCGCCCGATCGCGATCTTCTCGCCCGCTACGTCGCCCGCGCCGAGGCACAGCGCCACATCACCTTCATCGGTCGCCTCGGCACCTATCGCTACCTCGACATGCATCAGGTCATCGCCGACGCCCTCGACCTGGCGCGGGACTGGCGCGTCGCCCATGAGCGCGGAACGCCGCCGCCCGTGTTCTCGCGGGCGCCGCGCTAGTCGATGCCGCGCCGCCGCGCCCAAGATGCGCTTTCCCGCTAGAATGCGACCACCGGCGGTGCCTGCAGTCCGCGCCACCCGGTTCTCGCAGATGCCTGCATCAAGCGCCCGTAGCTCAGTTGGATAGAGTACCGCCCTCCGAAGGCGGTGGTCGGGGGTTCGAATCCCTCCGGGCGCGCCACGTGATCCTGGAGAGCAACATGCGCACGGCAGGCCGGGCACGATGACTGGAATTCGGCTCGGGCTGCGCGAGAATGCGGCGCAGTTCGCGTTGCTCGTGCTGGTGAACGCTTTTGTCGGCGCGATGATCGGGCTCGAGCGTTCGATCTTGCCGGCGTTGGCCGAGCAGGAATTCGCGCTCGCGGCGAAGACTGCCGTGCTCAGCTTCATCGTCGTCTTCGGTGCGACCAAGGCCTGCACCAACTATTTCGCCGGACGTTTGTCCGACCGCTTCGGGCGCAAGCACGTGCTGGTCGCAGGCTGGCTGGTCGCGGTACCGGTGCCTTTCCTGCTGATGTGGGCACCGAGCTGGAACTGGGTGCTGTTCGCGAACGTCCTGCTTGGCATCAGCCAGGGGCTGACGTGGTCGACCACGGTGATCATGAAGATCGACCTTGCCGGACCGCAACGGCGCGGCTTGGCGATGGGCCTGAACGAGTTCGCCGGCTATTTCGCGGTGGCGATCAGTGCGCTCGCGACCGGCTACATCGCCGCGCAGTACGGGTTGCGTCCGGCGCCGTTCTGGCTGGGCGTCGGGTTCGTCGTCGCCGGGTTGTTGCTGTCGTCGCTGCTGGTCCGAGAGACCGTGCATCACGTCGCGCTCGAATCGCGCCAGCATGGGCGTGCGGACGTCGCGCAGCCGAGTGCCGGCGATCTGTTTCTGCGCACCACGTTCACCGATCGCAACCTGTCCAGCATCACCCAGGCCGGGCTCGTCAACAATCTCAACGACGGCATGGCCTGGGGACTGTTCCCGCTGTTCTTCGCGGCGGCCGGACTCGGGCTCGCCGAGATCGGGACGCTGGCGGCGATCTATCCCGCGACCTGGGGCGTGGGTCAGCTCGTCACGGGTGCGTGGTCGGATCGCGTCGGTCGCAAGTGGCTGATCGCCGCGGGCATGTGGTTGCAGGCGCTGGGCATCATCGCCGTGCTGATCTGGCGCGATGTCGCCGGCTTTGCGGCGGGCGGCGTCCTGCTCGGTCTCGGTACCGCGATGGTCTATCCGACCCTGCTGGCCGCGATCGGCGATGTCGCGCATCCGTCGTGGCGCGCGTCCGCCGTCGGCATCTATCGCTTCTGGCGCGACCTCGGC
>DATMVT010000235.1:0-9906 GCA_035562895.1 Patescibacteria group bacterium | reverse complement strand
GTTCGGGTTCGAGCGTGATCGAGAATCGGTTGCGGACGCAGGCCTGAACATGCTGTGCGACGCGCCAAAGATCCACGCCGCTGGCATTGCCGTGATTGACCAGCACCAGCGCGTGTTGCGCGGACACGCCGGCATCGCCTTCGCGATGGCCTTTCAGCCCGCATTGATCGATCAGCCAAGCGGCGCTCAGCTTGCGGAATCCCGGGCGTGCCGCAAAAGTCGGCGCACCGGGATGCGCGGCGACCAACGCCTGCGCGAGGTCGGTCGGCACGATCGGGTTCTTGAAGAAGCTTCCGGCATTGCCGATCGCGGCGGGGTCGGGCAATTTGCGGCGGCGGATGCGACAGATGGCGTCGAAGACGTCGCGCGCCGTCGGCGCATCGATCGCCATCGCGGCGAGCTCGTCGCCGATGCCGGGATAGTCGAGGTTGAGCCGGGCGCTGCGCGGCAGCCTGAAGCGCACGTTCACGACGATGTAGCGTTCGCGTTCGTCCTCGCGCTTGAAGCGACTGTGTCGATACGCGAACTCGCAGAAATCGTGTTTGAAGATGGTCGTGCAGCGGCGTTCGCGATCGAACACTTCGACGGCGTTGATGAATCGTTCGACTTCGATGCCGTAGGCGCCGATGTTCTGGATCGGTGCGGCCCCGACCGTGCCCGGGATCAGCGCGAGGTTCTCGAGACCGACGTAACCGCTCGCCAGCGACCACTCGACGAAGGCGTGCCAGTTCAGGCCGGCGCCGACTTCGAGCAGGTGCGAATCGCGTCCCGGCGCGATGACGCGGACGTGATCGTCGACATAGCGCACGACCAGTCCATCGACGTCGCGGGTCAGCAGCAGGTTGCTGCCGCCACCGAGCATGAGCAAGGGCAGGTGGGCGACGCGCGCATCGGCGAGCAGGGCAGACAACTCGGTGGCGGAGGCGACTTCCGCATACCAGCGTGCCGAGGCCTCGACGCCAAACGTGTTCATCGACTTCAGCGACACCTGCTCGCGCAGCATCAGAAGCCCCTGGCGGCGCGAATGGCTTCGACCGATTCACCGATCAGCTCCGGGCCGCGATAGATCATGCCGGTGTAGAACTGCACCAGGCTCGCACCCGCCGCGATCTTGGCTTGCGCGTCGGCGCCGCTCAGGATGCCGCCGACGCCGACGATCGGCAGCTTGCCGCGCGTGCGTTGCGCCATGCCGGCAAGGACCGCCGTCGACTTCGCGAACACCGGTGCGCCACTGAGACCGCCACCTTCGCCGCCGTGCCGATGCCCCTGAACGATGTCGCGATCGATCGTCGTGTTGGTGCAGATCAGCCCATCGATGCCGGAGGCGAGCAGCACTTCGGCGATTGCGTCCATCTCGACTTCCGTCAGGTCGGGCGCGATCTTCAGCAGCATCGGCTTGCGCCGGCCGTTCGCACCGAGTTTCTCCTGCTCCTCGCGCAAGGCGCCGATGAACCGGCGCAGCGTGTCTTCTTCCTGCAGGTCGCGCAGGCCGGAGGTATTGGGAGAAGAGATGTTGACGGTGATGTAACTCGCGCGTTGGTAGACCGCACGCAGGCAGATCAGATAGTCGTCGACCGCGCGTTCGTTCGGCGTGTCCTTGTTCTTGCCGATGTTGATGCCGAGCACGCCGGTGTAGCGCGCGCAGTCCAGGTTTTTCAGCAGCGCGTCGACGCCGTCGTTGTTGAATCCGAGGCGATTGATGACGGCACGATGTTCCGGCAAGCGGAACATGCGTGGTTTCGGGTTGCCCGTCTGCGGCTTGGGCGTGATCGTGCCAACCTCGATGAAACCGAATCCGAGCGATGCCAATGCATCGACGTGCGCCGCGTTCTTGTCCAGCCCGGCGGCCAGTCCGACCGGATTCGGAAAGGTGATGCCGAATGCGGGCGTCGGCAACGGTTCCGGCTTGCTGGCCAGCAGCGGATTCATCCCGGTGCGATAGGCCAGTTCGATGGCACGCAGGCCGGCGCCATGAGCGGCCTCGGCATCGAGCGCGAACAGGAAAGGGCGGGTGAGGGCGTAGAGGCTCACGGGATCGGCGCGGGCGGGCAGGGCGGGGGAGTATTGAAGCACTGCATGAACGAAGGGGCGAGCGTGACTGCGGATCCGCCCGCGAATCGCCCGTCTGCGCGATAATGCGCGGCCCGATTGGGCGATTCCGTGAAGAAATCCGATTTTCAATTCGATCTGCCGCCCGAGCTGATTGCGCAGTCTCCGCTGGCTGAACGCTCGGACAGCCGCTTGCTGGTGCTGGATGGCGCGCAGGACCGCCTGGTCGATGGCCGTTTCCGCGACTTGCTGACGTTGCTGCAGCCCGGCGACCTGCTGGTCTTCAACGACACCCGGGTAATCCCCGCGCGCTTGTTCGGACGCAAGGCGTCGGGCGGCGAGGTCGAGGTCTTGATCGAGCGCGTGCTGGGGCCGCACGAGGTGCGGGCGCAGATGCGTGCCAGCAATGCGCCAAGAGAAGGCACGCGCCTCGAACTTGGCGACGGCGTGCCGGCCACCGTGCTGGGTCGTGATGGGGCATTCTTTCATCTGCGCTTCGATACGCCGGAGCCGCTGGAGTCGGTCCTGCACCGGATCGGGCGCATGCCGTTGCCGCCCTACATCAAGGACGTCGACCACGCGCGCGATACGACGCGTTACCAGACCGTGTTCGCGCGCGAACCGGGCGCGGTCGCGGCGCCCACGGCCGGCCTGCATTTCGATGCCCCGCTGCTTGACGAGTTGCAGGCGCGCGGCGTGCAGTTCGGCCATGTCACCCTGCATGTCGGTGCCGGAACGTTCCAACCGATGCGCGTCGACTCGGTGCACGAACACACGATGCATTCGGAATGGCTGAATGTCGGTGCGGAGTTGTGCGAGCGGATTCGCGCGACGCGCGCCGCCGGCCATCGCGTCGTGGCGGTCGGCACCACGGTCGTGCGCGCGCTCGAGTCGGCCATGCGCGATGGTGAGGTCAGGCCGCTCGCGGGCGAGACGCGGATCTTCATTTTCCCGGGCTATCGCATCCGTTCGGTCGATGCCTTGATCACCAATTTCCACTTGCCCGAGTCGACCTTGCTCATGCTGGTGTCGGCGTTTGCCGGTCGCGAGCGCGTGCTGGCGGCCTATCGTCATGCGGTCGACCAGCGCTACCGCTTCTTCTCGTATGGCGACGCGATGTTCATCGTGCCGCCCAAGGATTCCTGATGCAGTTCACGCTCCACACCACGGACGGTCGCGCGCGTCGCGGCCAATTGCGGTTCGACAAGGGCACGGTCGAGACGCCGGCCTTCATGCCCGTCGGTACCTATGGCTCGGTCAAGGGCATGACGCCGCAGCAGGTGCTCGACATCGGTGCCGAGATCATCCTCGGCAACACTTTCCACTTGTGGTTGCGTCCGGGCACCGACGTGATCGAGGCGCATGGTGGCCTGCACGGCTTCATCGGCTGGGACAAGCCGATCCTGACCGATTCCGGAGGCTTTCAGGTCTGGTCGCTGGCCGAACGCCGCAAGATCACCCCGGAGGGCGTGCATTTCGCTTCTCCGGTCGATGGTCGCAAGGTGTTCCTCTCGCCCGAGGAATCGATGCGCATCCAGCGCGCGTTGAACTCGGACATCGTGATGATCTTCGACGAGTGCACGCCGTATCCGGCGACCGAGACGCAGGCGCGAGAATCGATGGAACTGTCGCTGGCCTGGGCCGAGCGCAGTCGCGTCGCGTTCGACCAGTTGCGCAATCCGAATGCGCTGTTCGGCATCGTCCAGGGCGGCATGCACGAATCGTTGCGCAGGCGTTCGGCCGAGGGGCTGGCGCAGATCGGGTTCGATGGCTACGCGATCGGTGGCCTTTCCGTCGGCGAGCCGGCGCCTGAGCGCGAGCATGTGCTCGATGTGACCCTGCCGCACCTGCCGACCGATCGGCCGCGCTATCTGATGGGCGTGGGTCGGCCCGAAGACATCGTCGAGGGCGTGCGCCGCGGCGTCGACATGTTCGACTGCGTGATGCCGACGCGCAATGCGCGCAACGGCCACCTGTTCACGCGCTTCGGCAACGTGCGCATCCGCAATGCGCGCTACGAGCGCGACACCGCACCGGTCGACAAGGACTGCACTTGCTACTGCTGCCTGACCTTCACCCGCGCCTACCTGCGCCATCTCGACAAGTGCGGCGAGATGCTGTTCTCGACGCTCGCGACGATCCACAACCTGCACTACTACCAGGAGCTGATGCAGGGCCTCCGCGCCGCCGTCGCCGAGCATCGCTTCGAAGCCTTCGCCGAGGCGTTCTATGCCGCGCGGCGAGAACCCGCGTAGTCACCTTCGCGTCGGTTTCGCCTTGCTATCCTTGTCGCCTTCTCTTGAGCTTCCGTCCATGACCTATCGCACCCGCTTCGCCCCGAGTCCCACCGGCCTGCTGCATCTGGGCGGCGCCCGCACGGCGCTTTACTGCTGGCTGGAAGCGCGTCGCCAGAACGGCACCTTCATCCTGCGCATCGAGGACACCGATCGCGAGCGTTCGACGCAGGAGTCGGTGAACGCGATCCTGGACGCGATGGAGTGGCTCGGCCTCGACTACGACGAGGGCCCGTTCTACCAGACCGAACGACTGGATCGGTATCGCCATGTCGTGAAGCAGTTGCTGGCCGAGGGCAAGGCCTACCAGTGCTGGTGCAGCAAGGAACGTCTGGAAACGCTGCGCGAGCAGCAGATGGCGAACAACGAGAAGCCGCGTTACGACGGCAAGTGTCGTCACGGCGCGGTCCCGGTCGATGGCGTCGTGCCGGTGGTCCGATTCAGTAATCCGCAGTCGGGCACGGTGGTGTTCGACGACAAGGTGCGCGGCAAGATCGAGATCTCGAACGAGGAACTCGATGATCTGATCATCTGGCGTTCGGACGATTTTCCGACCTACAACTTCGCGGTCGTGGTCGACGACGTCGACATGAAGATCACCGAAGTGATCCGCGGCGACGACCACATCAACAACACGCCGCGCCAGATCAACATCTACTACGCGATGGGCCACGTGCCGCCGGTGTTCGCGCATCTGCCGATGATCCTCGGCCAGGATGGTGCGCGCTTGTCCAAGCGCCACGGCGCGGTCAACGTCATGAACTACCGCGACGACGGCTTCCTGCCGCATGCGTTGCTGAACTATCTGGTGCGGCTCGGCTGGTCGCACGGCGACCAGGAAGTGTTTTCGCGCGAGGAACTCGTCCGCATGTTCGACGTGCGTGACGTGAATCGCGCGCCGGCGCGTTTCGACATGGACAAGCTGACCTGGCTGAACCAGCACTACATCAAGACCGATGCGCCGGAAAAAGTGGCCCTGCACCTGATTCCGCATCTCGAGGACCTGCACTACGCGATGGCGCACGGTCCGAAGCCGGCCGAGATCGTGGTCGCGTTGCGCGACCGCGTGAAGACGTTGAAGGAAATGGCCGAGAAGGCACGCTGCTGGTACGAGGAGTTCGAGAGTTACGAGGCCGAATCGGCGGCGAAGCACCTGGTCGCGAGCGCTGCCCAGCCGCTGCAGGCGGCGCACGATGCGCTGGCGGCGATCGCCGAAGGCGAGTGGTCGCCGGTGTCGGTCGACGTCGCGCTGCGCAAGGCCGCGGAACAAGTCGGCGTCGGTCTGGGCAAGGTGGCGCAGCCGCTGCGCGTCGCGATCACCGGTTCGCAGGTGTCGCCGTCGATCGACCAGACCGTGTACCTGACCGGACAGAAGCGCGCGCTCGCACGCATCGACGCCGCCGTCCGCCATTGCCAGCGCCAGGCGGCCTGAGCATGAGTCCGCTGCGTCGCGGAGGACACCAGCACACGCATGCGCCGGTGTCGTTCGTGCATGCGGTCGAGGCCGCATGCGACACGCGCGGCCTGAAGCTGACGCCGATGCGCCGGCGCGTGCTGGAGTTGATCGCGATCGCCGACAGGCCGGTGAAGGCTTACGACTTGCTGGACCAGTTGCGGCCCGAAGTCGCACGGGCGGCGCCCACGCAGGTCTATCGCGCACTCGATTTCCTGATCGAGCACGGCTTCATCCACAAGCTCGAGTCGATCAATGCCTACACCGGCTGCCATCACCCCGCCGAACGGCACACGGTGCCGTTCTTCATTTGCGATCAGTGCGGCGCAGCCACCGAATTCTGCGACTCGCAGGTGGCCACGCAGTTGATCGCGCACGCCCATGCGCTGGGCTTCACGCCGCGTGCGCAGACCCTCGAAGTGCATGGGGTGTGCTCGACCTGCCGGACGACCCAGTCATGATCCGACCGATCCTGGGGGTGCTCGGACTGCTGGCGGGAAGCACCCTCACTGCTCAGGACTTTCCGGTCGAGGCGTCCAGGCCGGTCTCGGAACCGGTCGAGCAGTCAGCGGCCAGATCGACGCCGCGTCCACCGCCGTCCACGGTCGCGAAAACGCCGGCAGCGGTCGTCGCACCGACCATGGACGCCGTCGCGGTGACGCCGGTTCCGGTCCTCGCGGAAGGTGCCGAGACGACGCCCTTGTCGCTGCTCGGCCAGTCGGTGCGACCGGGCACGCGCGCCGAGTTGCGCTGGGCGTCCGGGCAGAGTTTCGACGGTGCGGTCGTGACGACGCCGGTCATCGTCGTGCATGGCCCGACCGTGGGGCCACGCATCTGCCTGACCGCCGCGGTGCACGGCGATGAATTGAACGGCATCGAAATCATCCGCCGACTGATGAACGAACTCGATCCCGCGGCGATGTCCGGTACCGTCATCGGCGTCCCGATCGTCAACTTCCTCGGCTACGCGCGCGGGTCACGCTACTTGCCGGATCGGCGCGATCTGAATCGCTCGTTTCCCGGTTCGACGACGGGCAGTGCCGCATCGCGCATCGCGCACAGCTTCTTCAACGAAGTCGCGACGAATTGCCAGGCGCTCGTCGATTTCCATACCGGTTCGTTCGATCGCAAGAACCTGCCGCAGGTGCGCGGTGATCTGCGCATCCCCGCGGTGCTCGAGTTCTCGCGCGGCTTCGGCGCCACCGCGGTGCTGCATTCCCCGGGTGCGCGCGGCATGTTGCGGCGTGCGGCGGTCGAGGCCGGCATTCCCGCGATCACCTTCGAAGTCGGTTCGCCGATGCGGCTCGAGCCTGCCGAGATCGATCTGGCCGTGCAGGCCTTGCACACGCTGCTGCACAAGATGGGCATGACCCGCAGTTTCCGCATGTGGGCGGAACCGCAGGCGCTGTTCTATTCGGCGAAGTGGGTGCGTTCCGACGCCGGCGGCATGTTGTTCTCGGAGGTGAATCTTGGCGATCGCGTGCGGGTCGGCCAACGCCTCGGCAAGGTCGTCGATCCGGTGCAGAACAGCGAGCGCGCGATCGTGTCCCCGGTACAGGGCAAGCTCATCGGCATGGCCCTGAATCAGATCGTGTTGCCCGGTTTCGCGACTTATCACATCGGTGTGCAGACCGACGAACAGCAGTTGATCGAAGCCGCCGAGAACGCACCCGAGAACGCCGATGCGGCCGCGGCATCCGGTGACGAGTCAGCGGACATCGAGGACGGCGACACCACGCCGATCGAGGCGCCGCGGGACGACGAGGACATCGAGCGTTGAGGCTCAGGCCGGCTCGGCAAACTGCGCGAAGGTGACGTAATGCCCGCCGGGCTCGATGTAACCGATCTCGTCGGCGCCATAGAAGGTCGTGCGTCGTGGCAGGAAGACCGGGTGACCGGTCAGCGCGGCCTCGACCGCGGCCAGGTCCGGCACCTCGACGAACAGGAAGCTTCGGCCGCGCGCCGCATCGTTCAGCTGCGGCATGTCCTCGGCCAGCGAGTCGAATGACTGCAACATCAGTTCGAACTTGCCGTCGTTGAGAATCGCGAACCCAAGCGCTTCGCCGTGCGGCACGTCCATCACCTTCGCGAATCCGACGGCTGCGAAGAACGGCAGCGAGGACTCGATGCGCTCGACGAACAGGATGGGTGTGGCCTTGCTGACGTTGGCGGGCATCGATCGATCCTCCGGAGACAGCGCCGATTGTGCCCGATGGCCGGGCTCAAAACGCTTGCCACTTGCCCAACTTCGCCATTGAGTGTTGCCGCTCGCAGAAATTTGACTGGTCGACAGCGTCGGTGACCTTGCACCGGCACTCGACGTGCGAATCTCGTAGTTTCCCAACTCCGTGAATAGCCGCGCGAGCAAGTGGCCCTCAGCAACTGTCACCACGCTTTGCATTGCATATCCGTTCACCCGGCCAACCCAAGTAAAGCCATTTCCTCGCGACTCCGAACGAACCAACGTCATGTTCACTGGCGCAGGATGACCCGGCAGAGCCATCGTTACGGAAGGAGTCGCCGCCGTGAACGAGCCAATCGTCGGCACGACGGCCGATTCAGCGAGGAATCCGGGCGCGGGCGGCGCTATCTCGCCACTTGGAGCAAGGTACTGGAAGATTGAAACCGTCGCCGATACTTCAAGGCTCAGGGAAAGCAAGGCAATTGATAGCAGTCGCTTCATCAGTGGACGGCGATCGTGAACTTTGAGTCCAACGTATCGGCGCGGCCATATGCCGTCAAGGCGAGTCTTGCCATGCGGCGTTGCGCTTCCCGAGAGGCATCACGGTCGCACCGGCCTTGATCACGTCTAGCTTGTCCGCCCATGGAGCCTTCTCAGATCCCTGGGCGGTCCAATCTGCGGCCGGGCGCGAAGGGTGCGAAGCGATCGCGTTGTGTCGTTCTGGCGCTGCTCGGACGTGGTCGTTGCGCGATCATCTTGACGAGGCAGCGCGCACTTCACGTCCTGCTCGATGTGGCGCAGACTCCGGGACAGAACAGCACCGGAGACGCGCGTGGACGCTCAGGATGTGACTGCTCGATCGGCGTTCCAGGAAGGCCCCGGCGGGCATATCGGCCCCTACCGCATTCTGCGCCTCATCGGCGAGGGCGGATTTGGACTGGTCTACGAGGCCGAGCAGGATCATCCGGTCAAGCGGCGTGTCGCGATCAAGGTCATTCGTGTGGGGATGGACACCCGCGACGTGATCGCCCGCTTCGAGGCCGAGCGCCAAGCGCTGGCCATGATGGATCACCCCCACATCGCGCGCGTGCTCGACGCCGGCGCCACCGAAACGGGTCGACCCTATTTCGTGATGGAATTGGTGCGGGGCGAACCGATCACGGCGTATTGCGATGCCAAGCGGCTTTCGTTGCAGCAACGGCTCGCGCTGTTCGAGCAAGTTTGCCAGGCGGTGCAGCACGCCCACAGCAAAGGCGTCATCCATCGCGACCTCAAGCCCAGCAACGTGCTGGTCAGCACGCATGACGACGCGCCATTCGCCCGCGTCATCGATTTCGGCATTGCCAAGGCCGTCGCCGGACGCTTGACTGAGCGCACCTACTTCACGGCCGAGCAGCAACTGATCGGTACGCCTCGATACATGAGCCCCGAGCAGGCGGAGGGCAGCGCCGACATCGATACCCGCAGCGACATCTACGCGCTCGGCGTCGTGCTGTACGAGTTGCTGACCGGCATCACGCCGGTCGACGCGCTCTCTGCTCATGCCGCCGCACTCGCGGAGATCCAGCGCATCATCCGGGAAATGGATCCGCCGTTGCCGAGCGCGCATGTGGTCAGCGGACAGATGACGCCGGATGCGCTGGTCGAACGATTCCGCACCGAGCCAAGGACGCTGGCCCGACAGCTCCGCGGCGAACTCGACTGGATCGTGATGAAAGCGCTGGAGAAGGAGCGGACGCGCCGTTACGAGACCGCCAACAGTCTGGCCTTGGACATACGTCGATATCTGCAGGGCGATCCGGTGCTGGCAGCGCCTCCGAGCGTGCGCTATCGGCTCGGAAAGTTCGTGATGCGCCATCGCCCGGCGGTTGCGTCGGCGATGGTCTTGGTCCTTGTCCTGATCGGGGCGTCGGTGTTTAGCGCCGTGC